>NZ_JAGHWU010000011.1:0-83200 GCF_017746145.1 Xanthomonas sp. D-99 | reverse complement strand
GGTTCGATGTGCGCATCGACCCATTATTGGTGCTTGAGCGGACGAAATAGCGCGCTGGCAACTGGTGCGTCGCATGATTGTGCGCACGTGCGCGCGACGATGGCGAGCGTAGTGAACGGGCCTACCCTCACCCCATCCCCTCTCCCGCAGGAGAGAGACTTACGCTCGATGGACTGATCCTGCAGCCGGCCGTTGCTCCTGCACGCTGCACACACCCGGTCAGCGGCGACCTACCCGTTGTGCTTGTGTTCGCCAGCGGGCTTTGCGGTATAACCGAAAACGACCGTCGCGCGCCGCTGCAGCTGAACGCTTGAGTTGCTGACGGTCGGTCCGTCGCTTCGGCGTCGGGCGTGCTTCATCTCCCCTCCCCCGACTGCAGGAGATGTGCGACATGCGCAACGAGCACCTCAAACCGACCCTGGGCACCTGGCAGTTGTGGGGCATCGCCGTGGGGCTGGTGATTTCAGGCGAGTATTTCGGCTGGAGTTACGGCTGGGGCACCGCCGGTACGCTCGGCTTTCTGGTGACCACGCTGCTGGTCGCGGTGATGTACACCTGTTTCATCTTCAGCTTCACCGAATTGACCACCGCCATTCCCAATGCGGGCGGGCCCTTCGCCTACAGCCTGCGCGCGTTCGGCACCTATGGCGGCATGCTGGCGGGCCTGGCCACGTTGATCGAATTCGTCTTCGCGCCGCCGGCCATCGCGATGGCGATCGGCGCGTATCTGAATGTGCAGTACCCCACGCTCGATCCGCGCATCGCAGCGATTGGCGCCTACCTGGTCTTCATGAGCTTGAACATCGTCGGCGTGGCGATTGCAGCCACCTTCGAGCTGATCGTGACCTTGCTGGCAGTCATCGAGTTACTGGTGTTCATGGGTGTGGTGGCGCCGGGTTTCAGCGTGGCGCGCTTCACCGCCAACGGCTGGGCCGGCAGCGACGTGTTCGGGCCGGCGGCCATTTCCGGAATCTTCGCCGCAATTCCGTTTGCGATCTGGTTTTTTCTGGCGATCGAAGGGGCAGCGATGGCGGCCGAAGAAGCCAAGGACCCCAGGCGCACGATTCCGCGCGCCTACATCGCCGGCATTCTCACCCTGGTGATCTTGGCGCTGGGGGTGATGGTGTTTGCCGGCGGCGTCGGCGACTGGCGCCAGCTGTCCAACATCAACGACCCGCTGCCGCAGGCGATGAAGGCGGTGGTCGGCAACAGTTCCACCTGGTTGCACATGCTGGTGTGGATCGGCTTGTTCGGGCTGGTGGCGAGTTTTCACGGCATCATCCTGGGCTATTCGCGGCAGTTCTTCGCGTTGGCGCGTGCCGGCTTCCTGCCGCATGGGCTGGCCAGGCTCTCGCGTTTTCGCACGCCGCATCGCGCCATTCTGGCCGGCGGCGTCATCGGCATTGCCGCGATCTGCAGTGACAGCGTGGTCAAGATCCAGGGCATGTCGTTGACCGCAGCGATGATTACCATGTCGGTGTTCGGCGCGATCGTGATGTATGTGATGAGCATGCTCAGCCTGTTCAAGCTGCGTCGCGTCGAACCGGGGTTGGAGCGTAGTTTCCGCGCACCGGGGTACCCGGTGGTGCCTGCCATTGCGCTGCTGCTGGCGCTCGTGTGCCTGGTGGCGATGGTGTGGTTCAACCCGATTGTGGCCTTGATCTTTCTGGGCCTGCTGCTGTTCGGTGCGGTGTGTTGCGTCCTCAGCCTGCGCACGCAGCACACGCCCGCGGCCAGCGCCGGATGAGCGGCTTTGCCTTCACCGCAGGCGGCGAGCGTTTTCGGTTTGCCGATCTGAAGCAGCTGCTGGCCAAGGCGACGCCGGCACGCTCTGGTGACCAGCTGGCCGGACTCGCCGCCGATTCCGGCCTGCAGCGCGTCGCCGCACAGATGGCGCTGGCCGATCTACCGCTGCAGCATTTCCTGCAGGAGGCGGTGGTGCCTTATGAAGCGGACGAAGTCACCCGGCTGATCATCGACCAGCACGATGCCGCTGCATTTGCCGCTGTGGCGCATCTCACCGTGGGCGGCTTTCGCGATTGGCTGCTGAGTGCGCAGGCCGACGAAGCCGCATTGACCGCGTTGGCCCCCGGCCTGACGCCGGAAATGGTGGCCGCGGTGTCCAAATTGATGCGGGTGCAGGACCTGATCCTGGTGGCGCAGAAAACCCGGGTCGTCACCCGCTTTCGCAACACGCTGGGGTTGCGCGGACGCCTGTCGACGCGCCTGCAGCCCAACCATCCGACCGATGATGCCACCGGCATTGCCGCCAGCGTGCTCGACGGATTGTTGTACGGCAACGGCGATGCAGTGATCGGCATCAATCCGGCCAGCGACAGCCTGGCCGCAACCACCGCCTTGTTGCGCATGCTCGATGCGGTGATCAGCGGTTATCGGATCCCCACGCAATCGTGCGTACTTGCGCACATCACCACCACCATCGAAGCGATCGGCCGTGGCGTGCCGGTGGACCTGGTGTTTCAGTCGATCGCCGGCACCGAGGCGGCCAATGCCAGCTTCGGCATCAATCTGGCCTTGCTGCAGGAAGGTTACGAAGCGGGCCTGTCGCTGCGCCGCGGCAGCGTCGGCGATAACGTAATGTATTTCGAAACCGGCCAGGGCAGCGCGTTGTCGGCCAATGCGCACCACGGCGTGGATCAACAGACCTGCGAGGTGCGCGCCCATGCGGTGGCGCGCCACTACAAACCGCTGCTGGTGAACACCGTGGTGGGCTTCATCGGGCCGGAATATCTCTACGACGGCAAGCAGATCATCCGCGCCGGGCTGGAGGATCACTTCTGCGGCAAGTTGCTCGGCGTGCCGATGGGCTGCGACATCTGCTACACCAATCATGCCGAAGCCGATCAGGACGACATGGATATGTTGCTCACCCTGCTCGGTACTGCCGGGATCAATTTCATCATGGGCATTCCCGGCTCCGACGACGTGATGCTGAATTACCAGACCACCTCGTTTCACGATGCGCTGTATGCACGCCAGGCGCTCGGCCTGCGCGCTGCGCCCGAGTTCGAACAGTGGCTGGAGCAGCACGACATCCTGCAGCTGCGCGATGGTCGCTTCGAACTTGGCAGCGAAGTACCGGCGCCATTTCGGCGTGCATTGGCACAGGTCAGCGGTAGAACGACGCCATGAGCACGCCCTCCAGACCGCCACGCGATGCCTGGGCGCAACTGCGCCAACTGACCCCCGCGCGCATTGCGCTGGGCCGGGTGGGGACCAGTCTGCCCACGGACGCGCACCTGGAGTTCCAACTGGCGCATGCGCAGGCACGCGATGCGGTGCATCTGGCATTCGACCCGGCACCGCTTCAGGCCGCGCTGGAGCGACGCGGGCGCAGCAGCATCTTGCTCCAAAGCGCTGCGGCCGATCGTCATCAGTATCTGCAACGTCCCGATCTGGGACGGCGTCTTGCCGAGGAAGCCGCCGCCCAGCTACGCGGCCTCACGGCCGTGCATGGCGGCAGACATGACGTTGCGGTGGTGGTCGCTGACGGGCTGTCCGCGCTGGCCGTCCATCGGCATGCGGCGCGCATGCTCGACCAGATCGACGCACTGGCGTCGCAAGAAGGTTGGTCACTCGCCCCGGTGGTATTGGTCAGACAAGGGCGCGTGGCGATCGGCGATGAGGTCGGCGAGCTGCTCGACGCGCGTGCCGTGATCGTGCTGATCGGCGAACGGCCGGGCCTGAGCTCGCCCGACAGCCTGGGCCTGTATCTCACCTACACGCCCCGCGTCGGGCTCACCGATGCAGCGCGCAACTGCATTTCCAACATTCGCGCCGAAGGACTGAGCTACGCCGAGGCGACCCACAAACTGGAGTATCTGCTGCGCGAGGCATTTCGCCGCAAACTCTCTGGCGTGCAGCTGAAAGACGAAGCCGAGCAACCTGCATTGTTGGCAGGCCCTGCCGATGCCATGCCGCGCACGTTCTTGCTGCCTGACTGACCTGCGCGGCGTGTGCGGGACCCGGGATCGACACCGCTCAGCAAGCAATCACTCCGTTATTTCAATGCCCCATCCTGCATATTGCTGGCGGCATAGGTGCTGGTCTGCAGCTCGTTGTCATGCGGATGGCGCAGGGCATTGCGTACATCATCGGGAAGCTTGTCGACATCCAGCATCACCTTTCCCGAATGCACATCACGCACCACCGATGCAGGCAGCACGAAGTCGCCGCCGTTTTCGATATTGATGACCAGCTCGGCCCCCTCGTTGCGGATGTCGCGGATGGCACCGACGCCGACTTCGCCATCGCGTAGAAACACCATCTGGCCAATTTCAATTTGCTGCATGTTCGATCTCCTGGAATGGCGTCATCACGCAAGCGCGCTGTGCCGGTGGCAGATCATCGCGCTGCGGTGCGTTGGCGTGCGGTGAAGCGCAGATCACTGTGGCGTGGGTGCGTGCAGCAAGGCGCCGCTTGGCAGTCGGGCCGGCTGCCCGGCAACGCGCTCGAACTCGCTTACATCGTGCGAACAGAACACCTCCACCTCACCGCCGTGCTGTTGCCGTAGCGCGCGCAGACGCTGCTGGTTGGTCAAGCGCGCAGTCCGGTCCTTTTCCAGCATCCATTGGTAAGCACGCAGCCCCGGCGTGCAGTAAGGCGCATCTGCATCCATTTCGCGATGGAAGAAATATGCATCACCTGCCAGCAGCAGCCATCGCTCCGGCGTATGCACCGCAACCGCGGCGTGACCCAGGGTGTGGCCGGGAAGCGGCACCATCAGCAGTTCTGGCGGTAGTCCATGCAGGTCGCGCACGCATTCCAGGCCCATCCAGTGCTCGCCTGCTGCGCCATCGTAGGTGCGCCACTGCCCACGCGTAGACCACTGCTGCGGACGAAAGCGCTGGCGATCCATCCAGGTACGCTGTGCCAGTGCGGCATCGCGCTCGCTCGTCATCAGGTGCACGCGCGCATGCGGAAAATCGTCCAGCCCGCCGGCGTGGTCGAAATCCAGATGGGTCAGCACGATGTGCCGCACATCGCGCGGATCCAGCCCGAGCCGTTGTATCTGCCGGATTGCGGTCATGTCCTCGCGCAAGTCTGGCTTGACCAGCGCCAGAAAAAATCGACTCAGAAGCGCGCGTGGCTCGGCCACATCGCGCAGGCCGAAACCGGTATCGATCAGCACCAACCCGGCGCTGGTTTCCACCAGCAAGCAATGGCAACACAGATGGCCGCGATCCAGTACCCCCGGCGTACGGCCGTCCATAAGATGGCCGCCTAGCGGGCAGGTGGAGATGCAATTGAGGTGATGCACGCGCATCGGCGCGCTCCGCTTGGCGGGCCAGCATTGCAACGCAGCCGTTGCACAGCGGTGAGCGGTACCGATCGCGCAACCAGCGCGCATACGCCACCTTGACGGTGGCGTATGCGAGGCAGGTGTCAGCGCAGCGGAACGTCCGCCACCTTGTCTTGATAATCCTTCTTCGGGTCTACGCCCAACAACACCTTGATTCCTGCCAGCAGGCTCGACTCGTTGAGCCAGATCTGCGCATGGTCGGCATCCAGGCGCAGCAGCGCCAAGTTCGGATCGGTCTTGCCGCCTTCGTACCACGCGGCGACATATGGATTCCACAACCGGTCGACCATGGCCGGGTCGGTGTCTTCGCGCAGCGAGCCGCTGATGCTGGCGAACAAGTCGTGGCCCTTGCTGCTGAAGGCGCCGATGACGCGGCGGCCCTGCCCCAGCATGGCGATCAGCGCGTTGTCCTTGGATGTAAAGAACCAGATCGGCCCACCGCTATCGCCCTCGATCTGTGCGGTCATCGGACGCGCGTGGCCGTCTTCGACACCGTCCAGGCCCAGCATCACGGTGCGATCTGATTTGAGCGCCTTCCAGAATTTTTCCTGCAACTCTTTGGTGTCTGCCATTTCGATTCCTGACATGCGCGTGGTACGCGGGTGAGCCAGTCTGAAAGGCCCGGCGCCCACGGCATGTGAGGACGCGCCGTCGATCGCCGTCGTTGTGCAACCGCAATATCGTCCGCGTGCGCGCGAGGTCCGTTGCGACAGTATTGGGCCGCAAAGCGTGACCGATTCGCAGTTCCGGGACATTGGCTGATACGTCATCAGCCAAGACATGAGCACGGCAGTAGGATCGGCCGGCCGCCCCTGCGGCACGAACGAGAACCGCGCATGGCAACGAGCTTCGTGCACTTGCGTTGCATTGCTCGGAATCCCGCAGCGGCCGGACACCTGTTGCGATCGTTCACCAGGCCAGCGCGCAACAGCGTCGTGACCGCTCCTGGCTTACCCGGCATCTGCAGCGTCTTGCGCACGCGTCCCCTCCCGAGAGAGCGCCACCACATGTCTGCATCGCATATCCGCAAGACCTGCATCGCCGCCGCATTGCTGAGCCTTGCCAGCGCCACTGCACTAGCACTGACCGGCACCGCCACACGGCCGCAACTCACCAGCAGCGAAGCGAGCACTTATACGATCGCCAAAGCCTTGGCCAAAGCCGGGCCGATCAGCGCATTGGTGACCGACAACTGGAACCCGACCGCAGGTGTCGCCCTGCTCAGTGCCGACTACGCGGTGGCTGCCGACGGCTCCACGCGCTATCGCAGCGTGCAATCTGCCATCGATGCTGCCGTGGCTGCCGGCGGCACGACGCGCCGCTACATCAGCATCAAGGCAGGCACCTACACCGAGCTGGTCTGCGTGCCGACCAATGCGCCACCGCTGACGCTGTTCGGGCTGGGCACAAACACCGGCGACACCGTCATCCGCTTCAACAACGCCAACCCCACTCCCAAGCCAGCGGGCACCGCAAGCCATCCGTGTGCGAGCAATGCGTCGGCGACCACGGTGGGCACCTCCAACAGCGCGACGTTCACGGTGCGCGCAGCGAATTTCGAGGCGCGCCATCTGCACGTGGACAACAACTATGTGGAAGGCACCTACACCGACAAAATCAATCAGCGGTGGCGCTGGCTGTGCGTGGCGACAAGGCCAACTTCCAGGATGTCCTGCTGACCGGCAACCAGGACACCTTGTTGATCAGCGCGACCAGTGCGTCCGATGTGATCCGTGCGTATTTCAAGAGCAGCACCATCGAAGGCGATGTCGATTTCATCTTCGGCTCCGGGGTCGGTGTTTTCGATGGCGCCACCATCCGTTCCACCGGCGCACGTCTGGGCAGCAGCCCCGGCGGCTATATTTTTGCCCCCAGCACGCGTCCCGGCAGCAGCTACGGATTTCTGGCGATCAACAGCAGCTTTACCGGTGTCTCCGGCTCTCCGGACAACAACACCTATCTTGGGCGTGCCTGGGACGAAAGCGTCGGCAGCCTGAGCGCCTACGTCAATGGCACTTAGCCCAATGGCCAGGTGACGGTGCGTGACTCGACCTTGGGCAGCCATATCCGCAAGACCGCGCCATGGAACGCATCGACGGTCGGCCGCCCGTATTGCAGCAGCAACTGCACCAATTCGGCCAACCGTTTTTACGAATATAAAAATAGCGGTACCGGCGCGGCCAATTGAGTCAGCGCTTGGCCGCAACTGCGTCGCAAGCCGGGCATTGCCCGTGCTTGCTGCGTAGCGCGACGAGCTGGAAGTCCTGCCGCGATGCCTGCCCGCTGTCGGCGTCGCGCAGCACGCGATCATCTCGGCCGCGACGACCGCAGCGCGCCGGCTGCCGGTAACAGAGCGTGCGAACGGTTCGACTGCGACGCCTTGATCCAAGGCCTGCGCAAAATTGGCGGTGTCATGATCTCCGCGCTGTGCTGCCAATCGCCCCGATCCGAACACGACAGATCGGGCCGCCGCGCCCGCCACGCATATACGCGCATGCAGCACGCAGCTGACGTACCGGCGCCGCTTAATCGGTGCCACTGGCAGCACGCCAGCAATGCCAGAGCTGTTGCATCGGCGGCGGGTACGCGGGCTTGCCCGCCAGCTCGCGCTGCAAGCGCAGCCGTGCCAGACGCGACCACACCCGGTGCGGCCGTGCCAAGGCGACTTTGCGCGGCCAGGCCTGCAGCAGCTGCGAGCGCCAGGCGGGCGTGGCGATATCGCCCGGCGCTGCGCCGTCGCCAGCCACGCGTTGGCGTGCATCCAGCCATTGCACCGCCACCGCAGTGGCATCGCCAGGCCGCGCCCGTGCGAACAGCACCGCTTCCACCGCAACCACCGCCTCGGCGAACGTGCGCAATGCCCCTAGCGCGTGCTGCAGCGATTGCGGCTGGACGCGTGCGGCCTGCATGGCAGGCAAGGTGTCGGCCAGCTGTGACCACGGCGCACGGACCGGCTCAAGCACGCGCCCCAACGGATGCCGCGAGCGCTGGCTCGACCAGTCACGCAGCTCCTGCTGCCACCACGCCAGCTTGGCATCGGCCGGCAACGGGTCGCCGGCGATATTCATGATGTCTTCCCATTCCTGCAGCAACGCGAACCAGGCAACGGCCAGGCGGCGTTGCGGCTCGGGCACGAACGGTTCGGCAACCGACCATTCCGGCCAGCGGGTTGCCCACTTGTCGAGAAAACTGTCGAGGGCGCTGGATTGGCTCATGGCGGGTCCAGAAAAATACCAAGAAAGATCAGATCTGCGGCCACGTTGCCGGATTCCAAAGCGCCCGCGGCTGCTCGACCAGCACATCGGCCTGCCAGCGCGACGGGTCGTCGTCGTCCAGACGATAGCCCCACAGCGCCGCGACCGACGGCATCGCCGCCGCGCGCGCAGCCACGATGTCGCGCTCATCGTCGCCGACATACACGCATTGCGCAGGTGCAACGCCGATGCGTTCTGCGGCTATCACCAGCGGCAACGGATGCGGCTTGCGCTCGGCCAGCGTGTCGCCACCAATCAGCACTGCGCAGCGCTGCTCCCAGCCCAACTGCGGCAGGATCAGGCGCGCCAGATATTCGGGCTTGTTGGTGACGATGCCCCAGACGCAGCCGGCATCCTCCAGCCGCATCAGCATCTGCTCGATGCCATCAAACAGCTGCGACTGCGTACCAATCAAGCCCTCGTAGCGCTGCAGGAATTCCGGCACCAGCGCAACGCACGCCGCGGCATCGAGCTCGGCAAAGGCCACGCCGAGCATCGCACGCGCACCTTTGGAGACCACCGGGCGCAGCGAAGCCAACGCAACGGGCGCACGCCCACGCGCATCCAGCATGGCGTTGACCGTCGCGAGCATGTCCGGCGCGCTGTCCAGCAAGGTGCCATCCAGATCGAATAGCACCACCCGCGGAAAACCCACAGCAGCAAGAGCTGTCGTCAATTGCATATCGCCCGGCACGCCACCGAGACCATCAAGACACCAACCAACGGCCGTTGCGAATCCCAAATCCCGAATTTGGAATCCTGGCTCCTCACGGCTTCACCGCATACGCCAGGTAATTCACCTCGGTACGCGAAGACAGGCGGGCGCGATTGCGCCACGGCTCGTACAGCATGCCGCTGACGTCTTCCAGCTGCAGCCCGGCGTTGCGCAACCATGCCGCAAGCTCGGCCGGCTTGATGAAATCCTTGTAGTGATGCGTGCCCTTGGGCAGCAGACGCGCGATGTATTCGGCGCCCACCACCGCCAGCGCGAACGCGGCCGGGGTGCGATTGAGCGTGGACAGGAACAGCTTGCCGCCCGGCTTGAGCAGGCTGGCGCAGGCACGGATGATCGCGGTCGGATCCGGCACGTGTTCGAGCATTTCCATGCAGGTCACCGCATCGAAACTGCCGGCCTGCTCGGCGGCCAGGTCTTCCACCGATTGCACGCGATAGTCGACCTGCACGCCCGATTCCAGGCTGTGCAGACGCGCCACCTTGACCAGTTCCGGCGCCAGGTCGATTGCAGTCACCTGCGCGCCCAGGCGCGCCATCGACTCGCTGAGCAAGCCGCCACCGCAGCCGACGTCGAGCACGCGTGCACCGGCAAGTTCCAGCCGCGCGGACACATACTCCAGACGCACAGGATTGAGCGCATGCAGCGGCTTCTGCGGGCCGTCGGCATCCCACCAGCGATTGGCCAGTGCGGCGAATTTATCCAGCTCGCTCTGATGGAAATTGCTGGATTTGGCGTGCGTATTCGAATTCATGCGGGGGGCTCCGTGATGCGGTGACGCGCGCTCAGGCGCGGACGGTGCGGATGCGTTCGCGCCATTGCCGCGCGTTGGCGACCAGGGCGGCGGTATCCATGTCGATGAGCTCGCGCTGCACCAGTTTAGGCTTGCCGGCGATCCACACATCGGTGACCTGATGGCGGCCGGCCGCGTAGATCAACTGCGACAACACGTGGTGCAGCGGTTGGGTTTCCAGTGCAGACAGGTCCACGCAGGCCAGGTCGGCCTGCTTGCCGACCTCGATCGAACCGATGGTGTCGCCGAAGCCCAAGGCACGCGCGCCGCCCAGGGTGGCCGCGCGCAAGGTAGTGGCCGCGTCCAGCGCGGTCGCATCGTTGGCCACGGTCTTGGCCAGGATCGCGGCGGTCCGGTTTTCGCTGAACATGTCCAGGTCGTTGTTGCTGGCGCAGCCGTCGGTGCCGATGGCCAGATTCACGCCCGCACGCTGCAGCGCGCATGCCGGGCAAAAACCCGAGGCGAGCTTGAGGTTGGATTCGGGGCAATGCACCACGCTGACGCCGCGCTCGGCGCACAGATGGATTTCCGCATCGGTGAGCTGGGTCATGTGCACCGCGATCAGGCGGTCGTTGACCAGGCCCAGGCGATCCAGCCGCGCCAGCGGGCGCTGGCCGTACTGCTTGATCGAATCGGCCACTTCCTGCGCGGTTTCGTGCGTATGCAGATGCACGGGGATGTCGAGCTGGTCGGCCAGCATGCGCACGCGTTCGAAGTTGGCATCGTTGACGGTGTACGGCGCATGCGGGGCGAACGCGGTACTGATCAACGGATCGTCGCGCCATTGATCGTGCAACTCGCCGGCACGCGCGAAGTATTCATCGTCCGACGATGCCCAGGCAGTGGGGAAATCGATGATCACCGCGCCCACCAGCGCGCGGAAACCGTGCTGCTTGTAGACGGCCGCCTGCACATCGGCGAAGAAGTAGTTTTCGTTGACGCAGGTCGTACCGCCGCGCAGCATTTCGGCGATTGCCAGCGTGGTGCCATCAGCCACGAATTCCGGCCCGATCACCGCCGCTTCCACCGGCCAGATATGCTGCTGCAACCACACCATCAGCGGCAGGTCGTCGGCGACGCCGCGCAGCAGCGTCATCGGATTATGCGTATGCGCATTGACCAGGCCGGGCATCAACGCAGCATCGGGCCGCGACACGGTCTGCTTGGGCGCAAAACGCGCGCGTGCGTCGGCAATCGGCAGCACGGCAACGATGACGCCGTGAGTGACCGCCACCGCGTGGTCTTCCAGCACCACCGCATGCGGTTCGATCGGCACGACATAGCCGGCCTCGATCAGCAGGTCGCAGGGTTCGGGCGGGGCATTGGTCATGAGTGGATCCATTGAAGTTAGTTGCCGAACGGCCAGGAGCCGTCGGAGCGTGACACAGGCGCATACCGCGTGCCGTCGTAGCGCAGCAGCTGGCGCTGGCGGTGCGTGCGCTCGATATCCTCTGCATCCTCGACCGTGGTCGAAGTCACCAGGTTGGCAGTAAGTGCGATGTCGGCATAGCCCGCGTGGACCGGCGCGTCCATCGACAGGGTGAGCGTGCCGCGCTCGGTCACCACACCCGTCGCGCCCCAGTTGCATGGTTCGCCTTCCACCCGCCGCCACACAGTCAGATCCCGCTGCAGCACCGGGCGCAACCGGCGCTGTTCGCGCACCAGCAAGGTCAATGCGTCGTTGCTGTCGAAATCCGGGCAACTGGGCCCGCGCGCAACGCTGTGCACTACCACGCCAACCGCGCGCACGCCCGGTGCCAGGTCATAGCGTGCGGTGTCCAGGCGCAGACTGTCGGCAGCAAGTTCGAAGCCGGCATCCTCGCCCATGTCCTGCGTGTACAACGCGACGACCTGGGCAGTGCGGGCATCGAGCATGGCTACGCGCAACTCAAGGTTGCGTTCGCCTGCCTCGGTGGTGGCATCGCCGGCGAACGCAATGGCCGCCAGCCGTATCGATGGGTCGTACGGCCACGGCTTGCAGGTCTGTGCCACCGCATGTTCGACCGGCACCGCCCCTGCGGCGCCGGATGCCGCACCAGCTGCCACCGCCGCCACGCTCTGCGCGTCGCAGGCGGTGGCGGTTTGCGCAAGCACCGGGCAGGCGGCCAGCATGCCGCTCAGCCCGGCCAGCAACGCAACGCGAACGCGCGTCAGGTGGGTGCGGACGGCGCACGGGACCTGCGGTGTCCGCATGCTAGGCGCCGATTCCGGACACGGGCCGCCCAAGCCTGGCGACTGGGCAGTCGGTTTGTCAGCTGCTCCTAACGCCATCAGGACACTGGCACTGCGTACCGCTCGACCGGACCGGCGTCCCAGGCGCATCCGGATTACTTGACGCGCGCCGAGTATTCGCCCGAACGGGTGTCGACCTTGATGATTTCGTCCTGGTTGACGAACAGCGGCACGCGCACCACCGCGCCGGTTTCCAGCGTGGCCGGCTTGCCGCCGCCGCCGGAGGTGTCGCCGCGCACGCCCGGGTCGGTCTCGGTGATCTTGAGTTCGACGAAGTTCGGCGGCTGCACCCAGATCGGCGTGCCATTCCACAAGGTCACGATGCAGTCTTCCTCGCCCTTGAGCCACTTGTCGGCGCCACCCATGCCGGCCTTGTCGGTCTGCACCTGCTCGAAGGTTTCCGGGTCCATGAAGTGCCAGTACTCGCCATCGCTGTAGAGGTAGCGCATGTCGGTATCGACCACGTCGGCCACTTCCACATCGTCGGTCGCCTTCATGGTCATTTCGACCACGCGCCCGGACTTGATGAAGCGGTACTTCATGCGGGTGAAGGCCTGGCCCTTGCCCGGCTTGACGTATTCGGTCTCGGTGATGACCGCCGGCTCGTTGTTGACCAGGATCTTCATGCCGTTCTTGACGTCGTTCATGCCAACAGTGGCCATGGTGCAGCTCCTCGATAAGACCACGACCCGCCACGCGGTGGCAGGTCGGATTAGAATGGGGCGCCCGCCGCAACCGGCGGGCATTTGGTTTTGTGACCGCACATGATAACCGCAGCCCCCCTCGCCTTACAGCCATCCCCGCCCCCCGCCCTGCCGCCTTCGCGCTGGCAACAGCAATGGCGCGACGCCGTGCGCGATCCGCGCGTGATGCTGCAGCTGCTGGGCCTGGATGCGCAGGCGGCGGCGATCAGCGATGCCGCCGCCGCGCAGTTTCCGCTGCGGGTGCCGCGCGCGTTCGTGGCGCGGATGCGCCATGGCGACCTCCATGACCCGTTGCTGCGCCAGGTGCTGCCGCTGGATGCGGAAATGCAGCCGGCTCCCGGCTTCGGCCTGGACGCGGTCGGCGATGCCGCCGCCAGGACCGCTGCTGGGGTGATCCAGAAATACCGCGGCCGCGCCTTGCTGATCGCCACCGGCAGCTGCGCGGTGCACTGCCGCTACTGCTTCCGCCGCCACTTTCCGTATGCCGAAGAGACCGCTGCGCGCGATGGCTGGCGCGACGCCGTCGTCGCGATCGCCGCCGACCCAAGCATCGAGGAAGTGCTGCTTTCCGGCGGCGACCCGCTCTCGCTGGCCACGCCCAAGCTGGCCGAACTCACCGACGCCCTGGCCGCCGTTCCGCACCTCAAACGCCTGCGCATCCACAGCCGCCTGCCGATCGTGCTGCCCGAGCGCGTGGATGCGCCACTGCTGGCCTGGCTGCGCAGCCTGCCGTGGCCGGTGGCGTTCGTACTGCATGCCAACCATGCCAACGAATTCGATTCCGCGGTGGACGCCGCCGCGCAGGGGCTGCGTGAGGCCGGCGCACAATTGCTCAACCAGGCCGTGCTATTGCGTGGCGTCAACGACAGCGTGGATGCGCTGGCGGCGTTGAGCGAGCGCAGCTTCGCCGCCGGCGTGCTGCCCTACTACCTGCATCAGCTCGACCGGGTCGCCGGCGTGGCGCATTTCGAAGTGGACGATGCCCGCGCGCGCGCGCTGCATGCCGAGCTGGCCGCGCGCCTGTCCGGCTATCTGGTGCCACGATTGGTGCGCGAAATTCCCGGCGATACCGGCAAGCGGCCGTTGTAACCGCCCTTACCTCAGCCCGATCCGTCGTAGCAGCGCACCCGGGCGCGATGGAGCTTTACCGGTAACGCCCGGTCGCGCCCAGGTGCGCTCCTACGCTGTTATCCAGCGCTGCGCGAAGTCCCCGGCGATGACCGCTGCAACGACCCAAACACGCTTTTCCCAGCAGCGCACCCGGGCGCGATGGAGCCTTACCAATAAAGCCCGTTGCACTCAGGCGCACTCCTGCGCTGCTCAGCCTGCCGCGATCAGCTTGACCATGTCGGTCGGGCTCAACGGCCTGCTGAACCAATAGCCCTGGCCCAGATCGCAACCGCGCTCGCGCAACAGGTTGAATTGCGCCTCCTGCTCGATGCCTTCGGCAACCACGGTGATTCCCAGCGAGTGCGCCATGTTGATGATCGCGGTGGTCAGCGCCAGATCGTCCGGGTCGCGCTGCAGGTCGGCAATGAAACTCTTGTCGATCTTGACCCCGTCCACCGGCACCTGACGCAAATGGCTCAAGCCGGAGAAGCCGGTGCCGAAATCGTCCAGCCACACCTTCACGCCGGTGCGGTGCAGTTGATCGAGCAGGCTGGCAGCCATCATCTCGTCGCCGATCACGGCGGTCTCGGTCAGCTCCAGATGCAGGCGCGCGGCAGGCAGTCCCGACTCGGCCAGGCACCCGGCCACGGTGTCGATCAGCGCACCGCTGCGCAGTTGCCGCGGCGAAACGTTGACCGACACGAACAGGCCCTCGCCCAACACTGGCCACTGCGCCGCCTCCAGGCAGGCCGCGCGCAGTACCTTGGGGCCGATCACTTCGATCAGGCCGCTCTGCTCGGCAATATCGATAAAGGTGGACGGCGCAATCGTTCCGAGCGCCGGATGCTGCCAGCGCAATAGCACTTCCACGCCCACCAGCACGCGGTCGCTGGTGCGGTAGATGGGCTGGTAGACCAGGCGCAGCTCGTCGCGTTCCCAGGCCCCGCGCAACTCGTGCTCCATGTGCACGCGGCGTTCCACCGCGTGGTCGGCGGCGCGGCTGTAGAAGCGATGGCAGTTCTTGCCGGCCACCTTGGCCTGGTACATGGCGATGTCGCCATTCTTCAGCAGCGCGGTGGCATCGCGCGCATCATCGGGGAACAGCGTGATGCCGATCGAGGTCCCCAGGAACACTTCGCGGCCCTGCACGTTCAACGGCCGGCTCAGTTCGTGCACCAGCCGGTCGGCCAGTTGCGCCGCCAGCAGGCTGACATCGCCGCTCTGCAGCAGGATCACAAACTCATCGCCGCCGAAGCGCGCCAGAATCGCATCGTCGCCGCCCAGCGCGGCAACCGCGCGGCTGATGCGGCTGGCGAACTGCAGCAAGGCTTCGTCGCCGGCCTCATGGCCAAGCGTGTCGTTGACGCGTTTGAAGTCGTCGATATCGGCGAACAGCAAGGCCAGCTTGCTGTCGGTGCTGCGCGCGGTGTGGAGCAGATGATCCAGACCCTCGCGAAAGCCTAGGCGGTTGGTCAGCCCGGTCAACGCATCGGTGTAGGCCATATGCCGCACCTCGCGGTCGTGCCGGGCGATGCTTTCGCTCATGCGCCCGAACGCGGAAATCAGCTCGCCGATCTCGTCGTTGCGCGGATGCGGCGGCAGCTGCACCGCGTAGTCGCCCCGTTCGATCTGCTTTGCCGCTGCCGCCAGCAACCGAATCGGCGCCACCAGCGTGCGCTGCACGTAGATGGCCAGCAACACGCCCAGCCCGACCAGCGCGGCCAGCAGGACCAGCAACCAGCCCAGATCGCGCTTGCCGATGGCGTTGAGGTTCTGCACCAGGGTGAGATTGGCGCCGGATTCGATCTTGCGCACCCGCTCGCGCGACATGCCCACGCGCACCCCACCGATGCGCTGGTCGCCGATCTTGATCGGCACCGTCACATCCAGCACCTCCGGCGAGGACTGCAACACCATCGCCTGCGCCGCCAGCGCCTTGGCGGCGAGCGGATCGGTCATGGCCTGCCCGTAACGCTGCAAGGTCGGCGTGCCGTCATGAACCAGCCGGCCGTGGCGGTCGAACACCAGTACGTAGCTCACCACCTGCTGGCGCGAGGCATTGCGCACCAGCGCGCCCACCGCGCCCAGATCCGAGTAATACAAGGGGTTGGCCAATCCGGAAGCCAGCTCGGTCGCCAGCGTTTCGCCGCGCGTGCGCAGGCTACAATCGAACAGCTCGTGCAGGATTTGCGCACTCAAGCCGCGCACTTCGCGCTGCATCGCGCTTTGTCGCTGCAGCAGCGAAGCCAGAATCGCACCGACCAGCAGCAGCGTCAGCGCCATCACCAAGAGAAAGCGTGCCTGCAAGCCGAAGCGCACCTGAGTCATTCCACGTGATCCCTGACGCGTTGCACGCCCGCGCTCAACTCCTGCAGACGTCGGCGACTAGCGGAATCCAGCGGACGAAACCCGGTGGTATCGAAAAAGCGTTTCAGCGCCGGGCCCGCCTTGGGATCTGAGGCGGCCTGCAGCAACACCACCCGCAGACGCTGCTCCACGGCCGGATCCATTCCTGCGCGCACCATTTCCACCGCGCGCGGCACCGGCGCGGTGCGGTGCACGATGCGGAAGTCGCGCTTGAACACCGGTGGCATGTGGCGTTCGTCGTCCCAATCGACGTTGCTGAGCGCGCCCACGTCGATCAGGTGTTTGTACACGAACGCGGCAACGTTCAATTTCGACCCCACCATCAGATAGCCGGCCGATCCGCGCGCCGGGGTGTCGTCGGCCGACAGCAGCACATCGCACGCGATGCCGTTGCGCAGCAGTTCGAGCATCGGTAGCAGGTAGCCGCTGGTGGACGAGGCGTTCTGCAATGCCAGGGTGTGGCCGCGCAACTGCGACAGCGAATGGATCGGGCTGTCGCGGCGCACGAAGAACAGCGTATGGAAATCGCGCAGTCCGCCACGCTCGGTCATGAGCAAGGGGTGCGCGCTGCCGCGCTGTTCCAGCAGCATCGCCGCACCGGTCGTCTCGCTGACCCAATCGACCCGGCCACGCCGCAGATAGCTGGACATCTGGCGCGCATCCGGCGCCATCAGGATTTCGCCGCGGCGGATCCCGACCTCGCGCATGCGCGGCACCACGTAATCCAGCAGGGGCTTGAGCTGCTCGTAATGGCTGGCGGGATCATCGCTGATCCGTCCAAGCACCAGGACCGAGGAAGGCGCTGCCGCAGCCGTCACGGCCAAGCCTGCCCCGGCAATCAGCCAGCAGGCAATCAGACACCATCGTAGACCGCGCAAAACGGACACTCCCCTAGAGCCGCGGACAGCCTAGCCGAATCTTCGAAGATGTGACAGACGTCAGTTTCCGGCCTGTCTGGCAAGCATGGCCATGCGCTGCGCATCGGACAGGATGCCGCGAATCAGTCGCACCTCCTGCTCGGTCATCTCCGCGCGCAGCAACAGCCGGCGCAGCTTGCGCATCGCCGACTCCGGCGCACGGCCCTTGTGGAAGTCGATCTCGTCCAGCGTGTCGCCCAGCTGGCCGAACATCCCTTCCAGCTGTGCGTGGCTGGCCGGTCCGTCGCGCAACCCGGAAGCCGCTGCCGGAGCTGGTTCGGCCTCGCCTGCCGCCAGTTGCGCCAGTCGTACTTCATACGCCAGCACCTGCACGGCCGCAGCCAGATTCAGCGAACTGAACTGCGGATCGGAGGGGATATGGACCGCGGCGTGGCACAGCTGCAGCTCATCGTTGGTCAGACCGGTGCGCTCGCGGCCGAACACGAAGGCCACTTCGGCCGGCTCGCCCGCCTTGGCGAGCGCGCGCTGCGCGCCCTCGTCCGGCAGTAGTTCTTCCAACGCGACCCGGCGCGCGCGCGCAGTGCAGCCAATCACCAGCGTGCAGTCGGCCACCGCTTCGCCCAGCGTCGCGAAGATCGGCGCCTGGCTCAGCACGTCTTCGGCGCCGGCCGAGCGCCGGTAGGCATCTTCATCGAGTGCGCGCTCGGGTGCCACCAGCACCAGGCGCGAGACCCCCATGGTCTTCATCGCACGCGCCGCGGCGCCGATGTTGCCTGGATGCTGGGTACCCACAAGAACAAATCGGATGCGCTGGCTGACGGACATGAACGGAGATCGGGAAGCTGTTCGGCCGTAGATGGTAAACTGCGCGGCCGGCTTTCGCGCCGGACCGCTCTTTTACCTTCGCCATTGTCCGATTCTGCCTTCACGGGAGCTTTCACCATGCAGAAACCCGCCGTCACCGTCATGGTCAAAGCCGCCCGCCTCGCCGGCAATGTGCTGTTGCGCGGTATCAACAAGCTCGATGCGCTCAATGTGGTGCAGAAAGGCCGAATGGACTACGCCAGCGAAGTCGATGCCGATGCCGAGAAGGTCATCATCAAGGAACTCAAGCGCGGCTACCCCGAATACGCCGTGTTCGGCGAAGAAGGCGGCGTGCAGGGCGGCAAGAGTGGTCGCTACACCTGGGTCATCGATCCGCTCGACGGCACCAGCAACTATCTGCGCGGCTTTCCGCATTACTGCGTGTCGATCGCGCTGGTGGAAAATGGCGAACCGACCGATGCGGTGATCTTCGACCCGCTGCGCAACGAGTTGTTCACTGCCAGCCGCGGCGCCGGCGCGGTGCTCAACGACCGTCGCATCCGTATTGCAGAGCGCAAGGATCTGGAAGGTGCCATGGTCCACACCGGCTTCCCGCCGCGCGAACGCGCGCGCGCCAGTGCACAGCTCAAGTGCGTGGATGCGCTACTGGTGCAGGCCGAAGACGTGCGTCGCACCGGCTCGGCGGCGCTGGACCTGGCGTATGTCGCCTGCGGCCGCGCCGATGCCTATTTCGAAGCGGGGGTCAAAGCCTGGGACATCGCCGCTGGTGTGTTGCTGGTGCGCGAGGCCGGTGGCCGCGTCTGCGACTACAAGGGCGCCACCCCGCCGCGCATGGACAACATGGGTCCTGAGACGCAGCAGATCGTGGCCGGCAACATCAAGATCAGCGATGCATTGCAAAAGGTCATCGTCAACACCGGCTACGCCCGCGAGTTCGACGCCAAGTTCTGATCGCCCCACACCCCGGGTTCTAAGCGACGCCTGCACAACGTAGGAGCGCGCCCGGGCGCGAGGAGCGTTCCCTGCAAAGCCTCTCGCGACCGGGGTCGCTCCTACACACGGCGCAGTAAACGCACAAGGCCGGGATCGCTCCCGGCCTTGTGCGTTGGGTGCCGCTGTGACAGCGCTAAGCAGTGCCTAGCGCCGATGCAGGACCTCAGGCGATCGCGGCGTGGTAGCGGCGCTCGACTTCTTCCCAATTGACGGCGTTATAGAACGCGCCGATGTATTCCGGGCGACGGTTCTGGTACTTCAGGTAGTACGCATGTTCCCACACGTCCAGACCCAGGATCGGCGTGTTGCCTTCGAACAGCGGGCTGTCCTGGTTGGCGGTACTTTCCACCACCAGCTTTTTGTCCGGGGTCACGCTCAGCCACGCCCAACCGGAGCCGAAGCGGCTGACGGCGGCCTTGGTGAAGGCTTCCTTGAACTTCTCGAAGCCGCCGAGATCCTTGTCGATCGCCTTGGCGACCTCACCCTTGGGCTCGCCGCCACCGTTGGGCGACAGCACGGTCCAGAACAGGGAGTGGTTGGCGTGGCCGCCGCCGTTGTTGCGCACCGGACCCTGCAGGTTTTCCGGCAGGCTCTTCAGCTTGGAGACCAGTTCTTCGATCGGCAGATCGGCGTACTCGGTCCCTTCCAGCGCCGCATTGACGTTGTTGATGTAGGTCTGGTGATGCTTGGTGTGATGGATTTCCATCGTCTGCGCATCGATGTTCGGTTCCAGCGCGTCGTAGGCGTAGGGCAACTGCGGAAGGGTGTAAGCCATGCGTATCTCCTGGACTTGCCGCCCGGCGAAGGCCGGGCGTTGCGGGGTAGATGGTAAGGACGGCGGCAGCGCTTACCAAGGGTGCTGGTAGGGAAACTTCATCCCATCGCATGCCGCACGATGTTCGCCGCACACCTTGCACCATGTCCCGGTTACTTGGGCGTGAACCACCCCGGTGCCGGCCACGTTCAAAGTCGACACAGTCGCGCATCGGCATACTTGCTCTGCCGCACCCATTTTTCGGACCGTCTTCATGCGCAAGCCCGCTTTGCTCATTGTCGCCATCGCGCTGCTCGTTGCCGGCCTGTGGGGCATGCGCGCGATGCAGACGCCCAAGCCGCAGTTCGCGCCGCAACTCAATGCACCGATCGCCGCAACCGCACCGACGCGCGAGGTGCCGCGTCTGCCCGCCTTTCTGCCGACCGAGGCAATGGCCACCATCGTACTGATCCAGCGCGGCGGCCCGTTTCCGCATCCGCAGGATGGTGGCGTGTTCGGCAATCGCGAGCATCGCCTGCCTGAGCGCCCGCGCGGCTATTACCGCGAATACACTGTCGATACCCCCGGCAGCCCGGATCGCGGCGCGCGCCGCATCGTCACCGGCGGCACCCCACCCGAGGCGTGGTACTACAGCGACGATCATTACCAGAGCTTCAAAGCCTTCGATGGCCCGACCCCGGACCAGGCACCGTGAGCGCTGGCGACTTCGCGCTGGATCTGTCCGATCCGCAGCAATCGGGGGTGTATCAGGCCGAGACCGACGATCTGGACACTATGGCCGCGCTCGCGCGCGATGCCGGCTTACGCATCTTGCGCGTGGATCTGACCACCTGCAGCGACAAACGCATGCTACTGATGCGCCTGGCCACGCAACTGGATTTCCCAACCAGCTTCGGCCGCAACTGGGACGCGCTCAGCGATGCCCTGCGTGACCTGGCGTGGCTGCCTTCGCCACATGGCTATGCACTGCTCATCGACGGCGCCCAGGCGCTGGCCAGCACGGCACCCAACGACCGCGACACCTTGCTGGATCTCCTCGACGAAGTCGCAAATGCCTGGGCAGCGCGCGGGCTGACCTTTGCGGCGTTCGTTGCGCCAGCAAGCGCCTGCGACTGAGGGCAGCCAGCAGAACGCCTGCGCAACCAGCCGAGCGGACACACCTGGCACCGGCGCCACACGCCCATTGCAGAAGCCCTGGCTTCATGCATGCCGCCGCAGACCTGATGCGCGCTTGCGATGTTGCATAGGCATCGCGCGGCGCTGGCGGTCAGCGATGGTACTTCTGGCGAATACCGATCGCGGCACACCCGCATCCAGCGGCGCCCGGGCGCGATCGCACGCCACCATCGCCCTGCCCCGCGCCAGAGCGGCGCGCGTTAGCGTGCCGGCCAACGATCAACTATCCAGCTCGCTCCAGCGCGCGTACGCCGCATCCAGTTGCTTTTGCGCATCGCCCAACGCTGCGGTGTGGGCCGCCATCGCCGCACTGTCGCGCTGATAGAAAGCCGGCTCGTTCATTGCCTCAGTGAGCGTGGCCACTTGCTGCTCCAGCGTCTCGATCAGGACAGGCAGTTGCTCCAGTTCGCGTGCATCCTTGTAGCTGAGCTTGCGCTTGGCAGCAGCGTCCGCCGGCACCGCAGCCACGGGCGCGGTCGCCACCGCGGTAGCCGACGCCTTGGCCACCGCCATCGCGTTGCCCACCGGCGTACGGCGCTGGCGCAGCGAATCGCTGTAGCCGCCGATGTAATCGCCAATCAGGCCGTCGCCCTCCATCACCAGCGTGGAGGTCACCACGTTGTCGAGGAAGTCGCGGTCATGGCTGACCAGCAGCAGCGTACCGGAGTATTCGCCCAGCAATTCCTCCAGCAGCTCCAACGTTTCCACGTCCAGGTCGTTGGTCGGTTCGTCCATCACCAGCAGGTTGGACGGCTGCGCGAACAGACGTGCCAGCAACAGGCGATTGCGCTCGCCGCCGGACAGGCGCGTGATCGGCGCGCGGGCGCGCTCGGGCGTGAACAGGAAATCCTGCAGATAGGCGTGCACGTGCTTGCGCTTGCCGTTGATTTCCAGGAAATCACGGCCCTCGGCCACGTTTTCGATCGCGCTCCAGTCTTCGCGCAGGGTGGAACGGTATTGGTCGAAATACGCGATCTGCAGATTGGTGCCGATGCGGATTTCGCCCTGCTGTGACTGCAGATCGCCCAGCAACAGCTTGAGCAAGGTGGTCTTGCCGCTGCCATTGGGGCCGATCAGGCCGATGCGGTCGCCACGCTGGATGATGGTGGAAAAATCCTTGACCATCGTGCGCGCACCGAACGCGAAGCCAACCTCCTTGGCCTCGATCACCTTCTTGCCGGACGCCTCGCCTTGCGAGACCTCCATGCGCACATTGCCGGTGAGCTCGCGGCGCTGCACACGCTCGTTGCGCATCGATTCCAGACGCCGCACGCGACCCTCGTCGCGGGTGCGCCGGGCCTTGATGCCCTGACGGATCCAGATCTCTTCCTGGGCCAGCAACTTGTCGAAGCGCGCATTCTCCTGCGCCTGCGCATTGAGCCGTTCCTCGCGGCGACGCTCGTAGTTGGCCCAGTCGCCTGGCCAGCTGGTGACCTGGCCGCGATCGATTTCAACGATGCGGGTGGCCAACGCACGCAGGAAGCGCCGGTCGTGGGTGACGAACAGCACGCTGCCGCTCCAGCCCTTCAGGAAGGTTTCCAGCCAATCGATGGCTTCGATATCCAGATGGTTGGTCGGTTCGTCCAGCAGCAGCACATCCGGCGAGGACACCAGCGAACGCGCCAACAACACGCGGCGCTTCATGCCACCGGACAGCCGCGCGAACTCCGCATCGCCATCCAGTTCCAGCTTGGTCAGCGTCTCGGTGACGCGTTGATCCAACGCCCACCCGTCGGCCGCATCGATCTTGGCCTGCACCTTGCCGAACGCATCGGCGTCGAACACATCGGCATGGCTGAGCTGATGGAATTCGGCCAGCCAATGGCCCAACTCGCCCAGACCATCGGCCACCACGTCGAACACGCTGCCACCGGTCCCCTGCGGCACCTCCTGCTCCAGCCGCGCGATACGCACACCCTGTTGCACGCGCACTTCGCCATCGTCTGGCTTGAGCTCGCCGGCGATCAATTTCATCAAGGTCGATTTGCCGGCGCCATTGCGGCCGATCAAGGCGATACGCTCGCCCGGCTCGATTGCGAGGTCGGTTTTTTCCAGCAACAAGGGGCCGCCGACGCTGTAGTCGACGCTTTGCAGAGTGATTAAAGGCATGGGCCAATTGTACGGGATTGGTGATTGGGGATTCGGGATTGGCAAAAGCGCACGCTGTCGCGGTGACCAATCCCGAATCCCTACTTCCCAATCCCGGGCTAAAATGCGCCATGAACGAATTCTCCGCGCTGCCGCTGTCGCCGGCCCTGGCCCCCGGCATCGACGCCCTTGGCTACACCGTTTTGACCCCCATCCAGGCGCAGAGCCTACCGCCGATCCTGCAGGGGCTCGATGTCATCGCGCAGGCGCCGACCGGCAGCGGCAAGACCGCCGCGTTCGGACTGGGCCTGCTGCAAAAGCTCGACCCCGCACTCACCCGCGCACAGGCGCTGGTGCTCTGCCCCACCCGCGAACTGGCCGACCAGGTCGGCAAGCAGCTGCGCAGGCTCGCCACCGGTATCCCCAACATGAAGCTGGTGGTGCTTACTGGCGGCATGCCGCTGGGCCCGCAGTTGGCTTCTCTCGAAGCGCACGACCCGCAAGTGGTGGTCGGCACGCCCGGCCGCATCCAGGAACTGGCCCGCAAACGCGCCCTGCATTTGGGCGGCGTGCGCACGCTGGTGCTGGACGAGGCCGACCGCATGCTCGACATGGGCTTCGAAGAACCCATCCGCGAGATCGCCAGCCGTTGCGACAAACATCGTCAGAGCCTGCTGTTTTCGGCCACGTTCCCGGACAGCATCCGCACGCTCGCACGCGAGCTGTTGAAAGAACCGGTCGAGATCACGGTGGAAGGCGCCGATAGCGCACCGGAGATCGATCAGCAGTTCTTCGAGGTCGACCCGACCTATCGGCAAAAGGCCGTCGCCGGCCTGCTGCTGCGCTTCAATCCCGAATCCAGCGTGGTGTTCTGCAATACCCGCAAGGAAGTGGACGAGGTGGCGGGTTCGCTGCAGGAATTCGGTTTCTCTGCGCTCGCCTTGCATGGCGACATGGAACAGCGCGACCGCGACGAAGTGCTGGTGCGCTTCGTCAACCGCAGCTGCAACGTCCTGGTGGCCAGCGACGTGGCCGCACGCGGGCTGGACGTGGAAGACCTTTCGGCCGTGGTCAACTACGAGCTGCCCACCGATACCGAAACCTATCGCCACCGCATTGGCCGTACCGCACGCGCCGGCAAGCACGGGCTGGCGCTGAGCCTGGTTGCCCCGCGCGAAACCGCTCGCGCGCAGGCATTGGAAACCGAACAAGGCCAGCCGTTGAAATGGTCGCGTGCACCGCTGGCCACTGCGCGTCCGGCGCAACTGCCGCAGGCGGCAATGACCACCTTGCGCATCGACGGCGGCAAGACCGACAAGCTGCGCGCCGGCGACATCCTGGGCGCCCTGACCGGCGAAGCCGGGCTCTCCGGCGCGGCAATCGGCAAGATCGCCATCTACCCTACCCGCTCCTACGTGGCCATTGCCCGCGCGCAGGTCGCCAAGGCGCTGGCACACTTGCACGCAGGCAAGATCAAGGGACGCCGGTTTCGGGTAAGCAAGCTCTAAACGCAGCGCGGCCGGCGTCGTGCCGGCCGCCGCTGTTCAGCAGGAGCAATCCTGGATGCAGGCGCTGCCACGCACCCAGCGTCGCTTCCAGCGCTTGGACTCAGTAAGAAAGCGTCGCCAACAGCGGTACATCGTTCGCCCACTTCTGGCGACCCTGCAGTCCCTGCAGCTCCACCAGCACGGCTGCGCCAACGACTTCAAGTTCGAGTTGGGCAGCAAGTCCCAAGGCCGCACGCAGTGTGCCGCCGGTGGCCAGCACGTCGTCGACAATCAGCACGCGCGCCCCGCGCGGCAGCGCATCCTCATGCATTTCGATGCGATCGGTGCCGTATTCCAGCGCATATTCCTGGATCAGCGTGCGCCCCGGCAGCTTGCCCGGCTTGCGCACCGGCACGAAGCCGGTCCGCAGTTCGCGCGCCAGCGCCGCCCCCAGAATGAAACCGCGCGCCTCGATACCCAGCACCGCATCCAGCGGCGTGGTCCGCCACGGCTGCGCCATTTCGTCCAGCGCAGAAGCGAAATCCGGGCCATCCGACAGCAACGGAGTAATGTCCTTGAAGACGATGCCTGGCTTGGGGAAATCGACGATGTCGCGAATGCGCTCCGACCAATGGTTGGGTCCGGAAGTATTGGTGCCGGCGCAGCGGCTGCAGTCAGTCATGAGGGCGGTGGCGTGGTGGCCGGTGGGGTTGCGCCTATTCTAGGCTGCGTACGCCATCCACGCCGGATTGACGGCATACCTGCATCTGAGCGCGTCAGGAACTGCACGACAGCATCGAACACCCGGCGCGATCGCGTGCCCATTCCGGCCGCCGCGCCGCAAATGCATCGCGCCCGGGCTGATCGTCGTATGGGCGGCGCATGACTTCCAGCAACTCCTGAACCCCGGACGGGTCCCCCTGTTCGGCACGGTCGATCGCCTGCTGCGCCAGATAATTGCGCAATACATAGCGCGGGTTGGCCAGGCGCATGCGCGTGTGTCGCTCGTCCGGCGGCAGTGGATCCTGCTGCAGGCGCGCGGCGTAGCGCTGCAGCCATTGCTGCAGCTGCGGCGCATCCGCAACGCGTTTGTCTTCGTCGTAAAAGGCCGCGCGCAGCTGCGCGGGGTCCGGATGGTCGGGCGACAGGTCGATCAGGCCACGGAAGGTCAGCGTCATGTCCATCTCGGATTCGCGCATCAGTGCGCGCAGCGCGTCGATCAGCTGCAGATCCTCGTCGCGACACTCTGCCAACCCCAGCTTGGCAGCGGTGTCGTGCCGGTCGCACGCCAGGTAGGTATCGCGAAAACGGTCCAGCCCGTGTTGCAGCGGGGCCTGGTCGGGAAACAGCGGCGCCAGCGCCTGGGCAAGCCGGCCCAGATTCCAGTAGGCCACTTGCGGCTGGGTGCCGAAGCGATAGCGCCGCCCCTGCGCGTCGGTGGTATTGGGCGTCCAGTCCGGGTCGTAGTCGTCGACCCAGCCATACGGGCCATAGTCGATGGTCAAACCAAGGATGGACATGTTGTCGGTATTCATCACCCCATGCACGAACCCGACCCGCAGCCAATGGGCCACCATGACCGCGGTGCGCTCGCAGACCTGCGTAAACCAGTCGGCGTAGAGCGCCTCGCCGGCACCGGCCAACGCCGGGAAATCGCGGGCGATGGTGAAATCCACCCACTGCCGCAGCAAAGCGATATCGCCGCGTGCGCTGGGCAATTCGAAGTTGCCGAAGCGGATGAACGAGGGCGCCACCCGGCATACGATCGCGCCCGGCTCGCGTTGCGGGTGGCCGTCGTAGAACATGTCGCGCACCACCGCATCGCCGGTGCCGACCAGGCTCAAGGCACGCGTGGTCGGCACGCCCAGATGATGCATGGCCTCGCTGCACAGGAATTCGCGGATCGACGAGCGCAACACGGCGCGCCCATCGGCGCCGCGCGAATACGGCGTCGGGCCGGCACCCTTGAGTTGCAATTCGTAGCGACCGCCGTCGGTTCCGATCGCCTCACCCAGCGAGATCGCCCGCCCGTCGCCAAGCTGCCCGGCCCAATGCCCGAACTGGTGCCCACCGTAGTTGACCGCCCAAGGCTGCATTCCCGGGTACAGCGCATTGCCGCCGAACACCTGGGCGAACTGCGCACTGGCGATCTCGGCCGCATCCAGGCCCAGCACCTGCGCCATCTCCGCCGAATGCGCGATCAAGGACGGAGCAGCGACCGGCGTCGGCAGGACTGCCGACCAAGCAGCGCTCACCTCGCGCCGGCGCGAACCCTCTTCCGGGTCGCCAGGCAGCTGTTGACGCAGACGATTATCGAAGCGCAGGTGTGTCATGCCGGCAAGCCTAGGCCACCGGCGGTGAACCTGGCATGGGCGATACCGCATCCGGCGCTGCCCGCGCACCGTATCTTCACTCGACTGGCGTGTGCCGAGCGGGCTCGTCCTGCACATGCTTGCGACGTGCGATAGCCGCTAATAGCCGCCGGCTGCGGATCGGATGCGAACCAGATAGAGGCGAACGTTGCCGGCTCGCCACATTCTCGCCTGCACTTGCCAGCCTGTTGCGTTCGTACCTGCCCCCCTCCCGCCCACCTGACGATACTGCCCATGCCCTCGCGCGCTTCCCGCTGGTTCCGTCCTGCCATTCTGCTGCTCGGTTCGTTGACCATGACGGCCTGCAGCAGCGTCTTCTTTGGGGGCATCAATGCTGCATCCAGCCGGTCGGGCATCGTCGAGCATCGCGACCAGGTGTTCGATCCCGAACACGGCCTGGCGTTGGATGTCTATCAGCCTCGCGGTGCAGTCGACGCGCCAGTGGTGGTGTTCTTCTACGGCGGCACCTGGAAGCGCGGTTCACGCGCCAACTATCGCTGGGTGGGCCGCGCACTTGCGCGCCAGGGCGTGGTGGCGATGGTGGCCGATTACCGCAAGTATCCGCAGGTCGGGCTGCATGGGTTCATGTCCGACGCGGCAGGCGCCACCGCTTGGAGCTACCGCCATGCGCACGAGTACGGCGGCAACCCGAGCCGCCTCGCGGTGATGGGCCATTCGGCAGGCGCGCATATGGCCGCGCTGCTTGGCACCGATGCCCGCTGGCTGCAGGCGCATGGCCTCAAACCTAACCAGTTGTGCGGCGTGGTGGGCCTGGCCGGGCCGTACGACTTCATGCCGATGACCGATCCCGAATTGGTCGAAATTTTCGGCGATGCGCCGGCAGCGCAACGGCAATCGCAACCAGTGCGTTATGTCGGCGGCGACGAACCGCCCATGTTGCTGCTGCATGGCGATGCCGACCGCGTGGTCGAACTACAGAACAGCATCTCGCTGCAGCAGGCGCTCACGCGCGAAGGCGGCAGCGCCGAACTGAAGGTCTACCCGGGCATGGGCCATCTCGGCATCCTGCTGGCGCTGCGCAAATCGCCCGAGCGCTCGCAGGTGCTGAACGATACGCTGCAGTTTGTGCGCCAGTGCCGGGCGCCTTGAACCGCAGTGCGTCCTGCCGTGGTTGCGAATTGAGTGATTGCTGCGAACGGCTGATGGGCAGCGGTACCGACGTCGGTGTCGCTGGGTAGCCATTCGGATCCGGAATGAGCGAATGCGTGGCGATGAGAGCGCCATGTCGTAGCAGCAGACAGCGGGCGTAAAACAGTCCCGCCCACCTACACTCACACCCGCTCTCCCTACTCTCCGATGCCGTCACTTGGCCGGTTTGCTTCCCATCAGCTCGAACGGTCCGCCTTTCTTCAGCGCAGCCTGATACGCCGGACGCGCTTGGATCCGTTCCACAAACGCATGCAGACGCGGGTATTTCTCCAGACCGCCGCCGCGTGCAGCAGCGGCCTGTACCGGGAAGCTAATCTGGATGTCGGCGGCGGTGAAGCGTTCGCCAGCGAACCAGTTGCCGGCCTGCAACGACTGCTCCATCCAGTTCAAATGCAAGGTGAGCTGCGGTCCCACAAAGCCCGACATCGCCTTGTCCACGATTGCACGCGCGATAGGCTTGGCGAAGAACGGCATCGGCGCGCTGCGGATGCGACCGAAGATCAGGGTCATCAGCAACGGCGGCATCGCCGAGCCTTCGGCGTAATGCATCCAATAGCGGAACTGCAGGCGCTCTGGCGAATCCAGCGGCCGCGGCGACGGCGACAACGCGCACTCGGTGTCGTAGCGCTCGGTCAGGTACTCCAGGATCGCCCCAGATTCGGCCACGACCAGGTCGCCATCGACCAGCACCGGCGACTTGCCCAGCGGATGGATCGCGCGCAGCGCCGGCGGCGCCAGCATGGTCTTGGGGTCGCGCTCATGGCGCACGATCTGGTAAGGCAGCGCCAGTTCTTCCAGCAGCCACAGCACGCGCTGGGAACGGGAATTATTGAGATGGTGAACAGTGATCATGAGATGGCTGCGCGCGGAAAGCGCACATCCTACCGATCCAGGCGTCGTCGCAGTGCGCAAGCAGCGCCCGGCGGACGCTCCAGCGAGGCTCCGCTTGTCTTGCAGGCAAAAAAAACGCCAGTCGCTTGCGCGACCGGCGTCCTTGGCAACCTTACGGTTGCAGACGGATTAGACCGCCTGCACCTGGTCAGCCTGCATACCCTTCTGGCCCTGCACGGCGACGAAGGTGACCTTCTGGCCTTCCTGCAGCGACTTGAAGCCGGTGCCCTGGATGGCACGGAAGTGCACGAACAGGTCGGGGCCACTTTCCGGGGTGATGAAACCGAAGCCCTTGGCATCGTTGAACCACTTCACAACACCGCTCTGACGTGATGCGTCTGACATTTTACTAACTCCTGAACTATTGATGGATAAATCGCAGCGTCCGAAAAGCCGGAGCTGAGACTGAGTTGCAGGCGTTGGTAAAGCGGAACGATGAAGCGAGATCTGTAACGATCCGGCTGCACCAGGCCACGATTCACGGTGACCCTTGCAAACACAGTGCGTGCACAGTACTCGTGTTTTCTGCAAAAAGCGACACCCTGCGTCAAATCTTTTGCAGTCAGGTCCAATCCGACGGCCTGTCGGGACTGTCCCCATCCCAATTGGCCGGATGACACTGCCTGACGACCCTACAGCTGCGCAGATCATGGGGGCCGTTAACGACACCTGCCCGGCCATGGTCCGCGACGTCCTGGACCGCGCCTCAGCGCCTGTCGCCCCGCCGTGACCCTTGCAGCCATTCGCCCTCTGAGCCAGGCCCACCCTGCCCTTGGTCGTACCATCCAGCTGTCAGCCAGCCCAGACCCGGCCGACGACGCACCTCTGCCAGATGCAGGCGACACCCGGCACATGAACCGGGCGCGTATCATGAGCGCCCTTTGCAACCGGCATCCTGATGGCCCTCACCGCCACCGTCCGCAGGGCGGAACTCCAGATCAGCGACATGGACCGCGGCTATTACGCCAACCATTCGCTGACCCTGGCCCAGCACCCTTCCGAGACCGACGAGCGCCTGATGGTGCGGCTGCTCGCGTTCGCGCTGTTTGCCGACGACCGTCTGGAATTCGGCCGTGGCCTGAGTAACGACGACGAGCCGGACCTATGGCGCCGCGACTACACCGGCGATCCGGATCTGTGGATCGACCTTGGCCAGCCCGACGAGAGCCGCGTGCGCAAAGCCTGCAATCGCTCGCGCGAAGCGGTAGTGATCGGCTACGGCGGCCAGGCCACCGAAACCTGGTGGAAGAAACACGCCAACGCCATGGGCCGGTACCGCAATCTGCGCGTGATCGAGCTCGACTCGCAGGCCACCGAAGCACTTGGTGCACTGATCCAGCGCGGCATGCGTTTTGACGTGATCATCCAGGACGGCGAAGTGCAGATGCTGGCCGACCACGGCAGCGTCACCCTGACCCCGATGGTGCGGCAAGCCCCGGCCGAATGAGCATGCGTTGCGACGTGCTGGTCATCGGCGCCGGCGCTGCCGGGCTGATGAGCGCCCTCACTGCCGGCCAGCGGGGCCGCAAGGTGCTGGTGATCGATCATGCCAACAAGGTCGGCAAGAAGATCCTGATGTCCGGTGGCGGGCGCTGCAATTTCACCAACACCGGCACCACGCCTGGCAACTTCATTTCGGCCAATCGGCATTTCTGCAAATCCGCACTGGCGCGCTACAGCCCGGCGGATTTTGTGGAGATGGTCGAACGGCATGCCATTGCCTATCACGAGAAAGAGCTGGGCCAGTTGTTCTGCGACATCTCCTCCAAGCAGATCGTGCGCATGCTGCTGGACGAATGCGATGCGGCCGGCGCGCAGATCCGCACCCAGTGCGATGTGCTGTCGGTCCAGCGCGGCAGCGACGGCTTCGAGGTCCAGACCAGCCAGGGGAGCGTGCAGACGCAGTCGTTGATCGTGGCAACCGGGGGACTGTCGATCCCCAGCATGGGGGCCAGCGGCTTCGGCTATACCTTGGCCAAGCAGTTCGGCCATGCGCTGTTGCCCACCCGCGCCGGGCTGGTACCACTCACGCTGAGCGGCACGCATCAGGAGCGTCTGCACGAGTTGTCCGGGCTGGCGTTGCCGGTCCAGGCGCAGTGCAATGGGGTCAGCTTTCGCAATTTCATGCTGCTCACCCATCGCGGGGTCAGCGGCCCGGCGATCCTGCAGATTTCCTCGTATTGGCAGCCGGGCGACGACTTGCGGCTGGATCTGCTGCCCGGTCGCGATGCAGCGACGTGGCTGCGCGAACAAAAGCAACAGCGCGGCGCCACCGAGCTGCGCAACGTGCTGGCCGACGTGCTGCCGAAACGGTTTGCACAACGCTTGTGCGAGATATGGCTGCCAGATAAGCCGGTCCGGCAGCTGGATCCGCCGCAGCTGAAAGCCGCCGCCGACCTGCTCGGCAGTTTTCCGCTGATCGCCAGCGGCACCGAAGGCTACCGGACGGCTGAAGTCACCCTGGGCGGGGTCGATACCCATCAAGTCTCCAGTTCGACCATGGAGTCGCGTCTGGTGGCGGGCCTGTACTTCGTCGGTGAGGTGCTGGATGTCACCGGCTGGCTGGGCGGTTACAACTTCCAGTGGGCGTGGGCGTCCGGCCATGCAGCGGGGAGCGTGGCGTAACGCCGATGGCGAGGAGTTGCTGGTCGCCCACCGATCACGCCAGGCGCCTTGAACGCGCGGTCGCGGCATGGGCAGCACGCGGTGAAAGCGGTCGATGCTCCCGCAAGGCAGTTCCACCGCAAATATTGCTCTACGTCTCACACTTGATGCGGCATGCTCCACACACATGGACGTGCCAAACCCCTTCGTGTATTAAAGCCCGTCTCTAGGGAGCCGCGCATGCAAAAAGGCAAAGACCTCACCCTCCGCCTGATGATCGTCGACGACAGCGTGGAGAGTGCGGAGACCATCGTCACCGCGCTGCGCAATGGCGGCATTGCGGTGCGCCCATCGCGACCGCAAAGCCAGGAGGAACTGGCCAGCATGCTGTCGGGCCAGATCGATCTGGCCATCCTGGGTCAGGCGCAGCAGATCCCCATGAGCGCCTTGCAGACCCAGATTGCCGGCAGCGGCAAGGACATCCCGATCATTTTGCTGGCCGAGCGGATCGAAGAGAACGCGCTGGTCGAGGCCGCTTCGCACGGGGTACGCGCCATCGCATTGCGCCACCGCCCCGCACACTTGCTTGCATTGGTGCGCTCGGAATGGGACGACCTGCAGGCCCGCCGTGGACTACGCCGCATCGAAGCCCAGATGCGCGAGACCGAGCGCCGCTGCGACGCACTCATCGCGTCCTCGCGCGACCCGATCGCCTACGTGCATGAAGGCATGCATATCCGCGCCAACGATGCCTATCTGGAAATGTTCGGCTTCGAGTCGTTCGACGATGTCGAAGGCATCTCGCTGCTGGACATGATCGCTGCGCAGTACGTCGACGATTTCAAACAGCTGCTCAAGGCGATGTCCAAGGGCGAGCCGCCGCCGGCGCAGTACAAGCTCGATGCACGCCGCGTGGAAGGCGACACCTTCCCGGCCACGATGGAGTTCGCCACCGCCACCTATGAAGGCGAGCCGTGCATCCAGGTGGTGTTCCGGCGCCGCGAGGAGTTCGACCCGGAGCTGGCGCGCGAGGTCGAAGACTTGCGCCAGCGCGACCAGGTTACCGGCCTGCTCAATCGCCCCACCTTCATGGTGGCGCTGGAACAGGCCGTCGCGCAGGCCGGCCGCAGCGAAGGCCAATCCGGCTTCCTGTTGATCGAGCCGGATCACTACGCACGCATCCTGCCGGAGTTCGGGCTGGATTCGGCCGATGCGCTGATTGCTGCGCTCGCCGCGCACGTGGCGAGCGTACTGGACGACAGCGTGTTGGCCGCCCGCTTCGGCGAACACAGTTTCGCCCTGCTGTTGAACGGAAATTACGCGCGCACGCATGCGCTGGCCGAAACCGTGCGCAATGCGTTCGCGCAGCATGTGTTCAGCGTAGGGACGCGCTCGGCCACGGTGACGGTCAGCATCGGCGGCGTGCAGATCGGCGAGAAGATCGCCAGCATCGGCCAGGTACTCAATCGCGGCACCGAGGCGGTGCGCACCACTGCCGAGCTCGGTGGCAACGCGGTCAGCATCTATGATCCGGCTGCGGCGGATCGGGCCGAAGAAGAACGCATCGAGCGCTGGGTCGAGCAGTTGCGCGAAGCGCTGGTCGGCGACGGTTTCCTGCTGCATTACCAGCCGGTGCTCAACCTGCAAGGCGAGCCGCTGGAGCTGTACCAGGCGTTCCTGCGCCTGGAACGCAATGGCGAAATGATGTCGCCGAACGCGTTCATGGCCATTGCCGAAGAGCACGACCTGGTCACCGAAATCGACCGCTGGGTGGTGGCGCGGGCAATCCGGCAACTGGGCGAACGCCAGCGTGCCGGACACAAGACCCACCTGCTGGTGCGCATCGGGCCGAACTCGTTCTCGGACCCGCAGATGATCGACACCATCCGCGAGCAGTTGGCGGTCTATGGCGTTCCCGGTGAACGGCTGTGGCTGCAGACGCCGGAGTCGAAGGTGTTTACGCACCTGCGCAACGCGCAGCAGTTCCTGGCGGCGGTGTCGGCGATGGATTGCAAGGTCGGGCTGGAGCAATTCGGCTCGGGCCTGGACTCGTTCCAGTTGCTGGCGCATTTCCACCCGGCCTTCCTCAAACTGGATCGTGGCATCACCGGCGACATCGCCTCGGCGCGGGATAGCCAGGAAAAGATTCGCGAAATCACCTCGCGCGCGCAACCGGCCGGCATTCTGACAATGGCCGAGTTCATCGCCGATGCGCAGTCGATGAGCAGCTTCTTCAGCGCCGGGGTGGACTATGTCCAGGGCGATTTCGTCGCACCGACCGGGCCGTTGATGAATTACGAGTTCGGCTGAAAGCCGGCAGCACCCCCTCGTTCGTACCATCGCTAGGCAACAAAAAACCCGCATTGCGCGGGTTTTTTGTTGCCTGCCAGGCAGCCGGAGACCCGACACCTTACATGGCGCTACCGCTGGCGGCGCGCAGCGCAGCGATGCGCTCTGTGAGCGGCGGATGGCTCAGGAACAGGCGGCGCAAGCCCTCGCCCACCCCGCCGGAGATGCCGAACGCCTGCACTTGCGAGGGCAAGGTGTTCTGGCCATGGTTGAGCGACAGCCGCTCCAGTGCAGCGATCATCTTGCTGCGGCCGGCCAGCTGCGCGCCACCGGCATCGGCGCGGAATTCGCGGCGCCGCGAGAACCACATCGCAATCATGGTCGCGAACAGGCCGAACACCATCTCCAGTGCGAACACGATGACGTAGTACGCAAAGCCGCGGCCACCCTCGCGGTTGCCAGACAAGGCGCTGTCGATGATGCCGCCGACCACGCGGGCGAGCACGATCACGAAGGTATTGAGTACGCCCTGCAGCAGCGCCATGGTGACCATGTCGCCGTTGGCGACGTGGGCGATCTCGTGGCCAAGCACTGCCTCGGCTTCATCCTGGTCCATGTTCTGCAGCAGGCCGGTGGACACCGCCACCAGGGCGTTGTTGCGGTTGGCGCCGGTGGCGAACGCGTTGATTTCCGGGCCCTCGTAGACCGCCACTTCCGGCATGCCGATGCCGGCAGCCTGGGCCTGACGGCGCACGGTTTCCAGCAACCAGCGTTCTGTCGGCGTGCGCGGCTCGGTGATGACCTGCGCACCGGTGCTGCGCTTGGACATGAACTTGGACAGCAGCAAGGAAATGAACGAGCCGCCAAAACCGAAGATGGCGGCCATCACCAACAGGCCACTCATCTGCGCGGGATTGACGCCCAGCAACGACATGACGATGCCGGCGAGCATCAGCACCGCAAGGTTGGTCAGCAGGAACAGGAAAATGCGGTTGAACATGACGCGATGGCTCCACGGATGCGGGGTGAACTGTTGCGGATCTGCGGGTGTTGCGGCTTGAAATCAAGCAAGCACCTGACCGACGATTCAGCTGCCCATGCCTTCGCCCCCTTATCTCGGCCGCTTCGCGCCCTCGCCCACCGGCCCCCTGCACTTCGGCTCCCTGCTGGCTGCATTCGGCAGCTGGCTGCTGGCCCGGCATGCCGGTGGGCAGTGGTGCGTGCGCATCGAAGACATCGACCCGCCGCGTGCCGAGCCCGGCGCCTGCGAACGTCAGTTGCGCACGCTGGCCGCATTCGGGCTGCACTCGGACCTGCCGGTAATTCGGCAGTCCGAGCGCGATGCGGCCTACATCGCGGCGATCACCCGGCTGCTGCAGACCGGCCAGGCATTCGAATGCAGCTGCAGCCGTGCCGATCTGGCCGGCATGGGCGGCATCCACCACGCCTGCGTCGCGCCGCTGGGCGAGCGCCGCGCGGTGCGCCTGCGGGTGCCGCCGCAACCACCGGTCGGCTTCGACGACGCCTTACAAGGCCCGGTACTGCAGGATGTCTACGCCGAGGTGGGCGATGTGGTGTTGCGCCGCGCCGATGGGTATTGGGCGTACCAACTGGCGGTGGTGGTGGACGATGCGGCGCAAGGCATCACCGACGTGGTACGCGGCGCCGACCTGCTCGACTCCACCCCGCGCCAGATGGTGCTGCAGCGCGCACTGGGCCTGCCGCAGCCGCGCTACTTGCACCTGCCGCTGATGCTGGATCGCGACGGCCGCAAGCTCTCCAAGTCACACGCTGCACCCGCGTTGGACGACGCCGATCCACTGCCGGCCCTGCACGCCGCCTGGGTGGCCCTGGGCCAACAGTCCGACGCGTTGCCGCGGCATGCAGCCGTGGAAACCGTGCTGCGCGACGCCGTGCAGCATTTTTCGCCACGGCTGCTCCCGCGCCAACGCCAGCTGGACCTCGATATGCGCACATCCGACCTCCAGCGTGACTAGAATTGCGCCCCAGCACCGGCATCCGGGCGCAGCATCCCGCGCCCAAATCGCCCTCAGCCTCACTTGTTGATTGGAGTCGTCATGACATCTCGCGTCGCATTGGTCACCGGCGGCACCGGCGGTATCGGTACTGCCATCTGCAAGCGCCTGGCCGACCAGGGCCACCGGGTCGCCAGCAACTTCCGCAACGAAGAAAAGGCACGCCACTGGCAGCAGCGCATGCAGGCACAGGGGTATGCATTCGCCCTGTTTCGCGGCGATGTCGCCTCCTCCGAGCATGCACGCGCGCTGGTGGAAGACGTCGAATCTTCGCTGGGGCCGATCGAGGTGTTGGTCAACAACGCCGGCATCACCCGCGACACCACCTTCCACCGCATGAGTGCCGAGCAGTGGCACGAGGTCATCAACACCAACCTCAATTCGGTCTTCAACGTGACCCGCCCGGTGATCGAGGGCATGCGCAAACGCGGCTGGGGTCGGGTGATCCAGATCAGCTCGATCAACGGGCTCAAGGGCCAGTATGGCCAGGCCAACTACGCCGCCGCCAAGGCTGGCATGCATGGCTTCACCATTTCGCTGGCGCGCGAAAACGCGGCATTCGGGGTCACCGTCAATACGGTCTCGCCCGGTTATGTAGCCACCGACATGGTGATGGCGGTCCCGGAGGAAGTGCGCGCCAAGATCGTGGCCGATATCCCCACCGGACGCCTGGGCCGTCCGGAAGAGATCGCCTACGCGGTGGCGTTCCTGGTGGCGGAAGAGGCTGCCTGGATCACCGGATCGAATCTGGACATCAACGGCGGCCACCACATGGGCTGGTGACGTTTGCTGCAACTTTGCGGTGCAGCATGGATTTTCCTCAAAAACCATGCTGCGCAACATTTTTAATGTGTCCGCTTAAGCAAATAAGGCGTTTTGGCTGTTGCAAGCGCTGCTGCGGTGCGCCATCCTGCGCGCACTATCAGTGTGGGTGAACGTTCCATGGCCGGACTTCGCATCATCAAGAAGTATCCCAATCGCCGTCTCTACGACACGGAAATCTCCAGCTACATCACCATCGAAGATGTGCGCCAGTTGATCATCGATGGCGAAGAATTCGAAGTACGCGACGCCAAGAGCGGCGAGGACCTCAGCCGCGCAGTCCTGCTGCAAATCATCGCCGACCGCGAGCAGGACGGCGAGCCGATGCTCTCCACCCAGTTGCTGAGCCAGATCATCCGGTTTTACGGCGACTCGCTGCAGGGCTTCATGGGCAATTACCTGGAGCGCAGCATGCAGGTGTTCCTGGATCAGCAGCAGCAGTTCCGCCAGCAGATGGGTAACCTGCTCGGGCAGACCCCGTGGGCGATGATGAACCAATTGACCGAGCGCAACCTGGAGTTGTGGCAGGAGTTCCAGCGCAACTTCGGCGCCGGCTTCGGTCGTCCCGGCGGCCCTGGCACGCCGCCGAGCCCACCTGGGGCGAGCGGCCTGGGCAGCGGCCCGATGGGAACAAGCACGCATGGCTCGGCCGGTGGCAATCACGGCACGACCGGCAAAGCCCGCAACCGCGGCTAAGAGCCGCCCACATCATTGCGCAGCCGCCAGGCAGGTGCGGCCGGTGCCGGAATCCTCTTGTGCTACTCGTACGTTCCGGTTCCGCTGCGCGGGCCCAGGCCAGCTGACGACTGGTCGCGCCGTGGTGTCGACCGTTCCAAACATCGAACGCTGCGCCAGGAGCGTCGCGCTCCCAGGCGCAGCCGATCAGCGGCCAGCCTGCGTTGTGCAGGCCGAGCAGATGCGCTCCACGTGGTAGCCGCGTGCACGCAGACGCTCCACCACCCCGTCATTGCCCAGTAAATGCAGCGCACCGACCACCACCAGCGTGGTTCCGCTGCCTTTGCCGAGCCGCTGTTCCAGCCGCGGCACCCAGCGCGCATTGCGCTCGACATTGATGTCCTGATACAGCGCCGGATACTGGCGGCGCATGTCGTCGGCCATCTGCGTGGAGAGCGTATGCACATCGCCGTTGCGCCAGGCTGCATGCAGCTGGCGTAGCTGGTCGGAGGCATCGGCCTCGTCCAGCGATTCTTCCAGCAACTGATGCTGCTCGGTCGGCGACATGCCATCGAGCAAGGCGATTTGCTCGGCGGCGCGCTCCAGGCCGTCGGCCGGTTTGCCGCGCGCCTGCGCCTGTTCCATCAGATAATGATCCAGCCCCGCGTTCGGGTCCATGCCTTGCCGAGTCATCTCCGCCAGGCTGATCGTCAGCGCCACGAACCAGGGCTTGAGCGGCTGCAGGCTCGCCAGCGACATGCCGTACTTGCGCGCGTAGGCGCTCAGCGCCTGCCAGGTCTTCGCATCCAGCGTGTCTTGCAGCGTACGCCCGTCGGTGCGCCGCGCCGCCCGCAACATGCGACTGGCCAGCTCGGGCGATTGCGCATCGTCAGGCGGCAATTCGAACAGCAGGCGGTCGGCCTTGGCGAAGGCCTGCATCACATCCGGCGATAGCGGATAGTCGCTGGGCTTGAGCACATGAAACGAGCCCAGCAGATACAGTGTGCCGCCCTTGCCATCGACCTTCCACAGCAGCGGCACCGGCGGGCCTGCCGGCGCGTGGCCGGCAGCGCGCGCCCACACCGGTAGGAGCGCCCCGCTCCACAAGGCCAGGCCGAGCAGCGCGCCGCTGCACCAGGCGGCACCCCGCTGGCGCGTCGACGTTATCCATAGCCCGGTCACGGTACTTTTCCGCGCATGTGAATGTCGCGCATGTCAGTGCGGCACCTTGTAGGCCTTCTCGCCTGCCGACACCGCCAGATCGATGCGGTTTTCCGGTGGCGGCAGTGGACAGGTGGCGAACGGGGTGAACGCGCATGGCGGGTTGTAGGCGCGGTTGAAATCGACCATCACATGCCCCGAGGCATCGGGCACGTCCAGATCGAGAAAACGTCCGGCCGGATAGCTGCCGTGGCCGCTGGTACGGTCGGCGAATACCACGAACATCGCCCTGCCTGGCTCGCCGATGGTTTCCAATCGGAAGGTCTTGCCGTCGCGTTCGAACTCGATCGCGCCCGCGTTCGGCTGCTCGCTGCTGATCCCGACGATGTCGACGATCGGGATGGTCTTGCCCACAGCGTTGGGCACATAGCGCGCGTTGATGCGCCAGGACGGATCCAAGGGCCAATAGTCCAGGCCAGCGAAGTGCGTGCGCGAACTCGCGTCGGCATGCTTGACCCGTAGCGCATACCGGTCGCCGCGATGGATCAGGCTCAACACGCCCTTGCCGTCGTCGAACCGGATCAGGGTGGGCTGCGGATCGCGGTCGGACTGGAAGCGGATCCGGCTGGTCAGCGGCTTGCCATCGAGGGTCAGCGCCGCACCACGCTCGGGCACGAACCAGACCGTGTTGTTCTCGGTGGACACCATGCCCATTTTCGGCGGGCCCACCGCCAGCTTGATGCCGCTGTCGGCACTGCTGCCGATGTAATGCGCATTCAGCGACAGCCAGTGCAAGCCGACCAGGCTGGTCCAGCCATCTGGTGCGCGTAACTCCTTCAGCCGCGCTTCGCGCCAGGCGGCGGTGTCGGCCAGAAATGTCTTGTCGAGTGCGACCGGCGCGGCCGGCGGCGGTGCATCGCGTCCGCACCCGACCAATATTGCCGCCACCAGCATGCCGAGCAGCCAGCCCTTCCCCCTGTGCACTGCCATCAACGCCCCCTCAAAAACCAACGATCGATATCGCTCAGCGTAAACCGCGCCCAGGTCGGTCGACCATGGTTGCATTGGCCCGAGCGTTCGGTGGCTTCCATATCGCGCAGCAACGCGTTCATTTCGGGCACGGTGAGGCGGCGGTTGGCGCGTACTGCACCGTGGCACGCCATGGTGGAGAGCAGTTCGTCGCGTGCGCTGGCGATGCGGCGGCTTTGACCATGCTCGCGCAGATCGCCCAGCACATCGCGCAGCAGCGCCTCCGGTTCGGCATTGGCCAGCAGCGCGGGAATGCTGCGCACGTGCAGCGACTGCGGGCCGGCGCGGGTGATCTCGAAGCCTAGCGTGGCCAACGTCTCCGCTTCGCGCTCGGCGGTGTCGGCTTCGCGCTCGCCCACTGCCAGCGTCATCGGCACCAGCAACGGCTGCGCGTGCAGGCCGATGCTGTCATGCGCCTGTTTGAGCCGCTCATAACCGATGCGCTCGTGCGCCGCGTGCATGTCGACCACGATCAAGCCTTCGGCGTTTTCGGCCAGGATGTAGATGCCGTGCAACTGCGCGATGGCATAACCGAGCGGCGGCACACCGCTGTCTTCTGCAGTTGCCGGCAATCCGGTGCCGGCCATGTTCGGCATGCCTGCCGATTGCTGCGCGCTGCTCGGCGGTGGTGCATACAGCGCGCTGTAGGCGGCGCGCGCCTCGTCCACACGCAGCCCCAGCGGCGTTTGCGAAGGCGTCCAGCTGGCGTAGCCGTACGTGCCATTGCTGCCCCCAGGCATACCGCCATGACTTGGAGCGCCGCCGCCAGCGAGACTGCCCATTCCACCGGAGGTCGTCCCCATGTCGCCGACGCGATCGCTACCGATGCTGTTTGGCGTGGCGCCGGCACGGGTATGCGCCAAGGCATCCTGCAGGGTGCGATAGACGAAATCGTGGATCAGCCGCGCTTCGCGGAAGCGCACCTCGTGTTTGGCCGGGTGCACATTGACGTCCACACGTGCCGGGTCCAGCTCCAGAAACAGCACATAGGCCGGCTGACGGCCATGGAACAGCACATCGCCGTAGGCCATCTTCACCGCATGCGCCACGCTGCGGTCTCTGACCGAACGGCCGTTGACGTAGAGGTATTGCTGGTCGGTGCTGGCACGCGAGTAATGCGGTTGCGCAACCCAGCCGTGCAGGCGCAGACCGGCGCCGCTGTGGTCCACGCGCAGGGCCTGGCGCGCAAAATCGTCGCCGAGCGTTTCGCCCAGCCGCGCATCCGAATACAGATCGCCCGGCTTGTAACGCCGCGACGGCTTGCCGTTGTGCGAGACGCGCAATTCGACATCCGGCCGCGCCAGCGCCAACGAACGCAACCACTCTTCGATGTGGCCGAGTTCGGTGCGTTCGGCACGCAGGAATTTGCGCCGCGCCGGCACATTGAAGAACAGTTCGCGCACTTCGACCGTGGTGCCTGGCGCATGCGCGCGCGGCACCACCTCGCCCAGGCGGCCGCCGTCGATTTCCAATGCCGAGCCGTGTTCAGCGTCGTGGCGGCGCGAGGTCAGGGTAAAGCGACTGACCGAGGCGATCGACGGTAAGGCTTCGCCGCGAAAGCCTAGCGTGGCGACAGTCTCCAGGTCGTCCAGCGAAGCGATCTTGCTGGTGGCATGCCGCGAGACTGCCAGCGGCAGCTCGTCCGGGGTGATGCCGCCACCGTTGTCGCGGATGCGGATCAGCCGGACGCCGCCCTCTTCGAGCTCGATATCCACGCGCGTGGCGCCGGCATCGAGTGCATTTTCGACCAGTTCCTTGACCACCGATGCGGGCCGCTCGACGACTTCGCCGGCAGCGATCTGGTTGATCAGAATCTCGGGCAACTGGCGGATCGCCATCAGCGCACGCTCCAGTGCGGCACGCGCGAAACGCGGTAGATCGGCGGTGTGACAGGCAAAACGGACATCGGCACGGCAATCCGGCGGCGCGCAGGCGCCGTCATCCAAGGAATCAGTGCGGAATGATAGCCGAGCGGGTCAGCGACTGCCGCCGGCCACGGTGCCGACTGCATCGGCTTCGGCCTGCGCACGCGCCGCGAACAAGGTGCCTGGGGGCGGTTGGCGGGTAAAGAAGGTATCGATGCCGTCCAGCACGGCGCTGGCAATCTTGCGCTGATAAGCCGGATCGATCAGGCGACGTTCTTCATGCGGATTGGAGATGAAGGCGGTTTCCACCAGCATTGCCGGCATGTCGGAGGTCCGCAGCACCGCGAAGTTGGCGCGTTCCAGCTGCGGCTTGTGATTGTTGCCGATGCGCTTGAGCCCACCCAGCACATGGCCTGCGGCATCTTCGGAGGCCTTCATGTGGCCGCTCTGCGCCAGGTCCAGCAACACGTTGGCCAGGGTGCTTTCGGTTTGTTGCAGGCGCACGCCCCCAACCAGATCGGCGGCGTTTTCCTTGTCGGCCAGCCAGCGCGCCCGTTGCGACGAGGCTCCCTTGGTCGACAGTACATACACGGAGGAGCCGGTGGCGCTGCGGTTTTCGGCGGCGTCGGCATGGATGGAAATGAAGATGTCGGCCTTGGCAGCGCGGGCTTTCTGCGCACGCATCGGCAACGGAATGAACACGTCGGTATCGCGCGTCAGGTAGGCCTTCATGCCTGGCGTGGCGTTGACCTGGCGTGCCAGTTCACGGCCCACCGCCAGGGTGACGTCTTTCTCGCGCTTACCGGTGGGCCCCATGGCGCCCGGGTCCTGGCCGCCGTGGCCCGGGTCGATCGCCACGACCAACGGCCGCATACCCGGTGCCATCTTGGTCCGCGAGGCTTCGCTGGGCAGTACCGGACGCGGCGGCAGGTCGTCGTCGCCTGCGGCAGCCGCCACGCTCGAGGCACTACTGGGGGCAGTTGCTGCGGCATTACCGGGCGTCGCGCCCATCGGTGCGCTGCCGCCATTCAAGATCGCAGCTGCAGCTGCGCTGCTGCCCGCCCCCCCTGCACCAGACGGTACGGTGGTGATGGCACCGGCGGCACGGTTCGGCGTGTTGCCGGCAACGCCGGTCGGCGCTGGCGCACCGGTGGTCGCGGAGGTGGCAGGCCGAGGCGTCGGCACACCGGTGGCGACGGTGGTCGGTACCGGGGCCTGAGTGACAGTGGGCATCGCCGATGCCGGCACAGACGGTGCAGACGGCGGCGACGGCGGCACCGAAGAGGCACGTTGCGCAGACGCGGCCAAGGCTGCCGTTGCGCGTGCCGCTTCGGCCTGCGCATTGAGCGGGCGCGGCGCCGGGGCAGCGGTCGGTGCAGCCGCAGCAACTGTGGAGGCCACCGCCGGCGTCGGATCGCCGGGCCATTCGATCACCAATGTCGACACGCTGCCCAGCGTCTGCATCTGCGGCTTCAGCGGGGTCACCGGCGTTGCCAGTTCGAACACCACACGGAACGTGCCAGGCACCGGCTGGCCGGTGCGCACCGAAGTCACCAACCCGGCGGCAGGCGGCAGCTTGAGACCGCGCACGCCCGAGGATTCCGGAAAATCGACCACCAGGCGCGTCGGGTTCGCCAGCGCCAGCGTCTTGAAGCCGCCGCTGCCGGCCAGTTGAATTTCCGCGCGGGTCCCGGTGGCTCCGGTACTGACGCCGACTCCCTTGATTTCGCCGCCCCAGGCAGCAAAAACCGCCAGGCTCAAGCTGGCGGTCAGGGCGGAACGACAGAAGTTGCGGATCCCCGGTGTCATGGCGCTGGATTCAAGCATCCAACTGCGTGAATTGCAAGGCAATTTCCCTTAATAATCCATAACCTGGCGTTCATTCTTCTCGTGCGGCGGCAAAAAGGGGCTGCAACTGGGGCTGCCGTGACAGTCTTTCCATCCAGGCATGCCCGATCGCACTGCGGCCCAGCAACCGAACGCTGCGGCCTTCGCCGACCACCGCCAGTTCAACGTCCAGATCGACCGGCGGCAGCACGCCGACGCCGCGCTCCGGCCATTCGACCAGCCACAAGCTCGCACTGCCCTCGTCGAGCCCGAGAAAGTCCAGCTCTCCGGCGTGGCCGATGCGATACAGATCCAGATGCCAGGCTTCATCGCCAGTACTCAGCGGATAACGTTCGACCAGGGTATAGGTGGGGCTGCGGATCGGCCCGGTGACACCGAGTGCGCGCAGCAGCGCGCGCGCCAGCGTGGACTTTCCCGCGCCCAGGTCGCCATGCAACTGCACCACCGCGCTCGCCGGTCGCGCTGCGGCCAGCGCTTGGCCCAGGGTTTCGGTGGCCTGCACGTCGTGCAGTTGTCCGTCGAGGTCGATCATGCGATGGCTCCAGCGTTGGCGAGGCGGCGCAGCTCGGGAAGCAGGTCGGTGGGCAGCAGGCCGCGCTCGCCTGCATGCGCTGCCGCATCGCCGGCACAGGCGTGCAGCAAGGCGCCAAGACTGGCGGCATCGAATGGCGAGAAGCCCTGCCCCAGCAAGGCCGCGATGACGCCGGTCAACAGATCGCCCATGCCGCCGACCGCCATGCCGGGATTGCCTGCGTCGATGATGCGCGGCAAGTGACCTGGCGACGCGACCACGGTGCCGGCGCCCTTGAGCACGACCACTGCGTCGTAGCGTGTTGCAAGTGCCGCAGCAGCGGACGGACGATCGCGCTGAATCTGCCGGGTCGACAGGCCCAGCAGACGCCCGGCTTCGCCCGGGTGCGGCGTCAAGACGCGCGGACCACGCACCGGAACGTCGTTGGCGGCCAGCAGATTCAGCCCATCGGCATCGAGCACCACCGCCGTGGCGGCGCCCAGCGCTGCGCGCCACAATGCCTGCGCCCACTCGTCCTGCCCTAGCCCGGGCCCGAGCGCGACTGCATCCGCCGCCTCGGCCAGTGTGGCGATGTCGTCATTGGCCTGCACGGCACGCGCCATCGCTTCGGGGCAGCGCGCCAGCAGTGGCGTGACATGCTCGGCGTGCGTTGCGACCTGCACCAACCCGGCGCCGCTGCGCAACGCCGCTTCGGCGGTCAGCATGATCGCGCCACCGCTGCCGAGATTGCCGCCCACGCACAGCACCCGCCCGGATTCGCCCTTGTGCGTGTTGCGGCGACGTGGGCGCAATTGCGCCGCCAGGGCATCGCTGTTCCAGCTGTGTGCGACTGGCGTGAGCCCGTCGAATGCTGAAACCGGCACCTCCAGCGAAGCCACTTCACGCTCGCCGGCGTGTTCCAGCGCATCGCCGGTGTAGAGCCCCAGATGCGGCACGATGAACTGCAAGGTCAGTGCTGCGCGTACCGCCGCACCGAAGGCCACCCCATGGTCGGCATCGATGCCGCTGGGCACATCCAGCGCAAACACCGGCACGCCCGCCGCGTTGATGGCGTCGATCAAGGCGGCGGTCGCATCGTCCGGTGCGCGATTCAGGCCGATGCCGAACAGCGCATCGACGATCACATCGGCCTGTGCCAGCGTATACGGAAACAATTCGATTGCACCACCGACGGCGAGGTAGTCGGTACAAGCGCGCTGCGCCAGGTCCGAGCCCGGGTCGTGTTCGGGCAGGTGCACCACGCGGACCTGACGCCCTGCGCGGTGTGCCAGGCGCGCCAGCACATAGCCGTCGCCCCCATTGTTGCCGGTGCCGCACACCACCACGAGGCGGCGCGCCTGCGGCCAGCGTTCCAGCAAGCACTGCCAGGCCGCCTGCCCGGCGCGTTGCATCAGGGTGTAGCCGTCGCCGCCGAGCAGCGTGGTGGCCTGCGCATCGAGCGTGCGCGCGGCGGCAGTGTCGTAAAGAGGGAGCGGTGCGTACATGCCGGGAATTCTATACTTGTCGCCATGTCTGCCGTTCTTGCCCGCCCCGACCCTGCCGATGCCGCTGCGCGCATTCGCGTGCTTGCGCGCGAAGCCGGCTTTCAACGCTGCGGCATTACCGGCATTGAGCTGGGCGAGGACGAGGTGCATCTGCGCAGCTGGCTGGAAGAAGGCCTGTACGGGACCATGCATTGGATGGCCCAGCACGGCGACAAACGCTCGCGCCCGCAAGAGTTAGTGCCCGGCACCCTGCGCGTGTTGTCGGTTGGCATGGATTACGGCCGCAAGGACGACGCCGAGGCCTGGAACACCTTGCACGACGGCAACCGCGCCTATGTGGCGCGCTACGCGCTAGGGCGCGATTACCACAAGCTGATGCGCAACCGGCTGCAGAAGCTGGCCGAGCGTATCCAGGGCGAAATTGGCGCATTCGGTTTCCGCGTGTTCGTCGACTCGGCGCCGGTGCTGGAGCGCGCGTTGGCGCGCAATGCAGGGCTGGGCTGGATCGGTAAACACACCTGCCTGATCGATCGCAACGGCGGCTCGTGGTTCTTTCTCGGCGAGATCTACCTCGACCTGCCACTGCCGATCGACACGCCCGCCACCGCGCATTGCGGCACCTGCACGCGCTGCATCGACATCTGCCCCACGCAAGCCATCATCGCGCCCTACCGGCTGGATGCGCGCCGCTGCATCGCATACCTCACCATCGAACACGACGGCGCAATTCCCGAAGACATGCGCAAGCCGATCGGCAACCGCATCTTCGGCTGCGACGACTGCCAGCTGATCTGTCCCTGGAACAAGTTCGCCAAGCGCACCGACGAAGCCGATTTCCGCGCCCGAAACGACCTGGACGTGGCCACGCTGCCGCAACTGTTCGCCTGGAATGAGGACGAATTCCTGCGTCGCACCGAGGGCAGCCCGATCCGCCGCAGCGGACACGAGCGCTGGCTGCGCAACATTGCCGTGGGCCTGGGCAATGCGTCTGGTACGCCAGAGGTGCTGGCCGCCTTGGAAGCACGTCGCGACGACGACTCGGCGCTGGTGCGCGAACACGTTGGCTGGGCGCTGGCGCAACACGGTCTTTGACCGGCACAGGCCACTTGTGAGTGCGTTGCGCATGCGGCAGCTGCGGCCTGCACGTGCACGTGCACGTGGCCAACGCTGCGGCACTGTGCCAACGGCGTTCGCCGGCCAATCACCCATCACCGTCGTCGCTACGGGATAATGCAGCGATGGCCGACCGCAACGAACAGATCCTCACACCCAGCCAGCTCAATTCACTGGCGCGCGACCTGCTGGAAGGCAGTTTCCCGCTGGTGTGGGTGGAAGCCGAACTGAGCAGCGTCACCCGGCCCTCGTCGGGACATCTGTATTTCACGCTCAAGGACGCGCGCGCGCAGATCCGCTGCGCGATGTTCAAGCCCAAGAGCACCTGGCTGAAATTCCAGCCGCGCGAAGGCCTGCGCGTGCTCGCGCGCGGGCGCCTGACCCTGTACGAAGCGCGCGGCGACTATCAGCTGGTGCTCGACCATCTGGAAGAAGCCGGCGAAGGCGCCTTGCGTCGCGCCTTCGACGAACTGCGCGCGCGTCTTGCCGCCGAAGGCCTGTTCGATGCAGAGCGCAAGCAGGCACTGCCTGCGCATGTGCAGCGGCTGGCGGTGATCACCTCGCCCAGCGGCGCGGCGGTGCGCGATGTGCTCAGCGTGCTGGCGCGGCGTTTTCCGCTGCTCGAAGTGGACCTGCTGCCTTCGCTGGTGCAAGGCGACAGCGCTGCGGCACAGATCACCTCACTGCTGCAACGCGCCGATGCCTCCGGGCGCTACGACGTTATCCTGATCACCCGCGGTGGCGGCTCGCTGGAAGATCTGTGGGCCTTCAACGACGAACGCCTGGCGCGCGCCATCGCCGCCGCGCAGACGCCGGTGGTGTCTGCAGTCGGCCACGAGACCGACTTCAGCCTCAGCGATTTCGTCGCCGACGTACGTGCACCCACGCCCTCGGTCGCGGCCGAATTGCTGGTACCCGATCAACGCGAGCTGGTCGCGCGCGTGCGGCGTGCGCAGGCACGCATGACCCAACTGCAGCAACACGCCTTGGGCAATGCCATGCAACGCGCAGACCGCCTGGCACTGCGGCTGCGTGTGCAGAGCCCGCAGGCGCGCTTGCAACTGTTCCATCGCCGCCAGGAAGACGCCGGTCGCCAGCTGCGTGCGCGCATGATGCACGTGCTCGAACGCTTGCAGGCGCGTGTACAGCGTGGGCAAGCACAGCTGCAATCGCACAACCCGCAACGTCATCTGGCCGGCTTGCAACAACGCCTGCGGGCACTGCATCCGCAGGCGACGATGCAACGTCGCCTGCAGCATGATCAGCTGCAATTACGCAGCATTGCACGCTCGCTGGAAGCGGTCAGCCCACTGGCCACAGTCGCACGCGGCTACGCCATCGTGACCCGCCCTGCCGATGGCAGCGTGGTGCGCAACGCTGCCGAGGTGGTCACGGGCGAACGCCTGCGCGCGCAGCTGGCCGATGGCAGTATCGAGGTGCGCGTGGAGTCTGGCGAAAGCTGACCGCAAGCAATGCGCGACACCGTGGTTCCTGCAGCAATGCCGGCGCTCAGCGCTGACATGAACTCTTCGAAGGGGCCCATTCCACGGAATGCCAGGCGGGTCTGCGCGGCGCCGGAGAGCGCCTTTTAACACGCCAAAGGGGCGGACGAATCCGGGATTTCGATGAAGCAGGGCCGCCAGCCGTGCTTCAGCGTCGAGCACCTTCGCATGGTGGAAGGTGCTCGGTGGCAATCATTGCGTGTCGATCAACCGCTCTAGAACACGTTATGCAACGCTTTGCTGGTTGCAAGCGGCATTAGGAGCGGCTCGCCGCTTCCGCGATCGGCGTCTGCGCTGCATGCTGCCAGCCCTCCATCAGCAGATTGGCCAGCACCACCGGATCGTGGTCGAAGTGATGCCCACCCGGGCGCGCCAGCACCTGCACGCCGCGTGCGCGCAGCTCCGGACACAGCGTGTCCTTTTCTTCGTCGCCGTAGATGCATTGCAGGCGGTGCGCGTCCAGCGCCTGGATGGCCGGCTCCACATCGCGCTCGGCGTCGTTATGCCAGCCCAGCCACCCACCCACGCGCACCTTGAAGTCAGCCTCGTGGCCTAGGCCGAGCAGGCTGACGAACTGCACCGAGGCGCGTTGCTGCGGCGACAGTTCTGGATAGGCGAACGGCAACACATCGGCACCGAACGAATACCCCACCAGGGCGACGTGCTGGATATGCCAACGCTGGCGATAGCTGGCGATCACTCGATCCAGATCCGCACCAACCTGCTGCGGCGTGCGGCTGCCCCAGAAGTAGCGCAGGCTATTCCAGCCCACCACCGACACGCCCTGTTGCTGCAGCTGCGCGGCAATGCCTTTATCCAGTTCGCGCCAGCCGCCATCGCCGGACAGCATCACCACCAGACGGTCGCTGCCGGGCGCGTGCATTTCCACCAGCGGCAAATCGCCTAGGCCTTGCGACTGCGCAGCCAGGAAGTGCCCGCGTGTGGCCGCTGCGATCTGCATTGGGCTGGATGCGTCGGCCAGATCGTCCAGGAAGCCCTGACTGGCATTGGGCAGATCGCGCGAGCACGCCAGGCCTGGATCCTTGGTACCGGCGTCGGCAACCACCGCACCGCCCAGCACGTCGGGCGCGGCTGAGGCCACTGCCTGGCGCGCCAGCACCGCGCCATCGCCCTGCCCCACCAACACCGGCGGCAGGAACGCATCGACACGTTCGGCGCGCAACAATTTCTTGCCCAGTCGCTCGGCATCGTCGGCCAGCGAGCTGCAGGCGGCTTGGTGGGAGCGCACGCGTTCGCGATAGTTGGCGGTGTCCACCACTGCCACCAGCGCGCCATCGTTGCTCAGCATGTCGGCCAGCTTCTGGCTGTCTTGAGGATGATCGCTGTCGGGCAGCAGGATCACCATTGCCTTGGGCGTGCCCTCCGGACGGATAACTTCGACCGAGCCGTAATGGCCAGCCGTATTACTGTCCTGCAGATGCCGCGCCACGGCATAGCCGCTGCCGCCGATCAGCAAGATCGCAATCACCCAACGAAACATTTTGATCCCCATGCCCATGACGGCAGTCCCTGGTTAGCGGTTGCGATTTGACCACAGCAGACACGACCGATTTCACCGCGATTGCACGCGGTGTTCGTTGCTGTTAAGCCATCTGAACCCTACCTTGCGCATGACGCATGATCGGTGCAGCGCGTTGCCCGCGGGCGCCCGCTGCACGGCTGACGGCCGGAAATTGCCGCCTCGGAAACTTCCGCACTCAGCGGTCGTCCTGGGAACGTTATTGGATGGCCATGAGGGATCCAAACGCAGCCCGCGCGCACTCGATCACCAAAGGCACTGGCGCGACTGCAGCGCTGTTCTGGCAATCCTTTCTCGTCGTGCAAGCGAGATGCCCGGCTCGTCCAGCCGCGCCCCGCCCGGCCGCCTTTGTCGGAACGAACACTTCCCCGCCGAGACCTCCCCCAGGTCGCAGGGCCGATCCGAAAGCGCTCGCGGCGACAGCGACGGCAAGCCGAAGGCGGCAGTCGCGCGGGACGCGCTCGACACGCCCATCCGCTGCCGGTCGTCGCTAGATTCCGCGTGCGACGCGAAAGCCGATACGGGCACTGGTGGTGTCAGAGTCCTGCGACTGCCGCCAGGCCGCGCGCGTCTGTTGCGGCGAATTGGCCCAGCTGCCGCCGCGGATCATGCGTTGCCGGCAGCCCGGGTTGTACCAGGCAGCGCCATCGGCCGGTGCACGGCGGTAGCTGGCGTGCCAGCAGTCGGCCACCCATTCGCTCAGGTTGCCGCCCATGTCGTGCAGACCCCAGGCGTTGGCGCGAAAACTGCCGACCGGCGCCGGGCCCCAAAAGCCATCGCCGTAGCCGACGAAGCCGTTGTTCCAGTGCCGGCCGCTGCGCGAGACGTCGTTGCCGCCGGTGAAATTGCCGGCGTCGGCCGGCGGCGAGCCTGCATTGCCCCACGGGTAACGTCCGGTGGTGCCGGCACGCACCGCATACTCGAACTCGGCCTCGCTGGGCACGTGGTAATGGCGGCCGGTCTGTTCCGACAGCCAGGACGCATACGCTTCGGCGTCGCGAATGCTCACGTGCATCACCGGGCTGTTGGGCGCGGCCTGGGCGCCGTTGTAGTCGGACTGCCAATCCACACCGCTGCGGCGGATGAAGTTGCCGCTGCGCTCGTCGTAGACCACCGAATGCCCGCGCCGGGTGGCACGCGGGCGCGCGCCGGTGGCTTCGACGAACTGGCGGAACTCGGCAACCGTGACCTCGGTGATCGACAACGCAAAGCCGCGCGCGAAGCGCACGTAATGGGCGGGGCGCTCGTTGTCGGATGCGCCCGGTTCGGCATCGCCGGCTCCCATCTGGAATGCGCCATGCGGCACCACGATCATCTGCGGCCCGCGCCCGCCGACCTTGAGCCCGTCGGTGAACACCTGCCCGGGACGGAAGCTGCCGTAATGCGTGGCCAGTTCCAGCCGGCGGCGTAGATCGCCGGCCACCGGGTCCCCGGGGTCAGCGATGCGCAGCACTTCGGCAAGTTTCTCGCCGGCCGCCTTGAGCCCGCGCGGCGAGGTGAGGTCGTGCAGACCGGCGTCGTGCAACGCAGCGATCTGCGCCCGGCGCACGCGTTCGACCCGCGCGCGCGCATCGGCGATGGTGGGCGCACGGTCGCGTACCTGCCCGGCCATCTGCAGCCAATACCGGGCACCGATGAAATCGCTTGCCTGTGCCGCCTGTTCGGCGCGCCCCAGCAGCCCGCTTTCCACGGCGGCCAGGCCCTGCCGGGTGCGCGGGTTGTCGGGATCCAATTGCGCGGCATCGCGAAAATTCACCAGCGCCCCGTTGCCGTCCTCGCCCAGCCGCCCGCCGCGCAGGTCTTCTTCGCCGGCGCGGTTGAACGCAAGCACGCGCTGCGCGGTTTCCACCTCGCGCTGCAGTGCGCGCACCTTCGGGTCCTGTGGCGAAAGGGCGAGCGCCACGAAGGCCACTTCACGCGCCTGTTCCAACGCATCGTCCTGGCGCTCGGTTTGTTCGATCAGCGCCGCGCCGCGTTCGAGCAACCGGCCACGCGCCTGCTCCAGGCCGCGACGGCTGGCTGCATCCTTGCCACCGGCGCGCTGCTGAATCGCCAGATACAACGGGATCGCATCGCCGGCATCGCGATACAGGCGGTCTTCCCGCAATGCCTGGTCGGCGCGCTTGCGCACCTGTGCCAGGGGCTCGTCGCCCAACTCCACCGCCGGCGGTTGCCATTGCGCCACGGTTTCGGCGGATTCTTCGCCGCCGATGGAAACGTTCGGCTTGCTCGGCACGGCGGCAGGCGCCGGTTGCGGGGCGACCGCAGGCGCGGGCGTCGGTGTGCGCGAACAGGCGCACACACTAAGGGCGGCCAACAAAACGTAACGAGCGGCCCTCGGGCAGGTGTGGCCGGCGCGCGGGAACCGGAATGTATGCGTGTCACATGCCGAGTCCGCACCCCGGCCGCGCCCGCCTGCTGGCTGCGCAGGAGTTTCGCCAGTCGCCCTCAGCGCAACCATTGCCCACGCTGCCATCCGGTCACCGCACTCACCCACCACCTGCTCCTTCCAGTGCTCTGCCGCACGACAGGCGATCGCGACGTTAGGCTATTCTGCGCGCTCTGCGCAAACCCTTGCCGCCGACGGAAATCACGTGCCCCATTGGATCACCCACCCCTCCGAGCTGACTGACCGCCTGCAGGCAGCGCGACCATCGCGCATCGGCCTGGATACCGAATTCATTCGCGAACGCACCTACTGGCCGCAACTGGCCCTGGTGCAGATGGCCATCGGCGAGGAGATCCTGCTGATCGACCCGCTGATCCCCGGCATGAACGCGGCGCTCAAGGAGTGGTTGATCGCCACCGACATCGTCAAGGTGATGCATAGCGCCAGCGAAGACCTGGTCACGTTCAAATGCGCGTGCGGCGCATTGCCGCGGCCGTTGTTCGACACCCAGATCGCCGCGGCGCTGGCCGGTGTCGGTGGCGGCATGGGCTACCAGAAACTGGTCCAGGAAGTCACCGGCACCTTGCTGACCAAGGGCGAAACACGCTCGGACTGGATGCGTCGCCCGCTGTCGCCAGCGCAGCTGGAATATGCCGCCGATGACGTGCGCTATCTGTTTGCGATCCACGACGAGCTCACCCGCCGCCTCACCGAGCAGGGCCGTCTGGAGTGGCTGGCCGAAGATGCCGACCGCCTGCTCGCCACGGTGGAGCACGACGATGGCGAGCGCTGGCCGCATGTAAGCCTGCGCGCCGCACAATTCCTGGAACCGGCGGCGCAACGACGGCTGCTGCGCCTGCTGCGTTGGCGCGACCTGCAGGCGCGGCAGAGCGATCGCCCGCGCAGCTGGATCCTGGAAAACGAACTGGCTAGCCAGCTGGCGCGGTTCCCGCCCGCCGATCTGGAGACCCTGCTGCGCCAGTTCGATAAATTCCCCAAGGCGCCGCGCAAGCTCGCCAACGCGGTGTGGGATGCACTCAACACCCCGCTGCCGGACGAAGAACATGCGCCGCTGGCGCAGGCCGCCACCGACGGCAACAAGGCTGTACTCAAGCGCCTGCAGGACACCGTGGCGCAGCGGAGCCGCGAACTCGGCCTGCCGGACGGCCTGCTGGCCTCACGCCGCCACCTGGAAACCTTGATGGAACAGCGCAGCTGGCCTGCGGCGCTGGGCCAATGGCGCCGTTCCCTGCTGGAAGCACAGTTGATGCCGCTGCTGGAAGACACAGCAGCGTAGGATTGCGCCGGCATGACGCCAGAGCCCGCAGCGATGCGGGCTTTTCGTCAGGTGCACGCGAGTGGCCCCGAACCGGCGCATGCCGCCTCGCAAGCAGTGGTGCAATGCGTCAGGACACTACGAAGCGCCTGCGTCGCGCGGCGATTTCGACTACCGTCCGCGTTTGCGCAGCGATGATGCCGGCAGTCTCTATCGCACCGCATCAGTCCTCGTCCTGCTCCGCCCAGCGCGCCAGGTTCTGCCGAATGCGGTCCATGTCTGCCCACGGGTCCTTGCGCCGACGGCGCAGCTTTTCCGGCACATCGCGCAAGGTGAATGCGTCGGCGCGCTGCAGCTTGGACAGGTCCGACCACGCCAGCGGCAACGCGACCGGCGCCCCTGGGCGGCCGCGTAAGGAATAGGACGCGACCGCCGTGGCGCCACGGCCGTTGCGCAGGTAGTCCACGAAGATGCGCTTGTTGCGTAGCCGCTTGGTGGCAGTGGCGATGAACCGCTGCGGCTCGGACTGCGCAAGGGCATCGGCAAATCCCTTGGCAAAACGCTTGGTCACCTCCCAGTCGCAGCCGGGGTTCAGGGGCACCACCACGTGCAGCCCCTTGCCGCCAGAGACACGCAGGAACGATTCCAGCTCCAATTGCGCCAGCAGCTTACGAATATCGTTGGCGGCACGTTTGACCTCGGCGAACGGCACGTCCGGGCCCGGGTCAAGATCGAAGACCACCCGGTCGGCCACATCCGGGCGGTCGGCATGCGAGCCCCAGGGATGGAATTCCAGCGCATTGAATTGCACCAGCTCCAGCAGGCCAGGTGCGTCTTCGACCACCAGGTAATACGCATTGGTGCCGGTTTCTTCGGTCAGTTTGACCGAGCTCACACGCTCGAGGCCGGCGGTGTGGTGCTTCTGGAAAAAACACGGTTTTTCTGCGCCGCTGGGGCAGCGGATGATGGACAGCGGGCGTCCCACGATCTGCGGCAACAGGTGATCCATCAACGCCTGGTAGTAATCCCAGACATCGCCCTTGGTCGCGCGGATATCCGGGTAGATCAGCTTGGTCGGGCTGGACAGCGTCGGCAGCGCAGCCGAGCCAGGTGTAGCAACCGCAGATTTGCGCGCAGGTGCTGTTGCCCGCGTCGCTGCACGTTTCGGCACCTGGGTTGCCGCGTTTTTGACAGCACGTGTTTTTGCCCAACGCGGGGTAGACGACGAAGTAGCCGGGCCATTTCCGGCATCGCTGTCGGCCAGATCGGCAATGCGTTTATCCGGACGCAGCGCCTTGAACGATGCCTGGCGCAACAACTGTTGCCCACCGATGCCGCGATAGAACACCTCCACCACAAAGCGCGGCGCAAACCAGGTGGCGCCGCGCAGGTCGGTATCTTCGGTGGAAATATGCGCAGTGGGTTTGCGCCCACCGCCTTCCAGTTGCTGGGTGACCTCGCGCATCAAGGCATCGGAGAAACCTGAGCCCACACGGCCGACGTACAGCCAGCCGTGCACCGGGTCCGGCGTGGCCAGCAACAGCGAGCCAAAACCACTGCGGCTGCCCTTGGGCGCCGTGTAGCCGACCACTGCATATTCCTGGCTGCCCAGTTGCTTGGTCTTGCGCCAATCGTCGCTACGCCCATCGCGATACGGGCGATCTGCGCGCTTGGAAATGATGCCTTCGAAGTGCTGTTCGCCGGCCACCCGGAACGCCTCGGTGCCGTCGCCCTCGACGTGCGAGCTATAGGCCAGGTGCGTGTGGGGTGCAGCCTCCAGCACCTGCTGCAACAGCTGCTTGCGCTCGCGCAACGGTGCCTCGCCGATGTCCACCCCATCCACATGCAGCAGGTCGAATACCGCCAGCGCCAGCGGCACCTGGCGTTCGCCGGACAAGGTGGCCTGCAGCAGGTTGAAGTCTTCCTTGGCGCCGCGTCCGGCGATCAATTCGCCATCGATCTGCGCACTGCGCAGCCCCAGCGACTGGATGGCATCGGCAATTTCCGGTGTCTTGTCGGTCCACTCCAATGCATTGCGCGACCACAGCCTCACCTTGCCGTTGGTCACAGTGGCAAGGATGCGATAACCGTCCCATTTGATTTCATGCAGCCACTGCGCGCCTTCGGGCGGGGACTGCCCCAGCTTGGCCAGCTGCGGCGCAAACGGGCCATCTTCCATCTCGGCGCGACGTGCATTGCTCAGCGCCAGCGCTTGTTTCGCCCAGGTACCACGCTTTTTCGCCGCTGGCGGTGGTACGGTCGTCAGCGCCTTGCGCTGGGTCTTGCCGGCACCCGCGCGGCGTACATCGTCGGCAGGCGCGGCAGCGACGTCGGCCAGTAGGTCGTCGGCCTCCAATGTGCCGGCGTAGGCATCGTCCTCTTTGAACAGCAGCCACTGCGGCTGCCGCGCCGGCTTGCCCGAGCGCACCAAATGCCAGCCGCCCTTGAGCTTGTTGCCGAACAACTCGAAGCGCAGATGCCCCTTGGCCAACTGCGCTTCGGGGTCGCCTGCGGTGGCCCACACGCCATGATCGAACTGCGCCACGTGCCCGCCGCCGTACTCGCCCCTGGGAATCTCGCCCTCGAAGCTGGCGTAATCGACCGGGTGGTCTTCCACCTCCACTGCCATCCGCTTGACCTTGGGGTCGTAACTTGGCCCCTTCGGCACCGCCCAGCTCTTGAGCGCATCGCCCACCTGCAGGCGAAAGTCGTAGTGGCGGCGACTGGCGTGGTGCAGCTGGACCACGAAGATCGCGCGCTGCCCCGGCGGCAGGGTCTTGCCCGGCTCCGGCTCGCGGGTTTTGTCGAAGCTGCGCTTGCGGCGGTATTCGCTCAGGCTCATGGCAGACCTTTCCGCTTATTTGCCCAGGTGCTGGCGTACGCTGGCGGCCATTGGCCCCACCTTCTGCACGGCCGCGCGCAAGTCATCGGCACTGACGCCAAGGGTCTTGGTCCAGTACTGCAGCTCATAGGCTTCATTGACGTTGATGCGGTCGCGGTCTGGCGATCCGACGTTGCGTTTGTCGTCACTCATGACATGCTCCTGTATCGTCGTGGTCGGGTCTGCTAACGTGAGCCTTCGGCCCAGCAGCGCCCGTAGCGACAATGCGAAAGCGTTCGAACAGGCGTCGTGAAAGGCCTGTTCACGCCATGTGCAAGCCCCTGCTCCATAACGGCCGTTCCCGGGCCACATGCCATAATGCCGCGCGCCCTCCGGGCGGCGTGTCCACTCTTTATTCCGAGGCCATACCTCTGTGAGCAATACCTCTTCGAAACTGGATTCCATCGCGCAAGCCAAAGCCAAGCTGCTGGACGAACTGCAGAAGCTGGAAGAACAGGAGAAAACCGAGCGCGCGAGCGAGGCATCCTCTGCGCATGCGACCATCGTTTCGCTGCTCGAACAGTTCGCCGGTCACTTCAACACCAAGCAGCGCAACGACATTGCCGCTTACTTGGGCACCACTGCCGCGCGCAAGGAAGTGGTCAAGAGCGGCCGCAGCGAAGTGAAGCCCAAGTACGAACTGCCGCACACCGGTGAAACCTGGTCCGGTCGTGGTCGCACGCCGAAGGCTTTCGCCGCCTGGGAAGGTTCGGTGTCGTACAAGGAATGGAAGGCCAAGAACCCGGACCTGAAGTTTCCGCTGGTCCGCGAGTAAGGCGAAAGCCCGCACGACGGTGCCGCCTCGCACCGTCGGCCGCCTCCTTCGCTTGGCGAACCGCGCGGCTTGTGGTTAGAATCGAAGCACGTGGGGCGGTAGCTCAGCTGGGAGAGCGTCGCGTTCGCATCGCGAAGGTCGAGGGTTCGATCCCCTTCCGCTCCACCATCTTGCCGTCCTAGACGGTGCAAACGAGGCCAGAAAGCACTGTGACATAAGGCTTTCCGGCCTTTTTTGTTTCCGAGGTAGTCTAGCCGAGACCGCGCAAATCCGGCGGTATCTGGCGGTAATTTTGGCGGTAGCTGGGGCATCCCCTAACCTGTTACCGCCAAGGAGCTACCATGCCTCTCACCGATACCACCATTCGTAGGACGAAGTGTCTCGCAACGCCTCAGAAGCTGCGCGACGGCAACGGCCTGTATCTGCTACTACGACCCGACGGCGCACGCTGGTGGCGCTACGACTACCGCCGCCCGGTCACCGGCAAGCGCAACACCCTGTCATTCGGCACCTACCCCGAAGTGAGCCTCGCAGATGCGCGGGAGAAGCTGGCGGAAGCGCGTCGGCTGCTCGCGGCCAAGGTAGACCCAGGCGAACAGCGGAAGGCCGTCAAGGCCGCTGGGGAGGCCGCCGCAGCGAACAGCTTCGAGGTCATCGCCCGAGAGTGGTTCGCCAAGCAGCAAAAGGATTGGAGTACCCAGTACGCGGACAAGATCATCCGCCGCTTGCAGAGCGACATCTTTCCCTGGATCGGCAGCAGCCCCATCGCAGCCATTACCGCCCCGGAACTGCTGAAGCACTTGGAGCGGATCGAACAGCGAGGCGCCATCGAGACCGCTCATCGAGCCTTGCAGACCTGCGGCGCAGTCTTTCGGTACGCAGTGCGTACTGGCCGGGCCGAAGCCGATCCTACAGGTGCATTGAAAGGAGCGCTGACTCCCTGGCGATCCATGCCGTTCGCTGCTGCCACCACATCGGAGGAAGCTACGGGCGTGCTGCGGAAGATTGACATCAGCACCAGTCGGCCAGTGGTCAGGAGTGCCCTGCGACTGGCACCGTTGCTGTTCGCCAGACCCGGCGAGCTTGTCCGCATGAGGTGGGCGGAACTGGACCTCGACGCCGGACAGTGGCGCTACTTCGTGACCAAGACCAAGCGCACCCACATCGCCGCCCTTTCGACTCAGGCTGTGGAAATCCTGCGCGACCTATACCCTCTTACCGGACGCGGCGAGTTCGTTTTCCCTGGTGGGCGGGACCCTCGCAAGCACATGTCGGGAAATGCCATCCTCGTAGCCGCCCGCCGCTGCGGCATTGAGAAGGATGAAAGTACCATCCATGGCTTCAGGCACATGGCAAGTACGCTGCTAAACGAAATGGGGGCTGGACGCCGGATGCCATTGAGTCGGCGCTAACCCATAAGATGCCAGGAGTTCGCGGCATTTATAATCAAGCGCAATATTTGGACGAGCGTCGAAAGATGATGCAAGCATGGAGTGATTACATACAGATACTCAGACTCGGAAGTGCGCCGCCCTTATTCAAGGGAACCGCTTAAGGAGTTGCGAAGATGCAGCAACCGATAAACTTGAACCAATCACTCTATATGCGCTGGTATGAGGAATATAGGGAGCGCCGCTACCTTCAGGAGCAAAGCGATGAGGTAGTAGCTCAGCGTGCCCGCGACCTCATATCGAACATACTGACCCTGGAATCTAACGGAAAGATAGGTTGCGTCCAAGGCAACGTGCAATCAGGCAATTTTCTGTGGCGCCTCTTCTCTCACCTTCTTGAAGAATCACGCCTCAGAACAGGGTCGTATCAAGGCCTATTCATTAAATGCGGAATCAAAGAGACCTTAGCCCCGAAGCCGACCGCACCTGTTAGTCCCGCATCAGAGGCAATCTTGTCTCTTTTTAAAGAAAAGCCAAAGCATCGCTATCTCTTTAAGTTTGGCGAAAGGAAATGGATGCAGGAGTTGGTAGACGAAGGAAAACTCCGAGTATCCCCCGCCTCCTTTTACAACGATGATTCTTTAGCTCCAGCGATCGCAGATGACGAGCTTTCTTACGACCTGGCTGGAGATGCCTTTGATGAGGAGATACTTTCTCTTGATCCATTCAAGACTAGGCTCATTGACTCCTTTGGTTCTGTAACACCGAGGCCGCAAAAAGTCGTCATGCAGACGAATTACTATGCGTGGTGCGCAAGCTTTGGCATGAGCCTACGTCTATTCGACGACTTCAATGCTGATTCGTTAGTGGTAATCCGCGATGTAGGCGAATACTCACGGAGGCTGATACAGGCCCTTCGTCCTCATCTTGGTGGCTGGCGATTCGTTCCATGCGCAGTTCATTACTTCGATCCTTTTCACCCCTCAAAAAAGACGAAGAGCGTTTTTGCCTGCAAGCATTTCAAGTACCTCTATCAGGAGGAGTTTCGCTATGTATTTATCCCTACAAGCCCAATAAAGACCCTGCCTCCAATTCACTTAAATCTTGGCCCACTAAAGGACATTGCCGAACTTATCCAAAGGAGCTAGCACTCCATAGGCGCACCCGCCCACAGCCGTCATCTGTATCATTTTAAATTTCAATGCGTCGAGGAAATCCTCACGATTGCAAAGGCTATAAGTGCTGCCACGAGAAGACCCATAACCAACTGCACCACAACCAAGTGCCAGGGCTTTTTGCCCAACCTCAATGTCAGCCTACTGGAAAGGGTGCTAATTGCACCAAGTGCAAACATGATAAGTGGGAGTGCAAGCAGTGTTCCCGTGATTGACCTCGAAAAATCTGGCGACCCGTGTAGGTTTCGGCGCAACAAGATTAATTACCTGGATTGCCGATGCACTGGAATTCAATCGTCACGCGCCTTGATCCGCAGTTTCCGAAGCCTCGGCGTGACAAACACTCGGCACTCTGCGATCCGAACGGCTCCGCTCCCTTATAGCCCCAGTTTTTGCACTTCTGCTCGGCAAGCTGCACGGCCTGCTGCTCGCTCATGTCGGGGCGCTGAAACTCATTGCGCTCATACGAAAGCGCTACCACACCATCCGCGCGACTGGCTTTGGTCACAAGCCAATCTGCATGAGTAGCACACGCACTGAGAAGAAGCGCGGCCCCGGCAACGCTGCAAAACTTCAACTTCATCGTGGGTCACCTTGTTCTGGACTTGTTGCACTGAGCGGGCGCTCCGCGCTCAATCGAATGATAGGCCCATCTCGCCTTTAATGTCACTCATAGAGGGTGAACTCATAGGGCGTGGCCCGATAAAGGGCGCATCGGCATCGTTCTCCAATGCTGGAGGAAGCGATGCCCACCGATCCGCGCGCCATGTTCGGACTGCGACTAGCCGAAGTTAGACGAGCCCGAGGACTTTCCCAAGAACGCCTCGTACTAGAGAGCGGGCTCGCACGCAGCTACCTGGGTGGCGTCGAGCGCGGGCAACGCAACATCGCGCTCCTGAACATCTACCGCCTTGCTGATGCTTTGGGCGTTCCTCCAGCCTCACTACTGGAGCCTCCATCTCAGGAAAAGTCAACCTAAGAGCCCTTGCCTAGCTCCGTTAACCACCTGATTTTTAAAGGAAGCTCATTTCGGTACCCCTATAGGACACAACGCTGTCCTAGACGCGCTTGACTTCGGCACACGGAACAGACTCACCGGCATGATGCCGACTAAGTTATGCGCGTCTCCCGCGACTCGAATAGGAGGCCAGCAATGAACTATGACGCCGCACTTGAGCGATTCAGGTGCACCCCTCAACAGCATCTACTTATCAGCTATGTTCGGCTCGCTGACGCTTTGCAGCCCAGAGTGACCCGCATAGTTCCAATTCGTGACAAGGGCCGGATCGAGCAGGGCCGCGAGCAGCACATCGCCACCCTTCGATTAGCGCTAGAAGTATCGGAACAGACACAACTTGACCCTGTGTGGATAGCGGATATCGGGCACGCAGAGTCTGTGGCCCCCGGCTTGTACCTCGTAGACGGACACCATCGCCTAACTGCCTATAGACAGGCTGGTCGAGACACAATTCCCGCGAGCATCTTGCCGATGGACTGGCATGCGGCCGTCGCCGTCTCGAAGCTGGTGAACTGCACTGGCAGATCACTCGCCCTCCACAAAGAACAATGCCGAGATGCCGCTTGGCAGTACCTTGCAATCCTGACGCAACGAGGCGCCAACGAGCTTCCAAAGGGCGAATCGTTACGCTCTATCGCAGGCCGATTCGGCATCAGCAAGAACACCGTCGGCAGCATGGTGACTTATCTGCCCCGCGTGGTCCCAACGGAGTTCAATTCACTGTCGATTGACCCCGGCACTGGCTGGCCGAGGTGGCGATACGTGCGGGAAGCCAACAGCCCATGGCAGACAAGCTTGCCCAGTACCGAGCAGCAGCAGTTAGACCGGGATGCGGAGAAGGTCGCGCGCAGTATCGTCAAGCTGGTGGATGGCTCATCCCCAGCCGTGCGCGCCAGAGCGCTTGAGATGCTGGCGAACGACGAGGTGAATGCCACAGATCAACTCGCATCGGTGGATCTTCTTGCTCACTTCAGCCCACCACCATACCGCCCTGTCCCAATTGGGACACCCGCTGTCCCAGCGCAACCGGCACATCTGGACAACTGACAGCCCAAGCCTGACTTGACCGCCCTGCCGGCGGGAGAAGAAAAAAGGTTTTCGCTGCGAAATTATGCGGCAGTCACTTCAACCATCCAAGGCCCAGCCGCCCCCATGCCGCCCCCTCCAGGGAGGCTGCCCTACGGCAGGCACCACACCAACCTAAAGGCTCGCTGCAACCTCATGCAGCGGGCCTTTCTCATTTCAAGGAAGCCATGACGACTCAACCACAGACGACGCTGCCATATCATTTCATGCGCTTGCCCGAGGTCATCGCCACCGTCGGCGTGAGCAAGTCCACACTCTATGCCTGGGCCGCTGCGGGCAAGTTCCCGAAGCCAGTACAATTCCCCGGTGGCAACATTGCGGCATGGGTCTCCACAGAAGTGGCCGCATGGATGAGTGCAGCGGTAGACGCACGCAATGGTACGCGGGGCCTAGCCGCATGAGCTTGGCGGTAACTATGGCGGTAACAGCACTCACCGCATCGGAAATACTTATTGCATTACAGCTACTTGCAGGTATTATTCGGGAGCCTTCCGCACCATAGAGTCAAACGCACGAGCCCTGGAAACCTCATGTTTCCGGGGCTTGCGCGTTTTGAGGGGGGCTGTGGGGCAACCTGCGGTGCAGGCGGGCCGGTCGCCGTGGCGTGGAGATCACATCGCGCGCGCTAACGTCCGGCTTCACTCCACAGCGGACCCACGCCATGAGCAAGAAAGACCAACAGCCCGACGAGGTCGCCGACGATGCGCACGGCGTGACCGAGAGCCAGCAAGACCGCCGGCACGACGATGCCGCCAGGCAGCGCCCGGGCCAGGAAGATCTGAAGGTGCACGACGAGCAAAGCCGTCGCCCAACTGGCAAGGCCGGTCAGGGAAAGTGAGTTGGACAAACCTGCAATCTGGCACCGGGCAGCTCCGCGGCAACGCTGATGCGGTGAGCCCCCGTGCTGCATCGTCGGCGGCGCGTTGCGCCCTATCGCGCAGCTGAAAATGCTGCGTCTACGGAACTAGAAAGCCGGCGCCGGCCAACCACGCCGCTCCTGTGGCAAGATCCGGACAGGCGCTCGCCGGTATGCCGCTGCCCTGGGAAGCAGTGCCGTGCCAGGGTAGCGATCGCATCGGCCAGTGCCTTGTCGCATTAACCCTCATCGCCTTGATGGCGCCTTGTTCCCGGTGGTGTTTTGCATGCAGGTACCCGAGGCACCCGCGTTGAACCTGTTCCACGCAACGTTGCTGCCAGGCGGCGTCAACGCCACGATCGGAGCGCGCCTGCCGGCCAACGAAGATGAGCGCGTGGAGGCGCTGCATGCTTACCGCCTGCTGGACACCGCACCGGAGCCGAGCTACGACGCGTTCACCTCGATCGCAGCTGCAGTCTGCTGGATGCCGATGGCGCTGATCTCACTGGTCGATACGCATCGCCAATGGTTCAAATCCAGGATCGGCATGCAGCAGAACGAGACGCCGCGTGAGCTGTCGTTTTGCGCGCACGCCATTCTCGAACCCGATCAGGTGATGGAAGTCGGCGACACCCATCAGGACGAGCGGTTTGTGGGCAACGCGCTGGTGACAGGCGAGCCGCAGATCCGCTTCTATGCAGGCGCGCCGTTGTTGACCCCGGACGGCATCGCGCTGGGCACCCTGTGCGTGCTGGATCGCGTTCCGCGGCGACTGTCGGTGGCCGAGCGCGACGCGCTGCAAGCATTGGCCAGGCAAGTCGTCAGCACCCTCGAACTGCAACAGGCCGCGCGGCTGGTAGAGCTGGATGCGCTGCGCGATGCGCTCACCGGGCGATGGAATCGCGCCGGGCTGGAGCACGCCTTGCACGCGCTTGCCGATGCGCCCAGCTCTGCCGCGGATGCGCCACTGGGTTTCATGCTGCTGGAACTGGATGGCTTCAAGCGGCAAAAATTGCAAGCCGGCGCCGCAGCGGCCGATGCTACCCTGCTGCAGGTCGCTACATTGCTGGAAGCGCAGCTTCCGCCTGCCGCAATCGTGGCGCGCCTGGCCTGCGATCAATTCTGCGTGGCGCTGCCGGCGACCGCAGCATCTGCATCCCTTGCTGCTGCCGAAGGCGTGCGCAAGGCGGTAGCAGACGCGCACTGGCCGACCGGCCCGTTGACGCTTAGCGCAGGTCTGGTGGATGTTGCCACGCCCACCGCGCTCGACAGCGCTACCTTGTTGGCCCGTGCGCGGCACGCGTTGCAGCAGGCGCGTGACGCTGGCCGCAACCACGTGCACCGCTTCGACGGTTGGCAGCTGCGGGCCTGATCGACGCAGCCTGCGCCGATCGCCCTGCGGCATGGCGGTCGCTCAGGCCGCCAGTGCGTCGGTATTTCCGGCGATCTCGTCCACCTGCAGCACCTGCTCCATCTCCAGCAGTACCACAAAGCGCTCGCCGACCTTGCCCATGCCGCGCAGCAGGTCGCGGCGGATATGCGTGCCGAACGAGGGCGCCGCCTCGATGTCCTGGTCGGCCAGTTCGATCACTGCATTGACCGCATCCACCAGCACGCCAATCACCTGCGTGCCTTGCGCCTGCTCGGTGGCCAGAATCACGATGCAGCTGCGTTTGCCGATCGCGCTGTCCGCGCGCCCCAGGCGCGATTGCAGGTCCACCACCGGCACCACCGCGCCGCGTAGATTGATCACCCCGCGCACGCAATCCGGCATCGACGGCACCGGTGTGGGAGCGCGGTACTGAATGATCTCGCGAATGCCGAGAATGCTGGTGGCGAAGGTTTCGCCATCCAGTTGGAAGGTCAGATATTGCGCGGCGACATCGGCGTCGCCGGGCATCACATCAAGCGTCGGTGCGGTCATTGGTCGCTCTCTCAGAAACGCGCGAACTGGCCTTCGTCGGGGCCCTCGGACATCGCATACGCCGGCGCTGCGTTGCTACGCCAGCCACGCGTGCCCGCCGCACGCGCCGGCCGCGCAGCGACCTGCTTGCCGCGCTTGGGCGGCGCAGTCGGCGCGCCCTGCCCGCCCAGCCGGAAGAACGCCATGCTCTGCTGCAGCTGTTCGGCCTGCGCACTCATTTCCTCGGCAGTGGCGGCAAGCTCTTCGGATGCGCTGGCGTTCTGCTGGGTGGTCTGGCTCAACTGCACGACCGCCGAATTGATCTGGCTGACGCCGGAAGATTGCTCCTCGGAGGCAGCGGATATTTCCTGTACCAGGTCGGAGGTGCGCTTGATGCTGGGCACGATCGAATCCAGCAAACGACCGGCGCGGTCGGCCAATTCCACGCTGGAACTGGCCACCTCGCCAATTTCCTGCGCGGCCACCTGGCTGCGTTCGGCCAGCTTGCGCACCTCGGCGGCGACCACGGCAAACCCCTTGCCATGTTCGCCGGCGCGCGCGGCTTCGATCGCGGCATTGAGCGCGAGCAGATTGGTCTGGTAGGCGATGTCGTCGATGATGCCGATCTTCTGCGCGATCTGCTTCATCGCCTGGGTGGTGGCAACCACCGCTTCGCCACCCTCCACGGTCTCCTTGGCGGCCTGGGTGGCCATGCCGTCGGTGATGCGCGCGTTCTCGGTGTTCTGGCTGATCGATGCGGTCATCTGCTCCAGTGAAGCACTGGTCTCTTCCACACCGGCGGCCTGTTCGCTGGCTGCCTGCGACAGCGACTGCGCGGTGGCGCTGACTTCTTCCGACGCGCTGGCAAGTGTTTCGGCGCTGGTGTTGACCTCGCCGACCACCTGCGACAGCTTCCCGACCATGGTGCGCATCGCTTCGAGCAATTGGGCGGTTTCGTCGCGGCCGTGCACATCGATGCGCATGGTGAGATCGCCTTCCGACAAGCCGTTGGCCACCGCCACCGCGCGGCGGATCGGCCCGGTGACGCTGCGGCTGATCACCACACCGAGAATGGCGCCGAGCAACACGCCGCTGCAGATGATGGCGACCAGCAGCCTGGAACTGCGCGTGTGGATCGCACCGGCTTCGGCGTTGGCCGCCGCGGCGCTGCGCTCGCGCAGGCCGCTCAGGTCGGTCATCAGGTTATCCACTTCGTCCGAGCTGGCACGGACCGCGCGCGAGAGCGCGGCCAGTTCCGGATTGGCCTCGCGCAGCGCTTCGCGGTTGGCGACCTCGATGAAGCGGCCCCGCTCGTCCAGATACTTCTGCCAGGCGCGATCGAATTGCGCCAGCTTGTTCTTGCCTTCCTCGCTCTGGAAGCTCTCCCGCGCACGGGCCATGTGATCGACCACCTTGGCGGTGTATTTGTCGATGTTCTGCACATGCGACTGGCGCTCCTCTGCACTGCTGGCCAACAACAGGTTGGCGCGCGCACGACCGGCATAGATGAGGTTGATGTTGGCTTCCTTGACGTGGGACATGCCGAGCAACTCGCGCTCGTATAACGACGTCGACAGCGCGCTGATGCGGCCGGAGTTGGAATAGCCCACCCACCCGATGCATGCGCCGATGGCCGAGACGATCAGGAATGCCACGATCAGTCTGGTTCCGATTCTGAAGTTGCCTAACATTGGGGAGTTCTCTCAAGAAGGGTGCGTGGGCGACATGCGCTGCAGGATGGTGATGGCGCTGCGCGTATCGCGCATGGCGCTACGGCTGGTCTAACCCATCGCTAATGGCTATCGGCGACGACAAAACCCGCTTGAGATGCAGTCAGGGCCGGAGTGCCTATTCATCCAATCGAATCCGCGCTTTTGTGACAGATCACGCGCTCGTCACAGCCCATATTCGGAAAAACCCTACCCTCGCCCGTGCGCTGTCCAGGCCAGTCCGCTGGGACATCACGTCCGTGAAGCTATGCTTCTGCCATGCCTGCACAGCCCCTGCCCCGCACGTTCTATGCCCACGATGCCCGCCAGGTCGCGCCGCAATTGCTCAACAAGGTGCTGGTCAGCGCTGACGGACGCCGCGGGCGCATCACCGAAGTGGAAGCCTACTGCGGCAGCGACGACCCGGCCGCGCACTCGTTCCGCGGCATGACCCCGCGCACGCGGGTGATGTTCGGTGCGCCCGGGCACCTGTATGTGTATTTCATCTATGGCATGCACTGGGCAATCAATGCGGTCTGCGGCGGTGCGCCCGGGCATGCGGTGCTGATCCGCGCCCTGGAACCGCTGGACGGTATCGACCGCATGCAGGCCGCGCGCGGCGCCGCGCCGGTCACCGCGTTGACCACCGGCCCAGGCCGCCTGGCGCAGGCGTTCGGCGTGACCGCTGCGGACAATGGGCTGGATCTCAGCACTGCGGCCGCGCGGCTCTGGATCGAGGACGACGGCGCGCCGCCTCCGTCCAACCCATTGGCGACGCCGCGCATCGGCATCCGCAAGGCCGTGGATGCGCCATGGCGCTGGGTGGTTGCAGATAGCCGCTATTTATCGCGTAGGCTTCCGCGCGTGACCGGAAAAGGCACGGCGCTTGCCGGCGATTGAGCCAACCAGCGCTCCATCGGCGATTGTTCGGCCGCGCCCGGTCCGCGCTGTAGCAGACGCAGCGCCTGCTCGGCCTGCTCGGGGGTAAGCTCCTCCAAGGTCTGGAAGCGGTCTGCCGCCCAGATCGCCATGGGCAGCCCATCCAGCGAAGCGACACGATTGCCCGGCACGCGCGCGACCCGCTCGCCCGGCAGCAGACTGCCGAGCAGATTGCTTGGGTCGCTCGCACTGACGCAGATCCACTGCTGCGGCAACGGCTGCGCGCGCACACGGCGCAAGGCCGCAATCGCCTCGGGCAACGCAAACTGCTCGCCGGACAGCCCGGCGATAAACCGCCCACCACGGATTTCACCGCGCGCTTCCAGCCGTTGATACATGCGCAGCAATTCCCGCCACGGCGGCAGCCATGCGGCCTCGCGTTCGAGCAGCCGCCAGCACACCACGCCGTAGCGCCGCAACAGCGTGCGCGCGACGTGTTCTAGCGTGTCCTGATGGCGCTGCGCGGCTTCGGCAAGCGGCAAGTCGGGCAGCGCCCGCACCGGCGCCCAGCGGCCCGCATCGCGGATGCCCAGCGCGCTGGCGCGGCGACGCTGCCGCGACAGTGCCGACGGTCGCTTGGACGCCGGCACCAGCAGCGCGCGCAGGCCGGCATAGCTGTCGCAATGCGCGCGGCCGCGCATCACCAGCTCGCTCAATGCATCTTCCAGCTCGGTATTCATCAGATGTGCCGCGTCGGCGATTTCATCGAAGAACAGCGCGCCTTGCTGCTGCAGCACCTGCATGACGCGTTGCGCGCGGGAGCCCAATGGCGCGTCGTCGACATCGCGCGCCAATGCGCTCCAACGCTGCGCTTCGCGCCGTGGCAGCAGCACGATCAGCGTGCTGCGCAGTGCGGCGCCGCTGCGGCCGCCGCCGGGCCGCAAGCGTGCCCACAGCGTGCGCCCGGCGGTGCACAACTCGTCCAGCCAGGCCGGTTGATAGTCGCGGATGCGCGCCGGCAATAGCTCGCTCTCCCACAGCACTGCAGGCGCCTCGAAGCATTCGAGCTGCCCCACCACGCCAGCCAGCGCATCCGGCCCAGCCACCCGGCTGCTGCTGTCCACGTGCTGCCACTCGAACAGAAAACGCGCGTAATCGCGCTGCGAGACCGGTTCGATCTCGCGGCGCAGACGCCCCAACGTGTAGCGATGGATGCGTGCCAACAGATGGCGCTCGCACCATTCTTCGGCCTGCACGTGCGCACTGAACTGCCCGGCCATGACGTAGCCCTCGCGTTGCAAGGCCGCCAACGCCAGCACGATCTCTGCTTCCGGCACCTGCAACGCGTTGGACAAGGCCGGCACCTGTGCCGGGCCAACCGCGGACAAGCGCCCGCGCAGCAGTTCGCGCACCGCCCAGTCGCGCTGCCAGTCGGCAACGTGGCAATCGGCCGGCGCCTGCAGCGGCGGCTGCGCAGTTGCTTGCCGATACAATGGCAAGAACCAGTCGATGCGCTCGGCGCTGATCCACAGCGCCGGGATGCCGTGCAAGGCAATGCAGCTGGCACGACCAGTTGCGGCCAGCGCGGCCAACCATGCCTGCCACAGCGCATCGGTGGCCTCTGCGACCGGCAACACGCCCAGCCCCACCAGTGCCTCGTGCATTTCTTCGGCATCGCGCGGCTGTGGCCAGGCTTCTTCGCACACTGCGGCAATCGCTTGCGGATCGAGCTGTCCCAGGTCGTCGCTGGTCTGCGGCGTGTAGCGCCGACTTTGCACGGCCTGAGTACGGCGTTCTTCCAGTGGCGCATCGTCGAGAAATGCATAGGGACGCGCGTTCAAGGCCTCGGCCGCCAGCGGCGACGGCGCCGCCAGGTCGCGCGCGACCAGCGTCACCGCGCCCGATTCCAGGCCGCGCAACACCTGCAGCCAGCCTTCGCTATCCATGGCGTGATGCAGGCAATCCTCCAGGGTCTGTGCCACCAACGGGTGGTCGGGCACCTCGCGTTCGCCAACCAGATTCTCCGCACAGGCCACCTGGTCCGGGAATACCGTGGCGAGCAAATCTTCGGACTTCATTCGTTGCAACTGCGGCGCCACCTTGTTGCCGCCGCTGAAGCGCGGCAGCGCCATCGCGTTGGTGGCGTTCCAGCGCCAGCGCACGCCGAACAGCGGCGCATCCAGCAATGCCTGGATCAACACATGCTCGGCCGACGACGAATGCAGGTAACGGCCAACCTCCTCCAGCGCAAAGCTATGACTGGTCGACAGCGACAGCACAATCGCATCTTCGGTGGCTGCAGCCTGCAATTCGAAATTGAAGGTGCGGCAGAAGCGCTTGCGCAGCGCCAGCCCCCACGCACGATTGATGCGGCTGCCGTACGGCGAATGGATGACCAGCTGGGTACCGCCGCTGGCATCGAAGAAGCGCTCCATCACCAGGCGCTGCTGGGTGGCATCGCACCCAATGCCGTGCAAGCCTTTGCCAGATAATCCACCAGTTGCCGCGCCGCTTCGGCGGACATCTCCAGCTCGCGCTGCAGCCAGTCGTGAGCCGCCTGGTGCGGCGCGGTGTCCAGCCGCGCGGCAATCTCGCCACGCAGGCGCGACACCGCCGCAGACAGTTCATCGCTGCGACCTGGCGCTTCGCCCAGCCAGAACGGAATGTTCGGCGGCGCGCCCTTGGCATCTTCCACGCGCACGCGCCCGGCCTCCACGCGCAGGATGCGGTAACTCGCGTTGCCGAGCTGGAACACATCGCCGGTGAGGCTTTCGACGGCGAAATCCTCGTTCACCGTGCCGATCTTTTCGGCCTGTGGTTCCAGCACCACGCTGTAGTCGCCGGTTTCGGGAATGGTGCCGCCGGAGGTGAGCGCCGTCATGCGCGCACCGCGCCGTGCATGCAGGCGCCGATGCACCGCATCGCGATGCAGGTACCCGGCGCGCGGACCGAGCCGAGTGCTGAAGCCATCGCACAACATGCGCACCACGCTGTCGAAGGTGGCACGGCTCAGCCTGGCGAACGGCCACGCGCGCCGCACCAGCGCGAACAGCGCATCTTCGTCCCAGTCTTCGCATGCGGCTTCGGCAACGATCTGCTGCGCCAGCACATCCACCGGCGCCGGCACAATGCGCAAGGCATCCAGTTCGCCGCGGCGGATGCTGTCCAGCAGCGCGGCGCATTCGACCAGTTCGTCGCGGGTCTGCGGAAACAGGCGTGCCTTGGGCGTCCCGCCGACCTTGTGCCCGGAACGCCCGGCACGTTGCAGGAAGGTGGCGATCGAGCGCGGCGAACCGAGCTGGCAGACCAGATCGACATCGCCGATATCCAGCCCCAGTTCCAGCGATGCGGTCGCCACCAACACGGTGAGATCGCCGGCCTTGAGCCGTTGCTCGGCCAGCAGGCGCGTCTCGCGCGACAGGCTGCCGTGATGCGCCGACACGCGCTGCTTGCCGAGCAGATCGCCCAGATGCCGCGCCGCGCGTTCGGCCATGCGCCGCGTGTTGACGAACACCAGCGTGGTGCGATGCTGCTGCGCCAATGCGGCCACATCGGCGTACACCTGCAGCCACTGGTCGTTGGACATCACCACGCTCAGCGGCGTGGGCGGCAACGCCAGGGCCAGATCACGCCTGCGGGTGTAGCCGATATCGACGATCTCGCACGGCGGCGGCACGCCGTCTGCGTCGACACCGACCAGGAATTGCGCCACCGTGTCGATGGGCTTCTGTGTCGCCGACAGCCCCACCCGCGTGATCGGCTGCGCGATCAGCCGCTGCAAGCGCTCCAGCGTCAGGCTCAGGTGGCTGCCGCGCTTGTCCGACGCCACCGCATGGATTTCATCGACGATCACGGTGCGCACCTGCCGCAGCGACGCGCGCCCGGATGCCGACCCCAACAGCACGTACAGCGACTCCGGGGTGGTCACCAGAATATGCGGCGGCGTGCGACGCGCCTGCGCGCGCTCGCGCTGCGGGGTGTCGCCGGTACGCACCGCCGCACGAATCGGCACATCCGGCAAGCCGCTGGCGACCAGCGCCGCACGGATGCCCTGCAAGGGCGCGTCCAGGTTGAGGTGGATATCGTTGGACAAGGCCTTTAACGGCGAGACATAGACCACGCGGGTTTCGTCGGGCAACGCACCGCCATTGGCCAGCCCGTCGCGGATCAACGCATCGATGGCGGCGAAGAACGCCGTCAGCGTCTTGCCCGAGCCGGTCGGCGCGGCCACCAGCGTGTGGCGTCCGGCCTGGATCGCCGGCCACGCAGCGATCTGCGCCGGTGTCGGCGCAGCGAAGGTCTGCGCGAACCACGCAGCGACCACAGGATGGAAGTGTTGCAGGACAGGATGCATTGGCAATGCCCGACACCGTTGCTCATCATGACGGCAAGGCGCGCGGATGTAACTCGGCGGCAACCACAATCAATGGGGCTGCGCAGCGGTCCAGACAAGCCATGGGCCAGGCCGGTAGTGAACGATTTAGAGCGGCTAACAAAACTACTGCGCAGCCGCCAGACGGGCGCGGCCGGTGCTCGGAATCCTCATGTACCACTCGTACACTTCGGTTCTGAGCGCGCCGTCCGCGCCCACCTGACAGCTGCTCGCTACGTTTGTTAGCCGCTCTTAGCGCAAGGGTGACGGCCTCTGCCATCGACAAGGCGACGCCTTCGCAACGCTGCGGCGCCGGCCCGGCGATTGTCCGCCGGCCACGTGCCGTGGCACATTGACGGCATGCCCAGCCTTATTCTTTTCATGATCGCCGGCGCCGCGCTGTTCGCGTTCTGGAACTCTTCGCGCGCGGCTGCCGAACGCGCCGACATCCTCGGCCGCAATGCCTGCCGCGCGGCCGACGTGCAATGGCTGGACCAGAGCGTGCATTCCACCAATATCCGCGTGTGCAGGATGCCCAGCGGCTGGCTGGGCTTCGAGCGCACCTTCCGTTTCGACTATTCCCACGACGGCGTGGATCGCCATAGCGGCAAGCTGGTGCTGCGGGGCGATCAACTGATTGCCTTCACCGGGCCGCAGGTCGCTACCGTCAGGGCCTTGCACCCGGAGCATGAGCGGCTGGAGTAAGGCGCGCGGTTGCAACGCAGGTCACGCGCGAGCTGACACCTGACATCCCTGCAGCTTCACCTGCCCGGGTTACAGCGATTGGCCGGCCAGCTTCCCCCTGACTTTCAGCACTCATCGAGCTGCGCTACGCGCAGTTGCGATCTGCGCGCGGGGTTGGTCGTTCCGGCAGTTGGCGGCACTCCACAGCCGCCACGTCATTCCAAAGGCGTCGAATCCGCGGGGACGGGCTCGTAGCCATTGTCCCTGCCGCTCAGCCAGCGCAACTGCAGCTTGCCCTCTCGACGCAGCTGCGACTGGGCAACCAGCCACAACGACTCGAGCAGATCGGCATCCTTCAAGAGGCGCGACTCGCCGGCAACGTCGATGCTGAGAAAATGCGCCTCACTCGGTGTGTCGATGTAGCTGCGCGCAATCAGACAACGCTCGCCGTCCAAGAAGCGATAGATGTCGTACTCGTAGGCGTCCTCGAGTGCGCCGGACGCATCCGGGGCGCTGCAATCGACAGGTGCGCTGCACGTGCAATCAGACCCTCCATTTCCGTGGATCTGCAGGTCATACGCTGGGCCGCTTTCACCGCAGCCAGCGAACCTGACACGCCATCACCGGCTGTGGACGGCACGCAGGAACCAGAATTTACAAATGGCCCCTGCTGATTCCAAGCACCGACCTGCATTCGCCTTGCGGCTGTGCAGTGGTGTGGCGCGCGCTCCTTACTTCACCACGCGAAGATGCGGGCGCTTGCCACCGCTGGGCGGTTCGTCCGGCGTCGGCGCGCTCGGCGGTGGCGTGCCCGGATCCGGTGGCTCGCTGCTGGTGCCGGGGATGTCGTCCGGCAGCGCCATGCCCTGCCCGGTTTCGCGCGCATAGACCGCCAGCACGGCGGCCATCGGCACCATCACCGGATGGCTCACGCCACCGAAGCGTGCAGTGAAGCTCACGCTTTCGTTGTCCACCTGCAGGCCGACCACGGCACGCTCGGCGATATTCAAGACGACGCGACCGTCCTTGACGGCACTGGCAGGCACCTGCACACCGGGCAGGCCGGCATCCACCAAAACGTGCGGCGTCATGCCGTTGTCGTTGATCCATTCGACCAAGGCCCGCAACAGGTACGGGCGATGGCTGGTCATGCGGGGGAAATCTTCGCTCATTGCCTCATTTTACCCGCACATGGCCCGTCGCGGCGGCCATGCAATCGGAAGTCGGTCTGTTGGCATACAGCCGTCGCATCAGCCCGGCAGATCGCGCAGCTTCTTTTCCTGATCGGTCAGGCTGCGGATAAAGCCCGGGTTGCGGAAGATCCGGTTGCCGTAATCCTCGATCGCCTTGCCATCCTTGGGCAGGCTGATTTCCAACGCGTCCAGTCGCCAGATGATCGGCGCCATCGCGCAATCGGCCAGACTCATTTCCGGATTGAGGAAGAATTTGCTGGCCTTGAACAACGGCACCGATGCGGTGAGCAGTTCTTTCAGGCGCTTGCGGCCGGCCTCGGCCTGCGTCTTGTTGCCGAGCTGGATCGCCTGTACTTGCGGCACCCAGTCATGCTCGATGCGCAACATCGCCAGGCGCAGACGCGCGCGCGAGAGCGGGTCCACCGGCATCAGCGGCGGATGCGGATAGCGCTCGTCCAGGTATTCGCTGACCACCGACGCGGCGTAGAGCACCAGGTCGCGTTCGACCAGCGTCGGCACCGAATGGTAGGGATTGAGATCGATCAGATCTTCGGGAGGATTTTGCGGGTCGACCGGCACCAGGTCGTAGGTCACCCCTTTCGCCGCCAGGACCAGACGAACCCGGTGGCACAACACGTCGTCGTTGGACGAAAACAAAGTCAAGGTATTCCGCATACGCACACTCGTCGCCATTCAAGGCTCTCCGACGACCGGAATCCGCCGGCCGCATCGGCGCGGCCGGCCCAACGCCGACAGTCACCACGGTCTATCGAGTGTGCAATCACGTCACGCAAAAGCCAAGAGTGATAGGGCTTATTAATGTTCCGATAAGCCAGCTGTTGCGCTGCTCCCCGAGAACCGCAGGACGTGTGGGCGTTGCAACACGGTCGCAGGGTTCTACCTGGCCCGGTAGACACGCCGTTCGCCTGCCAACCATCGCCCTGCCCCCTCTCCGCACGGGAGGGGGGCAAGCGCTTTCCCATTGGGAGCGGCCGCAAGGCTCGGCGATCAGCGAGGTCTCCAAGCACCTGGCGATGCCTGCCCTGCAGTGCACTGCATTTGTTCGCTTCCGCAGCCGATGACGGCCTACGCAGCGCTCAATGCACGTCCTTCCAGTATTCCTTCTTCAGCAAATAAGCGATGAAGGTGAGCAGCGCCAGGAACAGGACCACCCACACGCCCATGCTCTGGCGCTTCAATGCGGCTGGCTCGCCAGCGTACTCCAGGAAGTTGGCGATATCGCGCACGGTCTGGTCGAATTCCACCGGCGTTTGACGCCCCGGCTGCCCAAGCTTCAATGCCTCTACCGGCTTGTCGCCGGTGGCGTTGTCGGCCGGGCCGAATTGCGCCTGCTGCAGGCCTTGCAACTCCCAAAGCGGGTTGGGCATGGATGCATTCGGAAACAGCTTGTTGTTCCAGCCCAGCGGGCGGGTCTGATCCAGATAAAACGACTTGAGATAGGTGTAGACCCAGTCGGTTCCGCGCACGCGTGCAATCAAGGTCAGATCCGGCGGCGCCTTGCCGAACCACTTGGTCGCCGCATCGTGCGGCATGGTGCCTTCGATGTGTTCGCCGACCTTGGCGCCGGTGAAGTTGAGGTTGGTCATGACCTCCTCTTCGCTCAAGCCCAGATCGCTGGCCATGCGCGAATAGCGCAGGTACTTCAACGAATGGCAGCCGGAGCAGTAGTTCATGAACAACTGCGCACCGCGTTGCAGCGAAGCGCGATCGCTCAGGTCGTTACCTGCTTGCTGCACCGCCCCGCCTTCGGCCGCCACCGCACCGCCAGCGACCATCAGGCCGCAGAGCAAGGCGACCACGCGCGACTTCCATGACCTCACGTTGGGATTAGTCATGGGTCGTCACCCGCTCCGGAACCGGCTTGGTCTTGTCCAGCCGCGTCCACACCGGCATGGTGATGAAGAAGGCGAAGTACAGGAAGGTCAACACCCGCCCGACATAGGTTTCGTGCGCGTCGGTGCCGGGGCCGGAACCGATCACGCCCAGCCAGACGAAGCACACCACCAGCACGCCCAACGCCAGCTTGGAAATCCAGCCGCGGTAGCGCACCGAGCGTACCTTGGCGCGATCCAGCCAGGGCACCAGGAACAGGATCGCGATGGCCGAGAACATCACCAGCACGCCACCGAGCTTGTTGGGCACCACGCGCAACATGGCGTAGTACGGCGTGTAGTACCACACCGGCTTGATGTGCTCCGGGGTCACCAACCGGTTGGCTTCGGTAAAGTTGTCGTGCTCCAGGAACAGGCCACCGAACGCCGGTGCGAAGAAGATGATGAATGCAGCGATCAACAGCAGGAATCCAACGCCGACCAGGTCCTTGACCGTGTAATAGGGGTGGAACGGAATGCCGTCGGCCGGCTTGTGCGCATCCCAGCGATTGCCCTTCGGACCTTTCTTGATCTCCACGCCGTCCGGGTTATTGGAGCCTACTTCGTGCAGCGCGCCGATGTGCAGCACGATCAACAGCAGCAGCACCAACGGCAATGCGATCACGTGCAAGGCGAAGAAGCGATTGAGGGTGGCATCGCCGGGCAGGTAGTCGCCCATGATCCATTCGGTCAGCCCATTGCCGATCACCGGAATGGCGCCGAACAGCGAGATGATCACTTTCGCGCCCCAGAACGACATCTGTCCCCACGGCAGGACATAGCCCATGAAGGCTTCGGCCATCAGCACCAGGTAGATCAACATGCCGAGAATCCACACCAACTCGCGCGGCTTCTGGTAGCTGCCGTACATCAAGCCGCGGAACATGTGCAGGTACACCACGATGAAAAACAGCGAGGCGCCGGTGCTGTGCATGTAGCGGATCAGCCAACCCCACTCCACGTCGCGCATGATGTATTCGATCGACGCGAATGCATCGGCGGCGCTGGTCTTGTAGTGCATCGTCAGGAAGATGCCGGTGACGATCTGGTTCACCAGCACCACGATGGCCAGCGAACCGAAGTAGTACCAGAGGTTGAAGTTCTTCGGCGCGTAGTACTCGCTGATGTGCTTGCGATACATGGGCATCAGCCCGGGCGCGCGCTCGTTGACCCAATCGAACACGCCGTTGGCGGTACGGACCAGAACATTGCTCATCAGGCAGCCCCCGTGCTTTTGGTCGACGCACCGGCATCGTCAGGATCGACGCCGATCACCAAGGTGTTGTCGTCCACGTAGTGGTGTGGGGGCACCAGCAGATTGATCGGTGCCGGCACGCCGTCGAAGACGCGGCCAGACATGTCGAAGCGCGACTTGTGGCAAGGGCAGAAATAACCGCCCTTCCACTGCGGGTCGTAAGGCTCGGGGCGGATTTCGGCGACCATCTCCGGCGAGCAGCCCAGATGCGTACATAGCCCGACCAGTACCGAAATGTCGGACTTGATCGAGCGGTATTCCGGGTTTTTCAGCACGTACTCCGGCTGCTGATCCTTGTTCTCGGACTTGGGGTCCTTGAGCCGGTCGTCCAGCGACGGCAGTGCGTCGAGCATGGCCTTGGAGCGCTTGACGATCCAGATGGGCTGACCGCGCCATTCAAGGACCATGCGCTGGCCTTCCTGCAAGGCGCTGATGTCGGCGGTGACCGGTGCACCGGCCAACTTGGCGCGCGCACTGGGATTCCACGACTTCACGAACGGAACTGCAACGAATCCTGCTCCGACCGCACCGACCACGGCCGTTGTCGCGGTTAAAAACCGACGACGCCCGATATCAGCAGGTGCGTTAACCCCATCGTTGGCCATCCGGCTCTCCGATCTTGATTAGGTAGCGTGAGGCTGCCAACGGCTGGCGGGGGGTCCAGCCGCGATGAATCGACCGCAGTGTAGCGGAACGCTTAATGCACAGACAACGCAATGTACGCAGTCGGCCCCATGCGATGCAACGGCCGATGCAGACGGCAGCCGATCGGATGGACTTCAAGGAGTGTGGAGGGCGTATGGCTGTGACGGAGTGCCGTTGCATCGCCTGCAACGGCAATGCACGCATGCGCAGGATGCGCAGGCATAGTGCAAGCGCAGCAATCACGATCGTCCGCGACTGGCTGTGGGCGCCGCAACCTATGTCGCCGCTACGGAAGCACTCGCCCAGTCGCACGTTGCGCAGCGCCGTGGCGAATATTCGCAAGGGCGGCTATCCATAGGTCAAGCAGTGGTCCGGGCAGTAGATGGCGCAGACGCCGCGGTGCTTGTGACATGTCCGGCGCACCGGCCGCGCCCGCCGGGCGGCTGCACGGTCGTTCCGTCGGCCGCTCTAGTTGGCTGCGGTCGCCTGGCCACGATAGCGGCCGGCCAATACACCCACGCGTTGCACGTAACGCTGGGTCTCGCTATACGGCGGTACGCCGCCATAACGGTCCACCGCGCCCTCGCCGGCGTTGTAGCCGGCAGCGGCCAGCGAGAGGTCGCCATTGAAGCGTTTCAGCAGCCAGGACAGATACTGCACCCCGCCGCGAATATTTTGCGCTGCATCATAGGCATCGCTGACGCCGAACCTGCGCGCCGTGCTCGGCATCAACTGCATCAGGCCTTGCGCGCCGGCACGACTGAGCGCGAGCGGGTTGTAGGCCGATTCGGCGTGGATGATCGCGCGCACGATCGATTCTTCCACTCCGAACTCGCGCGCCGCCGTTGCGATTTCCTGCTGGTACGCGTTGGTGTTGAGCCGGATCGCACCGAAATTAACCCCGGGCTTGGCACCGCACGCGTAGCAGGTTTCGATAAAACTGTAATGGATGGTGCGCAGGCCTTCGATGCTGGCGACCTGGCGCGGACGGGCGCTGGTGTAGTGGCGCACGCCGTCCTTCATATAGGAATACACCTGCCCGCTGACGACCCGGCGCGGATTGGCTGGTGCTGGTGCTGGCGGCGTGACGACCGAGACGGACGACTCCGTCAACGCACGCGCAGCCGTCGCCGAAGCGACCTCGGCAGCACGCCCTGCCGGCTGGCTGACTGGCTGGCTGATCATGTTGGCCGGCGCACCGCTGTCGATATTGGCGATGCCGGGCGCGGGGCTGACGGCCAGACGCCCAGGCGAAGGAGACGACGGCAGGCGGCGGGCCGAACGGTCGGGGGTATAGCTGCTGATGACGCTGCAGGTGGCGCCGCTCTGGCGCTTGCTCAGGTAGCTGGTGATACCGTCAGCGCCGACGCACTTGTACAGCGTGCCGGCGCTGACCGGCGCAGCCGACAACGTGACGAGCATCAGCCCCAGCAATCTTGACATCCCCTTCATGCGCGGAGTGTCCCAGCTTGCCCAGGGCTTGCCAAGTGTCGGCCAGCGCTGGAGCAACCGACAAGGCGCCTGCGCAGCCACAGGCTGGCCAAACCGGCGCTCACATCCTCGAGTGCCGAGCGCGCACTCCGACTCCGATGACTAGCGCGCCGCCCGCCCACCTGACCACCGCTCGCTGCGGCTTGTTGGCGCCCTCACTGCGGCAGGCGGTCCAGCTGCGTGCGCAACGCGTCCAGTGCCTGCGTCAAGGTGAGGCGGACTTCGGCCGGCGCAATCGCGTCGAACGGCAGGTCCAGCAATAACAGGTTGGCTGCCAGCGCGGACATGCTCGGCGCGCCAAGACCCAGCCAGCAATGTGCGGGACCATCGGCCTGCAATGCACCCAGCCAGGGCGGGATGCGCGCTGCCAATGCCTCGACCGTGCCGGCCAAACGCACCCGCGCCCGGCATGGGAACGGTGCTTCGCCGATCGCCTTGCGCAACAGCTGTAGCGGCTCTTCGGGCAAGGCGCGGGGAGCGAACCGCGCGCCGGTGGCGAGCGCCTGATCGATCCGGTCCGCGCGCAGGCTGCGCCAGTCCTGGCGTTCGCGGTCCCAGACCAGCAGGTACCAGCGCCGCCCGTAGTTCACCAGCAGCGCCGGCTCGACGTTACGGGTGATGGCCGTACCCGAATGGCGCCGATAGTCCAGCCGCAGCGTGGCCCGGTCGCGGCAGGCGGCGGCCAGCTGCCCGAGCAGGTCCGCATCGACCAGCGATTCCGTTTCGGCAGCCGGCATGCTGGCCATGGCGGCATGTGCGGCACTGGCGCGCTGGCCGCTGCGGCGCGGCAGCAGGGGATCCAGTTTGGCCATCACGCGTGCCGCGGCGGCGTCCATCCCGCGCACCGCTGGCGCGGCGGCGCGCAAGGCGACCGCCACGGTCAGCGCCTCGTCTTCTTCCAATAGCAGCGGTAGTGCCGCAGCGCCCTGCCCCAGCCGATAGCCTCCGCCGCTGCCGGGTGCTGCATGCACCGGGTAACCCGCTTCGCGCAGGCGTTCGATATCGCGTCGCAGACTGCGCGGATGGATGTCCAAACGCTCTGCCAGCGCCACACCGGACCAGCTTCGGCCACCTTGCAGCAGGGAAAGCAGACGCAACAGACGGGCAGCAGTGGACGCCATCACGCCACCGTATTGCGGACAGAAACTGTCCGCAAGTGGCTCGTAAGCTCGTAATACCAGTCACCACACCACCCGCTCGCCACCGCAGCCACCCTGGAGACCGCAATGTCCGACGACCGCCACGTCACCCTCTTCCACAACCCCCGATCCGCTCGCGTGGGGTGCTGGTCTTGCTGGAAGAACTGGGCGCACGCTACCGCCTGCAGCCCATCGATCTGGAAAAGGAGGAGCAGCGCACGCCCGAATTCCTTGCGATCAACCCGATGGGGAAGATTCCGACCGTCGTTCATGGCACCAGCGTGGTCACCGAACAGGGCGCCATCTATCAGTACCTGGCCGAGCTGTACCCGGAAGCCGGCCTGTCGCCGGCCCCGGGCGATGCCGACCGCGGCGCCTACCTGCGCTGGCTTGCGTTTTACGGCTCGGCCTTCGAACCGGCGATCATCGATCTTGCGCTCAAGCGCAGCGCTCCGCCGCGCTCGCTCTCGCCTTATGCCGATGCCGACACGGTGTTGCAGGTGGTTGATGCGCAGCTGGCCAAGGGCGATTACCTGCTGGGCGAGCGCTGCAGTGCGGCCGATGTGCTGTGGGGCGGCGCCTTGGCGTGGATGGTGGAATTTGGCCTGATCGACCCGCCCGCCCCGACCCGCGCCTATATCGCCCGGATGGCCGCGCGCCCGGCAGTGGCGCGCGCCGAAGCCGTCAATGCCGGGCGCGCGCCCGCGGACGGCGCCAGCGCAAGCGGGTAAACTGCGCGGCTCTCTTCTACCCGCCTGGAATAAGCGCCATGCCCGGGACACCCGTTTCCGATCTGTCCGCGGCCACTGCCGTGGACGCACCCGCCCTGTTGCCCTTGCCCGTCGCGCGCCCATCGGCGCCTGCCGTGGTACGCGGCAAGCTCTATATCAAGACCCACGGATGCCAGATGAACGAGTACGACTCGGCCAAGATGGCCGACGTGCTTGCCGCTTCCGAAGGCCTGGAGCTGACCGATAACCCGGAAGAAGCGGATGTGGTGCTGGTCAACACCTGCTCCATTCGCGAAAAGGCGCAGGAAAAGGTCTTCAGCCAATTGGGTCGCTGGAAGGCGCTGAAGGCCGGCGGCAAGCCGGTGATCATCGGCGTCGGCGGCTGCGTGGCGTCGCAGGAAGGCGAAGCCATCGTCAAGCGTGCGCCCTACGTGGACCTGGTGTTCGGGCCGCAAACGTTGCACCGGCTGCCGGAGCTGATCCGCGCGCGGCGCGAATCGGGCAAGTCGCAGGTGGACATCAGCTTCCCGGAGATCGAGAAGTTCGACCGCCTGCCCGAGCCGCGTGCCGAAGGTCCGTCGGCCTTCGTCTCGATCATGGAAGGCTGCTCCAAATACTGCTCGTTCTGCGTGGTTCCCTACACCCGCGGCGAAGAAGTCAGCCGGCCGTTCGAAGACGTGCTGGTGGAAGTGGCGCAGTTGGCGGCGCAAGGCGTGCGCGAGATCAACCTGCTCGGCCAGAACGTCAACGCGTACCGTGGTGCGTATGGCGCCGATGCCTGCGACGCCGCGCAGTACGCCGATCTGGGCCTGCTGATCCGCACCATCGCGCAGATCGAGGGCATCGGCCGCATCCGCTTCACCACCTCGCATCCACTGGAGTTTTCCGATTCGCTGGTGGATGCCTACCGCGATGTGCCGCAGCTGGTCAACTACCTGCACCTGCCGGCGCAGGCCGGCAGCGACCGCATTCTGTCGGCGATGAAGCGTGGTTACACCGCGCTGGAATTCAAGTCGAAGATCCGCAAGCTGCGCGCAGTGCGCCCGGACATCTCGATCAGTTCGGACTTCATCGTCGGCTTTCCTGGCGAGACCGAAGCCGACTTCGAAAAGACCATGAAGCTGATCGAAGACGTAGGCTTCGACCAGAGCTTTTCGTTCGTGTATTCGCGTCGCCCCGGCACCCCGGCATCGGACCTGCAGGACGATACGCCGGAGGCAGTGAAGCAGGGGCGTCTTGCGCGCCTGCAGGCGCATATCAATGCGCACGCGGCGAGCATTTCGCAATCGATGGTGGGCAGCGTGCAGCGCGTGCTGGTGGAAGGCCCCTCGCGGCGCGATCCGAACGAATTGACCGGCAAAAGCGAAAACATGCGCCCGGTGAATTTCCCGGGCAACCCACGTTTGATCGGACAGTTCGTCGATGTGTTGATCACCGAGGCAATGAGCAATTCGCTGCGTGGCCGGATTCAATTGGACGACAGCGCACATTGATGGCGCGTGGGCGCTGCGCAATGCGGCGCTCCTTCAAGCAAGGCAACCACGCGCCGAAGCGTGTCATGCGAAGTGGTCAAAATTTCACCACACAGCTGTCGCACCTTGCAGCGTAAGGCTTCGTCATACTTACCCACAGGCTTTGCGGAATTCGATCCACATCCCGTGTGGACAACCCTGGCGGCACTGGCGATTTTTTCACCACCTCCCCGGCAAACCTTGCGCCAGTAAGCGCGACAAGTTTTATCCACAGGTTAGTGATGCGTGACTCCACAGCGCTTGTGGAAAACCTGCACGCGACTGCGGCGAGTGCATGGCCGGTGCCGCGCCGTCCGCTGTGTTGGTGGGATCCCATGCCGCGCGCTACCCTTTCGCTCCCGCCCTACCGACGCGCACCCAGGTGCGCTGTCCGATCCAACCATGAACGCACCCGCACATCGCGATTTCACCCTGGAACCCGAGGACATCGAGCGCCTGGCCAATCTGGCCGGTCCGTTTGACGCGCATCTGCGCCAGATCGAACTCAAGCTTGGCGTCGAGATCGCCAACCGTGGCAACGTCTTCCGGGTGGCCGGACCGGAGCCTGCCATCGCCGCCGCCCAGGCGCTGTTGACCGCGTTGTACGAGGAGGCCGCCACCACCACCTTCGACGCGCACGCAATCCACCTGCGGCTCAACGAGGCCAACCTCGAACATGTGGCCGAGCGCGCGTACCAGGCCCAGGATGTGGCGATCAAGGTCAAGCGCGGCACCGTTCGCGGCCGTGGCGCCAACCAGGCCAAATACCTGCACGCGATCGCCACCCATGACATCAATTTCGGCATCGGTCCGGCCGGGACCGGCAAGACCTTTCTGGCGGTAGCAAGCGCGGTTGAAGCGCTCAACGAGTCGCGTGTGCAGCGGCTGATTCTGGTGCGCCCGGCAGTGGAAGCCGGCGAAAAACTGGGCTTTCTGCCTGGCGATCTCAGCCAGAAGGTCGACCCGTACCTGCGCCCGCTCTACGATGCGCTGTACGAGATGCTGGGCGTGGAAAAAGTGGTCAAGTTGCTGGAGCGCAACGTCATCGAAATCGCGCCGCTGGCCTATATGCGCGGCCGCACGCTCAACGATGCGTACGTGATCCTGGACGAAGCGCAGAACACCACCATCGAACAGATGAAGATGTTCCTGACGCGCCTGGGCTTCGGTTCAACCGCCGTGGTCACCGGCGACCTAAGGAAGGTCTGATCAACTCACCGCAGATGCGCGACACTATCGCCTTATGTAGAGGATTCATCCATGCAGCTGACGTTCGGT
>NZ_JAGHWU010000010.1:12359-14347 GCF_017746145.1 Xanthomonas sp. D-99 | reverse complement strand
TTTTTCGTTTCGTCAACACCTTGTGATGTTTTCGATTCGACTCGTTCGTTGTTGCGATGCTTCGAGAAGCGCCGCCGTCCTGAGCGAGGCCGCGCAGTTTATCGAGACCACGCAGAAGTGCAAGCACTTTTTGACATTGGCATGACATCGACCTATCCACACAGGTGCGGCACGCGGGTACGGCACGCGCTGCGCACTCTACGCGTGCGGGCTGCAAGCTCACTGATCGACATCAGAGGCGTAACGCTGCGATATCGGTCGCTGGTTGGCTCGATGAAAATGCAGATATCTAGACAGAGAGCGCCCTCATGCCCGCCTCCCGCAATCTGCTTCGCGATCTATCCCTGCCTGCGATGGCCGCCGGCTTTGTCACCGTGCTGGTGGGGTTCGCCAGCTCTGCGGTGATCGTGTTCGAGGCAGCGCGCCATCTGGGCGCCGACCAGGCACAGCTTGCGTCGTGGATGTGGGCGCTGGGCATCGGCATGGGCGTGACGTGTATCGGCCTGTCGCTGCGCTACCGCGCGCCGGTGGTCACGGCCTGGTCCACGCCGGGTGCGGCGATGCTGATCGTCAGTGCGGCCGGGGTGCCATTACGCGAGGCGGTCGGTGCGTTTGTGGTGGCCGCGGTATTGGGGATGGTGGCCGGGTTTTCGGGATTATTCGAACGGGCGATCCGGCGGGTTCCGATCTCACTTGCCTCCGGGATGCTGGCCGGCGTGCTGTTGCGCTTCGGCCTGGACATCTTTGTGGGCATGCAGAGCCAGGTGTTGCTGGCGCTGGCGATGTTGGCGACCTATCTGAGCGGGCGGCGCTGGTTTGCACGCTATGCGGTGATTGCGACCTTGTTGGTGGGTCTTGCGATCGCCGCCAGCGGCGGACTGCTGCGGTTGGGGGCCGTACACCTGGAACTGGCCCACCCGGTGCTGGTGGTGCCGTCGCTATCGTGGGCGGCGCTGTTCGGCCTGGCGATTCCGTTGTTCGTGGTGACCATGGCCTCGCAGAACGTGCCGGGCGTGGCGGTGATCCGGGCGTCCGGCTATGCGGTGCCGATCTCACCGACGGTCGGCTGGATCGGTGCGGTCAATGCAATGCTGGCGCCGTTCGGTGGCTTTGCACTGAATCTGGCGGCGATTACTGCCGCGATCTGCATGGGCCGCGAAGCGCACGAAGATCCGGCGCGGCGCTACACCGCTGCGGTCAGCGCGGGCGTGTTCTACCTGGTGGTGGGATTGTTCGGTGCGACCGTGGCAGCGGTGTTTGCGGCCTTCCCTCGTGAACTGGTGATGGCGATTGCCGGGATCGCGCTGTTAGGCACGATCGGCAACAGCCTGGCGGCGGCACTGCGCGAGGACAGCGAGCGCGAAGCGGCGTTGATCACCTTTCTGGTCACCGCCTCCGGGCTGACGCTGGGCGGGATCGGCGCGGCGTTCTGGGGCTTGGTGGCCGGAACGATCACATTGCTTGCATTGCCGACGAAAGCAGCGCCTTAGCACGCGTGCCCGCTGATGGAGCGAGAGGTGCGGCAGGCGCATGCGCTGGCCATGCCGGGTTGATCGCAGCGCTCTTAGCTCCTACTCCGGGTCGCGCAACTGCAGCAGCCAGTGCGCGGTGATGCTGCTGGGGCTGGGCAGGGGTTCGAGATGGAACTGGCGATACACCGGTGCGCCATCACGGGTGCGCAGTGGCAAGGTGACATAGGCGGCGCGGCCCAGGCGCAGCGCCTCTTCGAGCAGTTCGACCTTGCCACGGGCGGCATCGTCGTCCAGCAGGGCAAGGATGTCGCAACCGATCAAGTCGGCCACTTCGGTCTGGCTGAGTTCGGCGAACGCCGGGTTGACGAACATCAGCCGGTGCGCGGCGCCCTTGGCACCGCGTTCGATAATGGCCACCCCGTCGCGCAGCCGCGACAGCGAGGCTTCGAGCAGGGTGAAGTCCTGCTGGAAGCGCTTGCGTTCCATCAGTTCGATCAGCACGCGCAGGCTGCGCGC
>NZ_JAGHWU010000010.1:8794-12319 GCF_017746145.1 Xanthomonas sp. D-99 | reverse complement strand
AACTCTTGCGCGGCGACAGCCGCGAATTGGGGATGTCCTGCAGCTTGGCCAGCTGCGGGTTGCCGGCCCATTTGACCTGCTGCACCTGCTCGCGGCGGGTCCACAACAGGGCGCTACGCGATTGCGGCATCAGCGGCACGAAGATGAAGCCGGCTGCCAGCGGCGCGAGGTCGGCCAACTCCGGGAACACCTCGCCGATGGCGTCCACATGCAGGGCGCCGACCGCATCCTCGCGCAGGGCGTCGTGGTGTTCGGATTCGAGATGTTCGCGGATGCGGCGCAACGCCTCTGCATCCGGCACGCTGCCATGACGGCTGATTTCATTGCCATGGAAGATTGCCACGCCATCGGCGTCGACCACGTCCATCAGGTCCGGGGCCATGTCGGCGAGCATGTCCACGGTCAGGTGCTCGGCGTCGTTGAAGTCGGTGATCAATTTTTCGCGGATGGTCAGCAGCACCGACTCCAGCCGCGCTCGCCCCACCGCCTGCAGCGCGCCGATGCGCCCGGCCAGCGCGCGGGTCACCGCATCGGTGGCATCGCGCATGGCATGGCTGGTGAAGTGCGGGCTGTAGTGGTGACAGGAAATCAGCCCCCACAGCGCATCGTTGACCACGATCGAGGACACCAGGGTGGCGCTGACGCCCATGTTGGCCAGGTATTCCAGATGCACCGGCGAGACGCTGCGCAGGCTGACATCGCTCAGATCCACCGGCGTGCCCAGGCGCGGATGCAAGGTGGGCTGGATCGGCGACGGCTGGTACCGCACATCGGCGATCTGGCGCACGCGGTTGCGCAGGTATAGCGCGCGTGCCTGCGCCGGGATATCGCTGGCCGGGTAATGCAGGCCCAGATAGGCCTCCAGTTCGGGCTGGCGTGCTTCGGCGATGACGTCGCCATTCCACTCTTCGTCGAAGCGATACACCATCACGCGGTCGAAGCCGATCATGCTGCGCAGCCCCTTGGCCGCGCGCACCGCCGCTTCGTCGATGCCCGCATCGCGCTCGATGCTGCGCAACAGCGGCAGCGCTTCGCGCAGGGTGACATCCATCAGGCGCGCGTCGCGCGGCTCGATTTCGATCAACCATTGCTCCGGATACAGATGCCAGGCGGCGACCCAGGGATGATCGGTCGGCGCGCTGCGCTGCGGGAAGCGCACATCGGCGTGCAGCAGGTGCTGCGGTTGATCGTCCACTGCCAATGGTTGCGCCTCGGGCAGTTCCAGCACCTGGGTGTACGGCGTGCCCAGCAGGGCATCCATCGGCACGCCGAGCAGGTCGGCGGCGGTGCTGCTGGCCTGCACGATGCGGCCATCGGCCGGTTCGATCACCAGCAACACGCCGTAGGGCTGGATCAGGCCGGGAATATGGATCGGTTCCCGCGCGCAGACATCCATATCCAGAGGTTCGGTGGGCTGATTCACGGCTGCGGCTCCGCGGCGAGGCAGGAATGGAAGTGGGCGAACATGGCCTGCGCGCCGCCGATGGCAGCGTCGCTTGCGGATGCGGTGGCCAGGCGCCGATCCAGCGCTGCCTGGAAACGGCGCCAGCCGGCCGGGTCGCCGTCGGCCAGCTCGAAATAGCGCAGGGCGCCGGCCAGAGCGGGCTGCTGCTTGCGCACGTTGCGCGCGATCACCCGTCCACCAAGCTGCGAGCCTTCGATGACGTACAACATGCCCCAGCGCGCGGCATCGTCGGCGCTGGCGGGCAGTGCGGCCGGCAGATCCGGTTGCTGGCCGAGCGCGCGCAGGTCATCGCGCAGTGCCGGCACGCGACGGCGGTAATGCCAGCCGTTGCCGACCAGGGTGGTCAGCCAGTTGCCGAGCTGCGCTTCGAAGCCGGCCAGCAAGGCGTGGTGGCGACGCAGGATCTGCGCATACGCAGCCGAATCGACCTGCCCCTGCGCCAACGCCTGCATCAGCGGCACTGCTTCGACCAGGCGATGGGCATCCTGGGTGGCATGGCGCAGCGCGAGCGCAGCCGATGGCGGAACTGCCAGGACGTCGGAAACCATAGGGGCTCAAGGCGGTGCCGCGGCACGAAGGACACCAGACTAGCAGTGCCTGCGCAAATCAGAAAAAGCAGACGCGAGCGCAAGCTGAATAGGTTGGCTTCACGTCTGCGCCGCGGGTGTGGTGCCGGCGTCGCGCGCGGCTCGTTTCCAGGCCATGCCCCAGCCTGCGGCCAGCAGGACAGCGGCCAGCAACCACGGCGCGCCCGGCAGGTGCAGAGGCGCACCGCTGCCGATGAACCAGGCGAAGACATTGGCGAACAACAGTGGGCCGGCGATGCCGGCCAGGCTGACCAGACCGGTGAGCGCACCCTGCACGCGACCTTGCGCGTCGGCGCCGACCTCGCGGGTGATCAGGGCCTGCGCGGACGGTGCGGCAATGGCCCACAACGCACTGATCGGCACACCGATCAGGAAGGCAGTGCCGCTGTCGGCCAGCCCATAGATGATGAAGCCGATCACCCCGCAGCCCAGCCCCAGCAGCAACGCGCGGCGTTCGCCGAGCCGGCGCACCAGGCGGCCGACCAGCAACGCATTGACGATGATGCTGCAGACGCCGACCCCGGCCAGTACCCAGCTCACTTCGCGCGGGCCCCAGTGGTATTGGTAACCGGCGAACAGCACGAAAATGCTGGGATAGACGTAATGCGCCAGGTTGGCCAGGAACACCACCGACGCCAGGCCGAACACCTGCGGGTAGCGGCGCAGCAGTTTGAGTGCGCCCAGCGGATTGGCGTGCGACCAGTCCAGCCGCGCGGTGCGGCGTTGGGCGGGCAGCGATTCGGGCAGCACGAACCAGCCATACAGCACGTTCAACAGGGCAAGCCCGGCGGCAAACCAGAACGGCCAACGCAACCCGATGCTGCCCAGCCAACCGCCGATCAACGGGCCGGCGACAAAGCCGATGCCGAAGGCGGCACCGAGCATGCCGAATGCGCCGGCGCGTTTGTCCGGTGGGGTGACGTCGGCGATGTAGGCATTGGCGGTGGAGAAGCTGGCCGAGCACACGCCGGAGATCACCCGTGCCAGCAGCAGCATCGGCAGGCTGTGGGCAATGGCCATCAGGATGAAGTCCAGGCCCAGGCCAAGGCACGAGAGCAGGATCACCGGCCGGCGACCGAAGCGGTCGGAGAGCGCGCCCTGCAACGGCGAGCAGACGAACTGGATGGCAGCGAACAGGAAGCCGAACCAGCCGATCCAGCCGGCGGCCACGACGTAGTCGCCGCCGGTGAAGTGGCGCACCAGATCCGGCAGTACCGGAATGATGACCCCGAAGGACAGGCACGTCGATCAGGACGGTGATGAAGATGAAGATCAGCGCGGCGCGGCGGCGCCCCGGGACGGGAGCGGAATCGGGAGAGAGGGACATCGCGCGGCGCAGTTGGGCGAAGCGGCGAGTGTAGCGAGGGATTGGGTGGCTGATGCTGGTGGCGCGTGGTTGCTGGGACACCTGCTGTCGTTCGTGCTGCATCAGGCTGCACCCGGACCCTCACCCGCCCCGTCGGGGCACCTTCT
>NZ_JAGHWU010000010.1:5577-8717 GCF_017746145.1 Xanthomonas sp. D-99 | reverse complement strand
GCGCGTGCCTTGGAGCGCCCGCACCGTCGGCGCGGGCCGGGCGCGGGCCGGGCGCGGGGCGGGGGTCGGATGAGGGTATGGGGAGAAGCCACCGCATTATTCCGAGTGCACGAGGCTTCGCACGCACCCTCATCCGCCCTACGAGCACCTTCTCCCGGTGGGAGAAGGAAGCCTCGCTGCTGCTTTTATTGGCGTAGAAAGCAGCGCGGGCCTGGGCGGCTACTCGACGCTGATGGTCTGGGTCAGGGTGTGGCTGGCGCCGGGGGCGAGCTCGATGACGTCCGGGCCGGCATTGGCCGCTTCCAGGCAGACGTAGTTGCGCCAGCCCTCGCCCACGTCGGCCATCTGCTTGCCGGCCTCTTCGCCCGGGTTCCAGGCCACCAGCGAGCGGCTGCCTTCGGTGGCGATGACGATGCGGCGACCGAGCACCGGGTCGGTGAGCGTGTAGCGGCCGCCGGCGTTGGTGTAGATGCGGTCGCTACGACCGGGGTCGCGCGGGTCGCGCAGGCTCCAGTCGCCTTGCTGGCGATGGGCGGTGGCGTAGTTCTCGTATTTATCCAGATAGTCCAGGCCATCCAGGCCCTGCACGCTGACCTTGAGCGCGTCGCCGACGCGGAAGTAGTTGTGCAACGCCTGGGTGAAACGCACCGGGGCGGCGCTGGTGTTTTCGGTGATCAGGCGTTGCTCCAGCGTGCGGCCGATGCGCAGCGTCATGCGCAGGCGTAGCGCCAGGTCGTCGAAGCGCGGCGGGGTGAGCGTGAGCACCACGGTGCCGCCGTCTTCGCGGCGGCTTTCGGTGAGTTGCCAGGCCACCGTGCGCACGAAGCCGTGGGCGGGAACGTCGCCGGTCTGATCCTGGCGGCCGAAATACGGCCAGCACACCGGCGCACCACCGCGGATCGGGGTGGGCGGTTGCTGGGCGCTGGGCGAAAGCCACATCACGTCCTGTCCGCCCTTGGGCACGAACGAGAGCAGCTGGCCACCGAACAGGCTGATGGCGGCAGTGGAGAACGGGGTGTCGATCAGCAGCGACGGAAACCCGTGAAAATCGCCTGTGGTCAGGCCGGTGGTGTCGGACATGGGGGATGCCTTTTGGACGCTGGGGGATTGGGCGAAGGCCGGGTAAGCGGCCGGCAGCTTGAACGCGGTGGCGCGCATGGCGGCGGCGCCGGCGACCGGCGGGGCGGCGCGCAACGCGGCGAGGATGCGTTGGCCGGGGCGGCCGTCGGCCGGTTGCAGGCCCAGGCGGGTCTGCTCGACCTGGATGGCGCGGCGGGTGGCGCTGCCGACCATGCCGTCGGCCTCGCCGATCTGGTAGCCGCGGGCGAGCAGCAACTGCTGCAGTTCGCGTCGTTCGGGCCGGCCCAGGCCGGGGTCGTCGGTGGGCCATGCCGCGATCAGGCCGGGGCCGCCACGCAGGCGATCGGCGAGCAGGGCGATAGACAGCGCGTAACTTTCGGCGGCGTTGTAGGCGTAGATCGCGTCGTAGTTGCGGAATACCAGCAACGCCGGGCCGGTGGCGCCGGCCGGCAGCAGCAAGGCGGCTGGCGTTTCTGCCGGCAGCCCGGTTGGTGCCAGCGGTTTGCCGTCGGTGCCGAGCAGGCCGGCGCTCTGCCAGGCCTGCAGCGGTTGGCGGCGGGTGCGCCCGGCCTTGCTGGCGTCGAAGCCGCGCGGCAGGGTGACTTCCATACCCCACGGGCGGGCGCGTTCCCAGCCGGCCTTGACCAGGTAGTTGGCGGTGGAGGCCAGTGCATCGGGAATGCTGGTCACCAGATCGCGGCGGCCGTCGCCGTCGCCATCCACCGCGATGCGGGCGTAAGTCGAGGGCATGAACTGGGTCTGCCCGAACGCGCCAGCCCAGGAGCCGGTGAGCCCATCGGCGGAGAGATCGCCTTGCTGCAGCAGGCTGAGCAAGGCGAGGAATTCGCCGCGAAAGAACGGCTGGCGACGGCCCGCGCACGACAGCGTGGCCAGCGACACCAGCAGCGGGCGCTTGCCGGTGACGCGGCCGTAATCGCTCTCCACGCCCCACACCGCCACGATGGTCGCCGGGTCCACGCCAGTCTGATCGGACAGGCGGCTGAGCAGTTCGCGGTGGGTGACCAGCATGGCCTGGCCATCGGTGACGCGCTGGCTGTCGACCAGGCTGGCCAGGTAGTCCCAGATGGGCGTGGTGAATTCGGGCTGCGCATCCAGCAGCGGCAACACGCTGGGATCGGGCGCCAGCCCGGCGGTGAAGCGCTGAAAGCTGGCGGCGTCCACGCCCTTGGCAGCGGCCTGGGTCTGCAGGCCAGTCAGGCAGCGATCGAAAGCCGGATCGGCGCAGGCGACCAGCGGCAGCAGTCCCAACACGAACGGCAACGCGCGCCGGGGCAGCGTCATGGCGCAATGGCCGGCGGGTGGGCAGACGTCATGCGGTGGAGTGCTCCTGCGCGGCAAGTCGGGCCGACGAGCATAGCCAACCTGGGTGGTGGCAGGCGTGCAGGATGGCGATGCGTGATGCGTTCCTGGGTGAGGCCCGCGGCTCGATGCGAGCGATCGTGCCGCGGTCCGACTGGCTCAGCTGCCGTCGCCGGCGATCCCGGTCAGCATCGACAGGGCCGGCGCGGACGGGGCGTTTTCGGTCACTCGGCGGGTGCGGGCATGGCGCGGTGCATCGTGGCGCGGGCCGAAGCGAATCAGTGCAGTGGCCACGCACGCCGGCAGCACGATCGCGAACACGACCGCCGCCAGAAGCACCCATTGCCAGAGATTGAAGGTTGCCATGATCCAAGTCCCCCCGCGGCGGCGTTCGCCTGGGCGGCAAGCTTCGGCGATCGGCTGCGAACGCGGCGTCGACAAATAGGGGAGGTGAAGACCGTTCGTCGGGCGAAACAGGCCTGGTGGGCCGCGCATCGAGGGGCGCGCGGTCGCTGGCGACGTCTGATTGGATGGTGCGGCAACGGTCGACGTGGAGGATCAGCGTGCGTCCAGGTAGAACCAGTGACCTGCCTCGCGCACGAAACGGCTGTGTTCGGTCATGCGGACTGCGCTGCCGCCACCGATGCGATAGCGCGCCAGGAAGACCACCTCAGCCGTCTCGGGGCCGGTATCGAGGGTGCGCTGCACGGTCAGGCCAAGCCAGGTGGTGCGCCCGCCCT
>NZ_JAGHWU010000010.1:0-5559 GCF_017746145.1 Xanthomonas sp. D-99 | reverse complement strand
CAGGTACGCAGCATCGCGGCGCACGTAGGCGCTGTAGCGCGCGCGCATCAACGTCTCGGCGTCGGGCGCGGCGGCACCGGCGTGATATGGGCCGCAACAACGTGCGTAATCGGCCGGGCGGCCGCAGGGACAGGGGTCGGTGGATGTGGTCGGCATGCGGGGATTGTGCGGGATGGAATTGGAGATTGGGGGGGCGCGTTGCAAAGCGGGAAGCGGGAGCGGCGGCTATGCTGTCGCCCCCGTCGCGCGGAGCGTGGTCTTGCTGGAATTGATTCCCACCCAATTGCCGTGGCTGCTGTGCATTGCGTTCGTGGCCGGGTTGGTGGATGCGGCGGTCGGTGGTGGCGGATTGATCCAGCTGCCTGGCCTGTTTGCGACACTGCCGCAGCAGGCGCCATCGCTGATTCTGGGCACCAACAAGTTCAGCGCAATGTTCGGCACCGCTGCGTCGGCGTGGCGATACGCGCGCACGGTGCGCTTTCCGTGGCGGCCGGTGCTGTATGCCACCGCGGCGGCGTTTACGTTTTCGTTCCTGGGCGCGACCGCCGTCAGCCTGATGCCCAGGCAGGCGGTGCGGCCGCTGATTCTGGTGCTGCTGATCGCGATGCTGATCTACACGCTGATCAAGAAGGACTTCGGCGCGCTGCATCGGCCACGTCGGATCGGCCGGCGCGAACTGGCCACCGCGTTGGCGATGGGAGCGGCGATCGGCTTCTACGACGGGTTCTTCGGCCCGGGGACGGGCAGCTTTCTGATCTTCCTGTTCATTCGCTTTTTCGGGCTGGATTTCCTGCGCGCCTCGGCGGCGGCAAAAGTCGTCAACCTGGCCACCAACCTTGCGGCGTTGTCGTTCTTCTTGCCCAGTGGACAGGTGATGCTGGCGATCGGCCTGCCGATGGCGGCGGCAAACGTGGCCGGCGCGGTGGCCGGCACAAGGATGGCGTTACGCGGCGGCACGCCATTGATCCGCAAATTGTTCCTGGTGCTGGTGATCGTGCTGATCGGCAAGATGGGCTGGGATCTGCTGCAGCAGTAATCGCAACGTGCTGGCGATGCGAGATGCTCGATGGGCGACGCCACCGCGCAGATGGCGTCGCCCGTGCCCGATGGTCAGCGCTTGCCGCGCGACTGCGCCGTGCCTGGCTTGGCGCCGCGCGTTTTGGCCGGTGAAGCAGTCGTCGCCGCGCGCTTGGAGCTTGTCTTGCCGGCACCGCGTACTGGCTGCCCGGTCGATGCAGCTGTTGCACGTGGCTTGGCTGCGGCAGTTTTCACCGCCGCAGAGGCGGTGGCGCCCTTCCCGGATGTGGCGCTGGATGCGTTTGTGGCCGCAATCGGCTTGCCCGGTGTTTTCGAAGACCGAGTGGTCTTGCCGACGCTGGACCTGGATGCAGCTGCCGAAGGCACCGCCGACGCACCCGATGCGCGTTTGTCGGATACCGCCTTGCTAGCCAAAGCTGGAGTGCGCAAAGTCGATTTCTTGGTCTGCATTACTTGCGACTGTGCCGCAGCGCGCGTGGAAGATGCGGTCTTGGCGGTCTTGGCGTTCCTGTTCTGCTTGTTCGCCGTCGCGACTGCCGGCGTGCGCTGACCGGTCTGCGTTTCCGGCGCCGCGGACAAGGTCTCATCGGTGGCAGGCGATGCCGTGGGCACTGCGGCGCCGTCAATTGCCATGCCATCTGCGCTGACAGCGCCCTGCACTCCTGCAGGCTCGCCCGCAGCCTCGATCGACGGCGCAGCATCAACGGCATCGGCAACTGCCGGCTCATCGCCACGCGCGCGCTCGGGCAGCTTCAATCGCTGTGCCTGCTCGTCGTATTCGATCAGCAACACGCCGGAGTTGTGGCGGCCGCTGATTTCGACAAAGCACGCGCCGCCGATGAAGGGCTCCAAGGTCATCACCGACTTCAACGGCGTGGCCACCACCATCTGGAAGCCGAAGTTCTCGAAGATATTCATCGCAAGCGCAGTGAATTCGTTGTCGGCCTTGTCGAAGGCTTCATCCAGCACCACCGCGCAGTAGCGCGGCAGTTCGCCGTCTTCGCCGCCGAGCTGGTAACGCAACGCGGCCGCCAGGCAGGTGGTTGCCAGCTTCTGGCGCTGACCGCCGGATTTGCCGGCGCCGCTGCGGTAGATCTCCACCTGCGCACGGGTCTGGGCGTCCAGCTCCACACCGATGAACTCCACATGCAGGCGCACGTCCAGCACCTGCTCGCGCCAGCGGCGTGCCTCCGGTTCCTGCGCGCCCAGGCGCGCCACCAGCGCGCGCAAGGTGGAAAACTGCGCTTCGGCCAGGGCCCGGTCTTCGGTCTGTTGATGCGACAGCACTGCGCGCAACTGCTGCTGGAATTCCTGCACTTCGGCCAGGCGGCGGTCGCCGACCTCGATGGTCAGGATGGTGTCGCGGTTGAACGGCACCTGCTCCAGGCTGGCGTTGACCTCGTCCATGCGCTGCTTGATGCCCTTGTGGGCCTCGGCGGTGTGGCGCTGCAAGGCCAGCAGGTTGTTCTTGCTCTGGGTCTGCAACAAATCGAAGAAACGATGCTCGTGCCGCGGCAGGCCATCGCTTTCCAGCCGGTCCAGGCGCGCGAGGAAATCGTCGGCGCTGGCAAGGCTCACGGTGAAATCGCCGCTGTCTTCGGGCCACTGCTGGCAATACTTGCGGAAGCATTCCAGCAACTGCGCGCTGAGCCGGCTGTCGCGGCCCTGGCTGTCGGCCAGCTGCTCGGCCAGGCCACGTTCGACCACGCGAAAATGCGCTTCCAGATTGTCCAGCGACAGCGGCGTCAAGGCGGCGAGCCGTTCCCGCAGGCCCTGCAACTGGGTGGGCGTGAGCGTAGCGCTGCCGGCGCGGCCCGCACATGCGGCATGCTGCTGTTCGAGCCGCACGCGCTCGCGCGCCAGTTGCGCGCGCTCCAGCCGCACATCTTCATAAGTGCGCTTGGCCTGGTCGCGCAAGGTGCGTGCGGTGTCGATGGCCTGGCCGAGCGCGCGCAGGCCACTGTTGCCTTCGCGCAGCTGCACTAACTGTTCATCGATATCGCTCAGGCGCTGCAGCTTGGGACCGACGTCGATCTCGTCCCAGTCGCGCTCCACCAGGGTGTGGGCAGCCAGTTGGCGCTCCTGGTCCTGCTCACGCTGCTTGCGCAGCGCTGCGACATCGGCATCGCAGCTGGCGATGCGCTGGGCCAGCGCCTGCGCTTCGCGCTCGAACACCTTGAGCTTGTCGCGGTTGTCGTGACCGAGCAGCCAACGCTTGCGGTCGTTGACGGCGTGGCGGTCGTCCTTTTCGTAACGATCGCCCGGGTGCTTGACCTGGCCCTCGCGGGTGATCGCGCGGTCGGCGTTGCGCAGTGCGGCGGCGTTGTCCACGCAGGCGTAGTCGAAACGGCGGGTGAGCTCGTTGCGCAACCATTCGGTAAAGGCGTGCTCGCGCAATTGCAGCTTGCCGGGCAGCGCGCCGGGATCGACCCGCCGCGAGTGCAGCTCGTCGTTACGGCGCACACGGAAGTACACCAGGCGCGTACCGATATGGGTGCGGTTGACCCATTCACTGACCTGCGCGTAATGCCGCTCGTCCACCAGCAGCGACTGCGCGAAGCCGTGCAGCACACGCTCGATGGCGCCGCGCCAGGCCGATTGGTCTTCGCGCACCTGCACCAGCTCGCCCACGAACGGCAGCGCAGCCTCGGCAATGCCGGTGTCTTCGCACAAGCGCGCGCGCAGCGCCTGCATCGGTGCGGGCATGCTCGATGGCGCGCGCTTCAGCGCATCCAGTTCGGCGCGGATCTCGGCAAAGCGGCGTTCGTCGTCGCGCCGCGCGCCCATGCGCTCGGCGATCGCCTCGTCCAGCGCGCTGGCGTCGTGCTTGCCGTTATCCAGCACGGTTTGCGCATGCGCAATCTGCGCGGCAAAGCCGCTGGCACCGGCCGCCAACGCGGTACCGAGCTGACGGCAGGCCTGTTCGATCTGCGCACGGCGGCGCAGGCGTTCGTCGCGCTCGCGCTCGACGCGTGCGCGTTCGCGTTCCAGTTCTTCGATCTGCTCGCCGCCGGCGGCGCGCTGCTCGCGCTCCAGGCCGAGCAGCTTCTGCTCGTGGTTATCCAGCGATTCGCGCCGCTGGCCTTCTTCGCCGGCCAGTCCACGGTCCTGGTTGTCCAGCTCCTGCAGCCGTTCATCCAGCAAGGCCAACCGCTGCTGCTCGCGGTAGCTGTCCACACCCAGCTGCAGCTCGCGCAACTCGCCGACGCTGTGGCGCAGCGCCATCAGCGCCGCGTGGTGCTCGCGCGCAGGGCTCAGGGTTTCTACCTGGCGCCGTGCGGTGACCACTGCATGGTGCGCGCCATCGAGTTCGGCAAAATCTTCCACCAGCCGGTCGGCCGCTTCGAAGGTCCGCGGCTCGTCCAGCATGAAACCGCGCAGGAATGCATTGAGATCGCCCAGGTTCTTGGCCGACTGGGTCTTGTGCAACAGCCGCAACGCCATTTCGTTGCCGATGCCCAGCGCATGCCGGAAACGTTCGGCGTAGCCGGCGAAGCCGTCGAAATGCGCAACGTCATCGCCCAACCGCGCCTTGAGCCTGCGCAGGTCGAGATCGAAGCCATCCAGCTCGGTCGCCACGTCCAAACGGCGTGGCGCGACCATGTAGTGGCGCCGCACATCGGCCGCCGCGTTACCGCTGCCGGCGATCCAGAACAACCGGATCAGGCTCACCGTCTGGCCATGCGCGTTTGCGTACTCCAACACCAATGCGGTCCAGGTGGCGCCCTTGCGCAGGTATTGCGTGGCGATTTCGCCGGACGCGCTGTCCTGCTGATCGGCCCACGCACCGCGTACATACGACACCAGACTCCGATCGCGCCCACTGCGTTCGGCTTCGCGCGCGGCAGCGTTGAAGTCGACGATGCTCGGCGGCGTCAGCAGTGCCGACATCGCATCCAGCAAGGTGGACTTGCCCGACCCCGAACGCCCCACGAACAGGAAGCCCTTCTCCGCGATCGGCACTTCGGTCAGCCCGTTGAAGGTGCCCCAGTTGTGCACCTGCAAGCGCCGCATGCGGAACTGCTGCGCACGTTGCTCGGCGAGCGTCTCGGCAAACAAGGAGGCACCCGGCTGCGCCGGCGACAGATTGGACTGGGAATTCATTGCTCACTCACCAAAAACGAAACGAAGGAGACGCCAAGGACAGACCATCACGAGCGGTGAAGCAGTTCCTTGTGGTGCGGTGTTACGGGAAGAACTTGAGCAGGGTAGCGAATGGAGTGCATGGACGGCCTCGCGACCAGGGTCGCTCCTACAAAAACAGGTGCCTTGGCCCAGGTTGTGTAAAGGTCGCACGCGTGCCACAAAAGCTGCCGTCGTTCGAGCACCTGTACCACCCACTTTTTCCACATCGGCCGATCGCGACCATCATCACCCCGTCTCCGTTAGCGCATCCCAACCTGCTGCTTTGCTGCTTTGATGCTTTGATGCTTTGATGCTTTGATGCTTTGATGCTTTGATGCTTTGATGCTTTCAATATCGTGTAGCTGTTGCTTCTGCAGTTTGCATGTCGGGGCCCCA
>NZ_JAGHWU010000009.1:130641-140644 GCF_017746145.1 Xanthomonas sp. D-99 | reverse complement strand
CTCAAAATCGGGGGGACGTCGGTGCTGCGGCAAGGACTCAAGCGCCAGCACGTGGGGCTAGTGGTGACGATCTGCGTACTAGGGGATATCGCGCTGATATTGCTCGGTGTCGCCGGAATCGGCGTATTGGCGCAGCAATGGTCGGGCCTGCTGCAGCTGCTGCGTTACGCAGGTGCCGCATTTCTTGCAGTCTATGGCTGGATGGCCGCGCGCCGTGCCTGGCGCGGCGAAGGCACAATGACCCCGGCGCAACAGGGCGAAGAACACTGGCAACGCGCAGTGCTCACCTGCCTGGCGTTTACCTTCCTCAATCCGCACGTCTATCTCGATACGATGCTCTTGCTCGGCAGCCTGGCCACGCATTATCCCGGTGCGTTGCGCTGGGCATTTGCGCTCGGTGCGTGTATCGCCAGCGTCAGTTGGTTCTCTGGCCTGGGCTATGGCGCCCGCTTGTTGCAGCCGGTGTTCCGGCATCCGCGTGCGTGGCAGATACTGGATGGACTGATCGCGGTCTTCATGCTGCTGCTGTGTGTGCTGTTGCTGCTACCCGAGCACGTGGCGCTGCGCTAATCGCTCTGTCTGCAGCGTTATGCAGTCATTGCGCAGGTGTGGGAGCCGGAAATTCTGCTGGTCCATGGTGATCTATTGCAGTCCACCCGCCAGGCCGGGCCGTCGGATCGCCGCCGGTGCAGGGATTGCTCGACAATTCGATATGTTCGGCAGTTTATTTGACAGCGAACAGGCGGCGTTGGCGCAGATGGTGTCCCTGCAAAGGTAGCTGCGCCGTTGCAACAGCCAAGCGCGCGCTCAGGGCGCGCTTGGGAGGACGTGAGTGGCTTGTTGCGATCGCCGCCGGCAAGCGCTGCGGTGCGCTCACGCCAGCTGCCCCTTTGAAAGTCAGCCGGCGGCCACGCCACTGCTCAGGCGTGGCGTACCTTGTCCAACAGATGCGCGACCGGTGCGGTAGCGCGCGCGTCTGCGCGGCGTGCCTGCCGTGCATCGATCTTGAAGATGGCGACCGCGTCGGTGAGTTGCACGGCTTGTTCTTCCAGGGAGCGGGCGGCGGCAGTGGCTTCTTCCACCAGCGCCGCATTCTGTTGCGTGGTTTCATCCATGTGCGTGATGGTTTGATTGACCTGTTCGATGCCGGCAGATTGCTCCTGCGAGGCCGCCGAAATTTCGCCCATGATGTCGGTGACGCGCTGGACGCTGGCCACGACCTCGCCCATGGTCTTGCCGGCGCTGTGCACCAGTGCCGAGCCTTCGGCCACGCGTTGGACGGAATCGTCGATCAGGTCCTTGATCTCCTTCGCTGCGCCGGAGGAGCGTTGCGCGAGCGTGCGCACTTCCGAGGCAACAACCGCAAAGCCACGACCCTGTTCGCCTGCCCGGGCAGCTTCCACCGCGGCGTTCAGCGCCAGGATGTTGGTCTGGAAGGCAATGCCGTCGATGACGGAGATGATGTCGGCGATCTTCTTGGACGAGGCTTCGATACCACTCATGGTGTCCACGACCTTGCCGACCACAGTGCCCCCTTCCGAGGCCACGCGTGCGGCACCGATCGCCAATTGATTGGCCTGGCGCGCACTCTCGGCATTCTGCTTGACGGTGGAGGTTAGCTCTTCCATCGAGGCGGCGGTCTCTTCCAGGTTGGCTGCCTGCTGCTCGGTCCGCTGCGACAGATCCTGGTTGCCCGCGGCGATCTCGCTGGCAGCCGCGTTGATCGACACGGCCGACTGCTGGATGTTGCCGACGATCTGCGCCAGCTGGCTTGCTGTTGCATTGGCGTCATCGCGCATCTGTGCGAATACGCCGCGGAAGTCGCCGCTCATGCGTGCGGTGAGGTCGCCCGCTGCGATCGACTGCAGCAGTGCCGATAGCGATTGCAGATTGCCGTCCGCGGTGGACATCAACTGGTTCAGGCTCTCCACCATGATGCGGAAGTCGAACTGGAAGCGTTCGACATAACCACGGGCGCTGAAGTCGCCATTGGCGGCGGCCTGCGCAAGGTGCTTGATTTGGTGATTCATCGCAGACAGGTTGAGCTTGACCTGCGACATGGTGTTGCTGAAGGCAGCTTTTTCGCCCGGCAGGGGCTGCATGTCTTCGGAGAGTTCGCCGATGGCATAACGCCCCATGATGCGCGCCAGATCGTTTTGCACGGCCACGTGCGAGGCCACCAATGCGTTGGTGTCGTTGGCCATGCGGCCGTAGTCGCCCGGAAAAACGGTTGCGTCGATGCGGAAGCTGATCTGGCCGTTATCGTGATGCTTGGCCATGTCGGTCTGCGCCGCGATGAGGTTGCGCAGCTGCAGTTGCATCTTGTCCATGGCCTGCAACAGGCGGCCGGTTTCATCCGTTGCGGTGGTGTGCACATCGTTGCGCAGATTGCCTGCGGCAATGGCTTCGGCAGTGCGCGTGGCCTGGCTCAACGGCCTGGTCAGGCTGCGCGTAATCAACCATGCGAGCAGCGCGCTGATCACCAGCGCAGCGATGCCGCCGCTGGCCAGGATGATCTTGCCGTTATGCATCGATGCAACCGCTGCGGCGTACGCATCTTTGCTGAGGCGGCGCTCCAAGGCGGCATTTGCAGCAATTGCGGCTTGTTGCTGGTCCATCGCCGCAGCGGCAGCGCCTTGCAGCAAGGCCTGTGCCTGCTGATTCTGGTCGCGCATGCCGTAGTCGAGAATCTGGTTGTTGAACTTGACCGAGATGTCGCGCTTTTCCTGCACCAGTGCGAGCGCCTTTTTTTCGAGCTCGCTGCTTGGCATCGCAGCCAGGGCATCGTGGGCTTGCTTGTAGCGCGCGCGACTCCTTTCGATGATGTCCAGTGCGCGCCGGTTGGCCGCATCGCCTGACACCATCACCACGTCGCGCAAGCCGATCGCCACATTGGTGTTGGCGTCGAGCATTTCGGAGGATAGCCGGATCCTTTCCATGTTGTTGTTGACGATGGTGTCCAGCTCGTAACGCGCATTGGCCATGGTGATCAGGCCGGTCGCCACCAGCAGGCCCGACAGTAGAATCAGAATACCGAACGCCATTCCGAGGCGACGGCCGACATTGAGGCGTTGCAGATAGTCATTCATGACCGCTTCCAGGTAGTACAGCTGAGCAGCTCGGCGGATGCGGGGTGCATCGACTCAAGCGCCTTGCCCAGCTAGCGGCAGAATTTCAGGGAGCTAAAGACTGTCGATCGAAAATACTTACCGCTGATTCATTACAGATCGGAAGTTTCCTGACACTCGCTTCCGCTGTCCTGACATAGGTGCCCCAGCGCGCAGATTCAGATGCATTTGGCCGGATCGAAGTGTGCTGGTGATGCAGCGATTTTCCGACGTTTTGCCGACATTGGCGCGTGGCCGACAGACGCGTATGACTGGCTATTGGATGCATGCAGGCCAGTTCTGCATCGGGCGCCTGACAAGACAGACGCGAGCCCGATAGCGCATAGGCTGTGCGAGGTACTTCAGTGGAAGGGGCCGCACGCGGCGTCGCGCGTATTCCCGCACCGCAGCATGCATGGCAGGAAAATCATGTGCTGCAGTTGGGGCCATCGGGTGCGCACGCAGCGCGCCGCGATGGCGATCACTCTTTGCTCAGGCTTCCAGCGCAGCGAGCACGTCTGCGTGCAGTTGCTTGGCGCCATTCTCGCTGTTGAAGCGCGCAAAGACTTCTTCGCCGGAGATCAGCCCGACCCGAACCGAGTGGCAGTACGACCCGAAGCTTTCGCCAGCGTTGAAGGGGTCGCTGATGACAGAGATATGGTTGAGGCGGACCCGGGCGGTGCCGAACTGGATAAACATCTGCGATCTCCTGTGTGAGCTTCGAGTTTCCCACGTTGTCGTGCGGTGCAGAAGCGTTTGCCGGTGTCTGGGTGCACACGGAGTTTGCCATTGCGTCGATAGCAGGCAGTGCCGGCCTGCGCAGGCGCACCGTCCGATGCGTTGGGCCGCGACTCACGCGGGCAAACAGCCAGCACGTACACTGCCGTCCCCTGATGCTGAGCTCGCCCGATGTCCGATCCGATCCGTCTCGATAAATGTGTGGCTGCCGCGTTCGGCTGCTCGCGTGGCGAGGCCCAGCACTACATCGAGGGCGGGTGGGTCAGCGTGGACGGCGTGGTGGTCGAAGAACCGCAGGCGCTAGCGACCGCGGCGCAGGTCACCCTGGCCGAAAATGCGGTGCCGGTGCCTGCCGAGCCCGCCACCTTGTTGCTGCACAAGCCGGCAGGCGTCTGCGTCGATGCCGCGCTGGCGCTTGCCACGCCGGCAACGCGCAGCGCGCTGGATCAGTCCGACGTACGTGTGCTGAAGCGGCACTTCCTACGCTTACATGCACCGCTGCCGCTGGAAGAGGTGGCCAGCGGCCTGTTGATCCTGAGCCAGGATGGCCGCGTGCTGCGCCGGCTGAGCGCTGACGCTGGCACGATCGAGCAGGAATTCCTGGTGGAAGTGCGGGGTGAGTTGCGCCCTTACGGAATGGCGCGGCTGGCGCATGGCTTGGTCTACCAACAGCGCAGTCTCCCGCCTTGCAAGGTGAGCTGGCAAAGCGAAGACCGCTTGCGGTTTGCAATCAAGCACGTGCAGCCCGGCCAACTGCGCGACATGTGCGGCCAAGTGGGCCTGGAGGTCGTGAGCATTCGCCGCTTGCGCGTGGGCCGGGTGCCGCTGGGCAAGCTGGCGATCGGCGAATGGCGCTACCTGCCGGCAGGCGAGCGGTTCTGACTGCAGCACGGAGTGAGCGGCTGCAGCCGCTGTCAACACGTAGCGCTGGGTGCGCGTGTGCTCAGTCACGGCCAGCAGCGCATGCAGCGATTATTTCTTGTTGCGCTTTTTCTTGGCACGCGTGACCAGAAACAGCACCACGGCAATCACACCAATGACCAGGATGATGAAGGCCGGAGATAAAAACGAATTGTCGCCCATGCGGAACTCCTGACAGTCTTGCGCAGCACAGCGCTGCGATGACGTTAGCCTAGCGAGCAGCCTGCTTGATCGCGTGAAATGCATGGTGTGCTGCAGAAGCAGGCGGATGTTTCCGCCGCTTCGATGACCCAGGGCATCTACGTGCGCGGCGCGGAGGCGGACGTTGCCTTGCATCGATCGATGCAGCAATAGTCACCTTGCACGAGTCGGAGTGTGCCTCTGCAGCGTGATTCGGGAAGCATCGCCCCGTGCATCAGGGGGTGGCCAAGCAGGCGCTTGCACAGTGATACGCGCACATCGGCATGCTGCGTGGAGTGAGTGCCGGGGAGCCGATGGGCGATTGCAATGACAATTGCACTGCGGTCAATTGCAGGACGCGACTGGCCTTCCATGCATGGAGCCGGGCGGCAATCGTTTCCTGCTAAACGACTGAACGGACGAACGCACGCGCAGATCGTGGGGGGAAAGCGCGACCATTCTGTCGCGCCTTCGCGCCTTCGCTCCTCCGTGTTCCGGCAGGGGCGTGCTCTGCGCCCCGCGAGTTGAGCGGCCCAACAGGCCTCGCGTCCGGTAGCTGCAGTTTAAATGCGGCATCGGTCACGTAAATCGGGCGAGAGCCGACAAGCTGTCGGGACGTTTCCGACAGCCGTCGCGACGACTTGTGCATGACCGTGGGCCTGTGCCCACCGCTCACCGCATCACTGAAACGTGGAAGTGCAGCGGAAACCGGAACAATCGATCTGCACCGTGGTGCCGCTGCTGCAGACCGCGCTGAAGCGCGTGGCGCTGGTGGCCTGCACGGTGCCGCATTGCAGGCCATTGCTGATGCCCTGGGCGCGGCTGGCCGCCGAGTCGGTCGACATCGCTGGGCCTGCAGGCCCAGCGTTGCCTGCGGCTGCCGCAGGCACTGCCGTAACGACTGCCTGCTCGGAGGCTGCCGGTTCGCTCGGCAATGGCAGGGTGACCGCCGACGCGTGCGTGGGGCTGCCGGAACTGGAATTGCGTGTCGCCACCACACCGTGCGCGTTCTCACCCTGCAGCGGCTGGCCCCGGTGCTCACGATGGCGGTCGAAGCTCAGCGTCTGCCCGAACACCAACTGGATCCAGCTCGGGTAGGTATAACCGGTGCCCTTGCTGTGATCGACGATGGCGCCGATCGCCCCGCCGATCAGAATGTTGCCCCAAATGCCCATGTTGGCGCGCGAGATGGAACGGCCCGCGGCATCACTTTGGCCGGGCAGCACGCAGGTCACCTCCAGATCGCGCGCGGAACGACGCACTTGTGCGGTCTGGCCGGACTTCACCGTGACCCGGCTCTTGTCGTTGCTGATGGCGCAGTCGGCGCCGGAAACCAGCTGCCCGTCGGCGGTCTTGGTGTCGATGCGAATTGGCTGGGTCGCGTCGTCCATGACCGTGGCGCAACCGCTTAGCGCAGCCATGGCAATGGCTGCGGTCACTAGATGTCTCATGTTTTCCCCTGGTGTTAAGACACGGTACTGCCAGCCGGGCGATGCGCCGCGTCTGTGGTACTACCGTGTCGTGGTCAATCCCCGTTGCCGCCGCATCGCGCGAGGGCCGGCATTTAATACCGGGATTGTGGGCAACCGTCCAGTCGCGGCCGCTCGTGTTACGCGACTGGCGTGGCCAGCACGCGGTGCTTGGCCATCACGCTGCGGATCGCACTCAGCAGTTGCTCAGGGGTATAGGGCTTTTCTAGGAAGGCCACGCCGTCGGGCAGGAACTCTTCCACATATTCGACCGCCAGGCCGGAAGTCAGCAGCACCGGCAGGTTGTACGGCGCATGCGCGGTCTTGAGCGCCAAGTCCACACCGGTCAAGCCGCCCGGGAAATGGATATCGGAAAACAGCACGTCCACGCGCGGGTCGCTTTCGATCAGGGCCAAGGCTTCTTCGACCGAGCCGGCGCTGCGGCAAGTGAAACCATAGCTCTCCAGCACAAGGCAGCTGAGCTGTCGGGTTCCGTCGCCGTCTTCGACAACGAAGACAACCGGCCGTTCCTTGTTCTGTGGCATGAGCTGGTCTCGTAAGGCAGGCCACATTCTCAGCGATGCGGCAGTGAACCCTCTGTCAACGCACACCTTGCCGTATGGTTACCAGCCGAACGGGCCCGGACCATAGCCACCAGGTGCATAGCGCGGGCCAAAAATGGAGCCCTCACCACGTCCGACACTGATGCTGACGCCAATCTGGTGCGCCTTCCCGTCGTCGTCGTAATAGGTCTTGCAGGAATTCAAATTCACCGCCTGCCAGTTGCTGTTGCCGCCGCGGCTGGAATAGCCCAGGCCTGTCTCGACAGCACCATGCAGCTTGCCCTGGCATTGCTCGGCGCGTTCGGCAGCGATGGAAGCGGCACTTGGCCGGGCCAGCGCCGGCTTGGGGCCGCTCTTGTCGCCGTAGAAGGTGCCCGGCGGGTCGTTGCTGTATTCCGGGTCGGAGCGGAGCTGCACCGGGGCTTGCGGAATGCTCAGGTCCAGCGAACGTGCGGTCGCCGTTTCGGGGCTGCCGTCGCTGGCTTGGGCCAACGCACTTCCAGCGGCGACGCTGCCGGCGGCAAACAGAGTGACCAGGACAAGCAGGCTGCGTTTCATCGGTTGGACTCTACGAAGAGGGGCTGGCAGCGCGTGCCAGCTCGCCCTGTGAAACTAGCAACGGCTGATTGAATGCGCGCTGTCGATCTTGCGGATTTTTGTGGCGTGCGCGGTGTTGTGTTGACACACGCTGCTGCATCAGCCCTGGTCGCGCACGATCTCGATCAATTGCGCGCCGTAGCGCGCCAGCTTGCCGCCGCCGATGCCGCCCACCCGCGACAGCGCATCGATGCTGGTTGGCCGTTGCTCGGCGATGTTGCGCAAGGTGCTGTCGTGGAAGATCACGAAGGCCGGCACGTTCTGTTCCTTGGCCAGATCCGCGCGCAAGCCACGCAAGGCGTTGAACAGCGCCAGATCCTGCGGCTGCACCGGCAGGCCGGTGCGCTGCGCGCTACGCTCGCGCCCGGCAGCCGGATTTTCGCGGCGCATCATGACCTGGCGCTCACCCTTGAGTACCTGACGGCTGGCATCGGTGAGGCGCAGGCCGCCGTGACCTTCGCTATCGACTTCCAGCAGGCTGGCGGCCACCAGCTGGCGAAACACGCCGCGCCAGGTGCGTTCGTCCAGATCGCGGCCGATGCCGTAGGTGCTCAACTGGTCGTGGCCCAGCTGTTTGATGCGTTCGTTTTCGCTGCCGCGCAGGATGTCGATCAAATGGCCCACGCCGAAACGCTGCCCGCTGCGGTAGACGCAACTGAGCGCTTTCTGCGAGGCCACCGTGGCGTCCCACGCGGCGGCCGGGGTCAGGCAGTTGTCGCAGTTGCCGCAGGGTTTGGGATAGGTCTCGCCAAAGCCTGCCAGCAGAACCTGGCGGCGGCATTGCATGGATTCGCAATAGCCAAGCAGGTGGTCGAGCTTGGCGCGCTCCAGGCGCTTGCGCTCTTCGGCCGCTTCGCCTTGTTCGATCATCTGCTTGAGCAGCACCACATCGCCCAGGCCGTAGCACAGCCAGGCCTCGGCCGGGTCGCCGTCGCGGCCGGCGCGGCCGGTTTCCTGGTAGTAGCCCTCCAGCGATTTGGGCAGATCCACGTGCGCCACAAAGCGCACGTCCGGCTTGTCGATGCCCATGCCGAAAGCGATCGTGGCGGCCATGATGATGCCGTCCTCGCGCAGGAAGCGGCGCTGGTTTTTTGCACGCACCTCTGCCGGCAGGCCGGCGTGATAGGGCAGTGCATTGAAGCCTTGCGCGCACAGCTGCTGTGCGGTTTCTTCCACCTTGCGCCGCGACATCGCATACACGATGCCGGCCGCGCCACGATGACGGCCCAGGAATTCCTGCAGCTGCTTGCGCGCGTTGTCCTTCTGCACCACCGTGTAGCGAATGTTGGGGCGGTCGAAGGAACTGACGAAGTGGCGCGCGTCCACCAGATCCAGGCGCTCTGCGATTTCGCGCTGGGTCGGCGGGTCGGCGGTGGCCGTCAGCGCCATGCGCGGAATGTGCGGCCAGCGCTCGTGCAGTACGGTGAGCTGGCGGTATTCCGGACGGAAATCGTGGCCCCATTGCGAGACGCAGTGGGCTTCGTCGATGGCGAACAGCGCAATGCGGCTGCGTTCCAGCAACGAAAGGAAGCGCTGGGTCAGCAAGCGCTCGGGCGCAACATAGAGCAGGTCCAGGTCGCCGGACAGCAGGGCGCGTTCCACGCGCTGGGCGTTTTCTGCATCCAGGGTGGAATTGAGGAATTCGGCGCGCACGCCTAGCTGGCGCAGGGCCTCGACCTGGTCCTGCATGAGCGCGATCAGCGGCGAGACCACGATGCCGATGCCGTCGCGTAGCAGCGCCGGCACCTGGTAGCACAGCGACTTGCCGCCACCGGTGGGCATGAGGACCAGGGCATCGTTGCCGGCAGCGACGTGTTCGACGATGGCCTGCTGCGGGCCGCGGAAGTCGTTGTAGCCGAAGACGCGGCTGAGCAGTTCGTGGGCGGGGGAAGACATCCGCCTAGGATACCGTGCGGGTCAAGCCCTGGCCGGGCAGATGCTGGGTGGGACGACGCGAAGAGGCATCAGGGATTGCCGTGATGCGGCTGGCGGATGGCCGGCAGTGTGTGAAGTCTTGTGCGCAGTCAGCGCCATGAGGCTTCGCCCCGTCCCCTCACCCCAACGCTTTCCCGATGGGATAGGGGCTTAATTCCCGGCAATTGATGCAGAGGGTGTGGCAAAAGACTGTGGCGTCCTGCAGAACCTGTACATCATGCGCCATCGTCGTGAACCTAACCACCCACAGCCCCCTGAGTCAGGGGGCGCGCCGAAGGCGCGGGGTGTGGAGATGCGTAGCGGGGCCCAACGTTTGCACCGCGAATGTTGGGGGACATGTCCGCGAAGCGGAGATGACTGCGCCCCCTGAGCCAGGGGGCGCGCCGAAGGCGCGGGGTAAGGAGATGCGTAGCGGGGCCCAACGTTTGCACCGCGAATGTTGGGGGACATGTCCGCGAAGCGGAGATGGCTGCGCCCCCTGAGTCAGGGGGCG
>NZ_JAGHWU010000009.1:0-130570 GCF_017746145.1 Xanthomonas sp. D-99 | reverse complement strand
ACATGTCCGCGAAGCGGAGATGGCTGCGCCCCCTGAGTCAGAGGGCGCGCCGAAGGCGCGGGGTGTGGCAGGTAATTGAGCTGGGGCCCAAGGTTTCGCAACTGCAAAACCTTGGGCAAACCCGCAGGGGGCGAAGCCCAGAGGGTTTACTGCAGCAGCGAGCGCAGCATCCAGGCGTACTTTTCGTGGGTCTGCAGACGCTGGGTCAGCAGGTCCACGGTCGGATCGTCGCCGGCATCGTCGGCGGTGCCCAGCACCTTGCGGGCGGTGCGGCAGACCGCTTCATTGCCGCTGACCAGCTGGCGCACCATTTCGCGCCAGTCGGCGCTGTCGCTCAGGCCCGGCTCTTCCGGGATCGAGGTCAGCGCGACGAATTCGCGATACGAGCCCGGCGCGTTGTAGCCCAGAGCACGGATGCGCTCGGCCACTTCGTCCAGCGCCGCCCATTGTTCGGTGTACTGGGTTTCGAACATGGTGTGCAGCGAGTTGAACATCGACCCGGTGACATTCCAGTGGAAGTTGTGGGTCTTCAGATACAGGGTGAAGGCGTCAGCCATGTAGCGGGCCAGACCGTCGGAGATCTGCTTGCGATCGGCGTCCTTGATCCCGATATCGATATGCGGCGCCGAGGCGGCTGCAACCGGCAGGGCATCGTTGACGATGACGGGCTTGTTGGCGTTCTTTTTCTTGGACATGGAAGGGTCCTTCTGAGGGTTGATGTCTGACAGAACAGTTATGGCGTCACAATAGACAGGCTAAAGGATCAAACGTCATTCAATATTTCACATTTTTCGATCAATGAGCGCTATCGACTCCACCCTTGCCGAGACCTTGCGTGAGCGCCGCCGTGCCGTGGATGGCGCGATGAGCCGCGACCGTGGCCGCCTGCTGGGCCTATGGTCACGCTGGCAGGGCAAGCCGGGCAACCCGCAGGTGCGCGAGGCGTTCGAGCAGGCGCTGGCGGCATCGCAGGCACAACGCCAGGCGCGGGCCGAGCAGCAGCCGGCGATCACGCTGGACCACCAGTTGCCCATCGCGCGCGAGGCCGAGCGCATCATCGCGCTGATCCGCGACCATCAGGTGGTGGTCATCGCCGGCGAAACCGGTTCGGGCAAGACCACCCAGCTGCCCAAGCTGTGCCTGGCAGCCGGGCGCGGAGCCGCCGGGATGATCGGTTGCACCCAACCACGCCGGATCGCCGCGCGTGCAGTGGCCGCGCGCGTGGCCGAGGAACTGAAGACGCCATTGGGCACGACGGTGGGCTTCCAGGTGCGCTTCACCGATCGCGTCAGCGATCAGTCACGCATCAAGTTCATGACCGACGGCATACTGCTGGCAGAAATCGCCAGCGACCGTTGGCTGTCGTCCTACGACACCATCATCGTGGACGAGGCGCACGAGCGCAGCCTCAACATCGATTTCCTGCTCGGCTATCTCAAGCAGTTGCTGCACAAGCGCTCCGATCTGAAGTTGATCGTCACCTCGGCCACCATCGATACCGAGCGCTTTGCACAGCACTTCGACAATGCGCCGGTGATCAGCGTGGAAGGCCGCACCTTCCCGGTCGAGGTGCGTTATCGCCCGCTCGAAGGCGATGCGGGCGAAAGCGAAGACGGCGAACACGGCAGCGGCCGCGACGGTGAGCGCAGTGTCAACGATGCGATCGTGGCGGCCATCGACGAAATCACCCGCATCGACCCGCGCGGTGACGTGTTGATGTTCCTGCCGGGCGAGCGCGAGATTCGCGATGCGCACCAGTCGCTGGAACGGCGCAAATACCGCGAAACCGAAGTGGTGCCGCTGTACGCGCGGCTGTCGGCAGCCGATCAGGACCGCGTATTCAATCCGGGTCCGCGGCGGCGCCTGGTACTGGCCACCAACGTGGCCGAAACCTCGCTGACGGTGCCGCGCATCCGGTATGTGGTGGACCCGGGGCTTGCCCGTGTCAAGCGCTACAGCCCGCGCCAGAAGCTGGACCGTCTGCATATCGAGCCGATCTCGCAGGCCAGCGCCAACCAGCGCATGGGCCGTTGCGGGCGCATTGCCGAGGGCATCTGCTACCGGCTGTATGCCGAAGCGGACTTTGCCGCGCGTCCGGCGTTCACCGATCCGGAAATCCGACGCTCCTCGTTGTCCGGGGTGATCTTGCGCATGCTGCAGTTGGGGCTGGGCAGGATCGAAGATTTCCCGTTCCTGGAGGCCCCCGACGAACGTGCGGTGGCCGATGGCTGGCAACAGCTGCTGGAGCTGGGCGCTATCGACGCGCAGCGGCGTCTAACCGCCACTGGGCGACAGATGGCGCGCCTGCCGGTGGACGTCAAGCTGGCGCGCATGCTGGTGGCCGCGCAGCAACATGGGTGCTTGCGCGAGATGATCATCATCGCCGCATTCCTGGGCATCCAGGATCCGCGCGAGCGCCCGCCGGAAGCGCGCGAGGCCGCCGATAACGCACACGCGTTGTTTGCCGATGCGCGCTCTGAATTCGTTGGCATCCTGCGCTTGTGGGATGCGTACCGGCAGGTGCATGAAGATCTGACCCAGTCCAAGCTGCGCGACTGGTGCAGCCGGCATTTCCTCGGTTTCTTGCGCATGCGCGAGTGGCGCGAGCTGCATCGACAACTGCGCTTGCTGTGCGAAGAACTAGGTTGGAGCGAAGAGCCGGCCAATGTGATGCTGGCGCCGCTGCTGGCCGGTGCCGGCGCGCCGGTCCGCGAGGACGGCCATAACGCCAACCGGCCCACGCGTGGCCAGCTTCACCGTGCTGCGCGACTGGCGCGCGAAGGCAAGCCCGATCCCAACGCAGCGCCTGCAACACCCGCGCCGGCGGCGGCGTATCAGGCGCTGCATCGCGCACTGTTGGCGGGGCTGCCGACGCAGATCGGCCATCGCACGGAAAAGGGCGACTATCTGGCCGCGCGGCAACGCCGCTTCGTGCCGTTCCCGGGTTCGGCGCTGGCGCGCAAACCGCCGCCGTGGATTTTGGCGGCCACGTTGCTGGACACGCAGAAAGTCTGGGGCATGACCAATGCCGCGATCGAGCCGGACTGGCCCATCGCCGAGCTGCCGCATCTGCTGGCGCGCAAGCATTTCGATGCGCATTGGTCGCGTGCGCAGGGGCAGGTGGTCGCTTCGGAACAGATCAGCCTGTTCGGACTGGTGCTGGCGCCGAAAAAGCCCGTGCATTTCGGCAAGATCGACCCGGCCGCAGCGCATGACCTGTTCGTGTGCCAGGGCCTGGTGACGGGCGAAATCAATACGCGGGCCGCCTTCGTGGCCGACAATCTCAAGGTGCTCGAACAGGCGCGCGAGGAAGAGGCCAAGTTGCGTCGCGCCGGTATCGTCGCCGACGAAGGCTGGCAGGCGCGCTGGTATCTGGATCGCATTCCGGCCGAGTTGCATTCGGCCAGCGGTCTGGATGCGTGGTGGAAGACCTTGCCGCCGGACAAGCGCCGCAGCCTGCATTGGTCGTTGAACGACCTGCTGCCGGGCGAAGGCAGCGAAGCCGATCGCTTTCCGAAGTATTTCCCGCTCGGCGATGCGCGCCTGCCGTTGCATTACCGTTTCGAGCCGGGTGCCGTCGACGACGGCGTGACGCTGGAGGTGCCGCTGCACCTGCTCAATGCGCTGGATCCAGCGCGGCTATCGTGGCTGGCCCCGGGCTTCGTCGCCGACAAGGCGTCTGCGTTGATTCGTAGCCTGCCCAAGGCGCAGCGCCGCAACTACGTGCCGGCACCGGATTTCGGGCGCGCGTTCTACGAGGCTTACAGCGTTGCCTCGGCCGACGATATCCGCGGCGAACTGGCGCGCTTTCTGGCCAAGGCTACCGGGACGCAGGTGACGGCGCTGGATTTCGATGAGCAGGCGCTGGACACGCACCTGCTGATGAACCTGCGCCTGCGCGATGACGAGGGCAAGGTGCTGGCCGAGTCGCGCGATCTGGACGGGCTGCGCGCGCGCTACGGAGAACGTGCCGGGCAGGCGTTTGCCGCACGGGCCGGGCGCGCGCTGGCCGCCGAAGGATTGCGCGATTTTCCCAGCGCGCCGATTCCCGAGCAGGTGGCCGGCGAGGCCGGCGTGCCGGCGTATCCGGCGCTGGTGGATCAGGGCGAAACTGCTGCGCTGCGTATCTTTGCCGACCGCAACGAAGCGATGCGGGCGCATCCGTGCGGCGTGCGTCGGCTGCTGGAAATCGCATTGGCCGACAAGATCAAGCAGGCACGCAAGCAATTGCCGGTGTCGCCCAAGACCGGGCTGCTGTATGCGGCGATCGAATCGCAGGAACGCTTGCGTGGCGATCTGGTCGATGCGGCGCTCAATGCCGTGCTGGCCGATGGCCTGGGCGCCATTCGCGACCCTGGCGCATTTGCGCAGCGCCGCGACGACGCGAGCAAGTGGCTGTTCGGCGAAGCGATGGAGCGCTTGAAGCTGGCCGAAAGCATCCTGGGCGCCGTGGCCGAACTCAAGCCACTGTTGGAAGCGCCGTTGATGGGCTGGGCACGCGGCAATCTGGATGACATGGAGCAGCAACTGCGCGCGCTGGTGCATGCAGGCTTCCTGCGCGACACCCCGGCCGACGCCTTGGCCAATTATCCGCGCTACCTCAGGGCGATGATCCTGCGCACCGAACGCGCAAAGCGCGATCCTGCGCGCGACCAGGCGCGCATGCTCGAGCTCAAACCGTTCGTGGATGCACTGGAAGCCGCCGCCGCGCGCGGTTTGCAAGACCGCCAGGAGTGGCAGGCGCTGCGTTGGGATCTGGAAGAACTGCGCGTGTCGGTCTTTGCGCAGGAGCTGGGTGCAAAATCCGGTGTATCGGCGAAGAAGCTATCGCAACGGGTGGCTGCATTGCGCAGTTGAGGCCTGATGCAAGGCCTTGCATCGGACACAGGCCGCACGCATCTCATACCCCGCGCGGCGTCCGTCTTCGAAGCTGAGGGCTGCTAACAGACGTAGCGAGCAGGCGCCAGGCGGGCGGGACGGCGCACAGGAACCGGCGTGTGCAAGTGGCAGATGCCGATTCTGGGCACCGGCCGCGCCCACCTGGCGGTGAGCGCAGTCGTGTTGCTGGCTGCGCTAGAACTTCAGGTGCAGGCTGGCCATGTAGCGGCGTCCGCTCTTGTAGCGGCCGGCCAGATGGTCCTTGTCGCCCAGATATTGCAGATATTGCTCGTCCAGCAGGTTCTGCGCATCGACCTGCAGCGACCAGTTCGGGCTGAAGGCATAGCCGATGCTGGCGCCGAGTTCGGCGTAATCGTCCACGCTTGCCGGTGCCGCACCGGCCACATAACCGCCGGCCAGATAGCTGTCGCGCCAGTTGTAGGTCAGCCGCGCATTGAGCGGGCCTTTTTCGTAGTAGGGGCTGAAGGCGAGGCTGTTGCGCGACTGGTAGGGCAGGGCATCGCCGGTGTTGTTTTCGCCAGCGGCATAGGTGTAGTTGGCGGTCAGACCGAAGCCGCTGTCGCCGAACGGTTGCTGGAAGGAGATGTTGAAGCCCTTGACCTTGCCATCGCCGGCATTGCGCGGCCGTTGAATGCTGTAGTCGCAATAGCCATCGGCCGTGCAGCCGTTGCTGCCCACCAACTGCGCCCAGCTTTGCGGTGCGGTATCGCGCAATGCGTTGTACTGGCGCTCCACGCTGGCGCTGGTGTCGATGTAGTTGTCGATCTTCTTGTAGAACACCGACCACGCCACCACTGCTTGCTGCGCAAAATAATATTCGGCAGAGAGATTGAAGTTCCAGGATTCGTACGGAGACAGGTCTGCATTGCCACCGCTGCCGGTCAACGTGGTGTCGTTGAGGAAGGTGTTGTTGACCATCTGGTTGTACGGTGCCCAGGCGATGACCTTGGCCGCAGCGAAGCGGAATACCCAGTCGTCGCTGGTGTCGTACGACAGCGTCAGCGAAGGCAGCAGAAAGTCTTCCTTGCGGGTGCGGGTCCGCCACAGGCTGCCGGCGTCGGCGAGGGAGGGCGTGCCGCTGTAGACGAAGCCGCTGCCTTCGGTCTTGGAATCCACGTAGCGCACGCCAAGATTGCCGCGTAGACCGCCACTGGAAAAATTCAGCTGCGCATAGGCTGCATTGTTGGTCTGCTCCAGCGCCCAGCTGTTGTTGAGATAGCTGGCCGGATCCGGTGCGCTGTAATCGACCGGGCTGTTGCGGATCCAGTTCAGTACGTTGTTGCGACCTGCCTGTATGTGCCGGCCGTGATCGGAATAGAACCCCTGCAGATCGGTGAGCCCGATCGTGCCCACGTCGGCCAGGGTGCCGGGGGTGACGCCGCCATAGACATTGAGTTCGAAGCGCTCGTCGTGCTTGCCGTGACGCACGCCCAGCAACAATTGATTGAACACGCTGTCGAACTGCACATTCAAATCCAGCTGGCCGTACGTGTCCTTGCTTTCGGTAGAGAAGATGCCGTTGTTGCCGAACCAGCCGCCGGCCGAACCCCAGTTGGCCGGGTTACGTGCCCCTGCCGAATCGTCGAAACGGATGCCGCGGCGGGTGTCCCAGCTGAAGCCGCCGTTGTAGAACGGCTCGATGAAGTATTGGGAGAGATCTTTGTTCTCGGACTTGCTCTGGCCCACCTGTCCGTTCAAGCCCCAACCCTCGCCGCGGAAGGCGCCGCGCAGGTCCAGTCCTTTGGTCGTCACCTCCGATTCGCGCACGTTGTTATCGTAGATCACCGTGCCGCCGAGCGGGATGGCATTGGCGCTGGAATGGCCACTGGTGACCACACCGTTACGGACGCCGCCGAGTTGGTCCACCGCCGCCACCGTGCCGGCATTCCAGGTCAAAAAGCTGTACATCGACTGGTTGTAGTTGTCGAAGTTCTCGTTGATGTACAGGCCGCTCAGATTGAACTCCAGCGCCTCGCTGGGCTTGAGCTGCAGGTTGACCACGGCGCTGTCGCGCTCGCGATCCTGCTGGAACCAGGCAGCGTTGATCGAATTGGGCACATCCGTATCGGCAGGCACGCCGCCTGCGGCATTGGCGAAGGTGCTGGCCGGTACGTAGCCGAAGACCTCCATGCCGCGGCGGTCCACGCGTTCTTCGTAATGCTGCGCCGAGACCGCAATGCCGAAGGTCTCGGCCGCGTTCTTCCAGCTGTAGAGCAGTGCCGCGTTGGGCTTGCCCTGGCTGGCCTGGTCGCTGTAGCTGTAGCCGATGGATGCAGCCACTTCATTGACTTTCAGATCCAGTGGCTGCCGCGTATGCATCAGCACCGTGCCACCGAGGCTGCCTTCGGTCAGGCGCGCTTCGGAGGATTTGAGGATTTCCGCACGGCCCAGGATCTGCGGGGCCAGCAGGGTGTAATCGAAACCGCGGCTGGGTTGTTCGCCGTAGAGCCAGATCGCCTGCGCGACCGGATGCCCGTCCAGAAACCACAGATTGAGGCTGGGGTCGGTGCCGTCGATACTCACGCGCTCGCCTTGCCCGAAGCGTCTGTCCAACGTCACGCCGGGAATCTGCGAGAGCGCTTCGGCCACGTTGGTGCTCGGGAATTTGCCGATGTCTTCGGCGGTGATCGCCTCGGAGATGCCGGTGTTGTTGCGTTTGGTGTCGAGCGATTTTTCCAGGCTGGCGCGGATGCCGACCACCTGGACGGCGTCCAGGTCGGTGGCTTGCGTACCAGCGCTGTCCTGGGCTTGCGCAGCGAATGCCAGCGATAGTGCAATGGCGCTGGACAGCAGGGTGGTGCTGTATTTCATGATGTCTCTCCTCATCACGCACAGGGATGGACGGCGGGCTGCCGCTCGCCGGATGCGGGGTCTTGCAGACGCGCGCTCGGGGTAGAACGCGTGGTATCGCTTACGACAGGTCGGTGTGGTGCTGCAGATACCAGTTGGCCGCGCCGAGCACGCCCAGTTGCCCGTGCTCGACCAATTTGACCGGAATGCGTTCGAGCACAGCGCGCATGTTTCCCTTGTCCAGGAAGCGCTCGGCAAAGGCGCTGCCAGCCAGGAACTGGCCGATCGTCGGCAGGAAGCCCCCGGCCAGATAGATGCCACCGGCAGCGCCGTAGGCCAGCGCCATGTCGCCGACCGCGCTCCCCAGCAGGCCGCAAAAAATCTCCAGGCACTCGCGCGCAAGCGCATCGTCTTCGTGCAGCGCTGCGTGCGTCACGGCGGCGGGCAGACGATGACGCGGCGTTGCGCCATGCAGCTCGCACACCGCATCGTAGAGATGCAGTAATCCCGGGCCGGAGAGCACGTGCTCGAGCGGCAAATAGTGCCGGTCACGTAACAGGCCTTGCAGCACGGCATATTCGCGCGGGTGGGTACTGGCTAGCGCGACCTGGCCGGCTTCGGTGGCCAGCACGATCGCGCGTGGCTTGGCATCGATCCACAGTGCTGCACCCAGACCGGTGCCGGGGCCGACCACCAGAATCGGCCCGTTGGCACGCGCATGGCGCGGTGTCGGCCCGCTCAGCTGCAGCACGGCGCGTTGTTCCATCTGCGGCGCTGCGTAGGCCACCGCCTCGAAATCGTTGACCAGGTGCACGTTGCGCACTGCCAGTGCAGCACCGATGCGGCTGGGTGAAATCGCCCATGGCAGGTTGTTGCTGATGAAGCTGCCATCGTCCAACGCCACGCCGGCACTGGCGATGACCACCGCATCGACGCCGCGCCGCTGTTGCAGGAAATCCTCGAGGATGGCCTGGAGACTGGCGTGTTCGGCGCAGCGATAGGTGCGGTAATGCGAAAGCTCGATGGCGGCATCGCGCGCCTGCACCATGTGCCCGACACGCACATGCGTGCCGCCGACATCGGCAGCGATGAAGCTGATGGCAACGGGGACATCGGGCGAGGCAGAGGCGTAAGCGGAACGCGAAATCGCAGCCACATTCAGTCCTTTGGTCCGTCTGACCGGCCGATGCCGTCAGCGAGTAGGGGCCTGTTTAGGAGTTGGTGACAACGATGTCAATGGATCAGCCGGGTTGGATCGATCTTGGTGGCGTGCTCAAGTGCAAAAACGTGCTGTTTGGCGTTGTCTGTGCGGACTTCGTTGCGCAAAGTGGACAAATGCGTCCAACGTGGTGCAGTGGTGAGTGAAGAGCGGACTCGGCAAGCCGGCGCGTGGCGCCCGGCTGCCCACCAGGTGCTTCAGTCGGCTATCGCCCCACCCACCCTGTTTCAAGGACTGCGTCAGCGCAAGGCGCCGGCGCTGGTCACGCCAGGCAGCGTGCTGCAGGCCGCGTTATCGGTGGGCGGTGCCTGGGTGGGGTAACGCTGCTTGCCGAGCACATAAGCCTGGCTGGTGGCAACGAATCCATCCGCGTAAGTGGCTTCCACGAAATACGCGCTCCAGCCGTTCTCCGGAATCTGCACCGGTACCGGTACCGGGACCGTGCTGCCGCCGGCAAGCGCAATCGGCGTGGCGCTGTAGCGTATGCCGCAGGCGTAGCGGAAATCGCGCGCGTGCGGATTATGTGCACTCCACAGCTGCACCTGCGTTGGCCGCTCGGAGGAGCGGAAGCGGATCTGCGGCGCTTGGCCCGTACGCAATACATCGCTCACCTGCGGTAGCGGGCGCTTCTGCTGCAGGCGCGTGATGAACGGCGCCAGGGTATCGACGACGGAGGCGCGAATGTTGTGCGCACTATTGGGCAGGACGCGCAGCGCCTTGCTGCCGGGCAGCGCGTTGTAGAAGAACTGGGTATTGTCCGGCAGAAAGAAGTCGTCGCCGCTGGCGTTGACGATGTACTTGGGCACCGCCAGCCGCGTGCGGTACGGCGTGTGCAAATAGCTCAGCGGATCTTGCAACTGCACCAATCGCGTGAAAGCCGGGGTCTGCAGTTGTGAGGTGATGCCCTGCTTTGCATAGGCGTTGAAGGCAATCGGCCAGTTGCCGCCATAGGTGCGGGACATATGCTCCAGCACCGCCGGCATGTTGAGGATGTCGATCACGAATGGCGCCACCGCCTCTACGCGCTGGTCTGCGATGGTGGCATGCCAGCTGGCCCATCCGCGTTTAGAGGCGCCGGCAAGCACGAAGCGGTGGATTTGCAGCGGGGCCAATTCGCGCTCGGCCAGGCTCATGGTGCGCGCAATCGCGGCCACCATCGGCACGTGCAGCGGCAGTGTCTTGCGCTGCTGCGGCGCTTTGAGAAACAGCGACCAGCTATAGGCCACGCTGTCGTCTTCACGGCGTGGGGTGGCATCGCCCTGGTAGCGCAACGCCTGGTTGGGAATGTCGCTGAGCGCGATCACTACCGTGCGGGTGCGTTGCGCCAACGCCGCCAGCGCCTCGGGCGACAACTCGCTGGCCGGCTGCGCCGTACTGCCATCCACCGGATGACGCGTACCGTTGGTTGAGATCAATACTGCGCGCATGGGCAAGGCCTCTTTCGGTACATAGATCGCCACGTCATGCTGCCAGCGCGACGGCGTGACCAGTCCCTCCGGCGACCAGTCCTGCGAGGTCAGCAGGTAGTCGCGCCGCTCGACACCGGCAACGCTGCTGGTGCCAACGCGCGTATAGGTCAACGGTTGTTGTTCGATGGCATCGCGGTAACACACCAAGGCTTGCCCGAAGCCAACTTCCGGTGCATTCGCACAGCGCTCTGCCGGCGACGCGGCAGAAGCGAGTGGATCAGCGGGCGCGATGCCGGAAGACAGTGTCAGTGACGATAGCAGTGCCAGGCTGCAATAGGTCATCGAGCGCATGCGGGTTCTCCAGAGACCGTGCGTGTGGCCAGCGCTTGCCGCGGCCAATCACATGGGACGCGTGGTCAGCAGTCGCGTCAGCGACGGGGTGGGGCGCGCGGGGTGTGTGCAGGAGTGTACGCGTGGTCGCTATCGGTAAGCAGGGCGGCGCGTCTCGCTCCCGGCAATGGGCTGCGTCTGCGCGCGGCGGAGGACGATGATTCGGCGCGCCACGTCAGCTGCGCCTGGAGGGGGCGCATCTGGGTCTGCGCTCTGTCTGTCGGCACCAACGCATGCACTGCTCTGCAGTGAGCGGCATCCAGCGGGCGAAGTGCAGCGGCTGCAGTTGCGATGTCGCGCGCGCAACGCCCAGCGGCGGGATTCGCGTGGCGCATGCCGATGCCAGGCGTGGCGACGTCTTCGGCAGCCGCGCAAGCTTGGCCGATGCGCTATTTGATCCGCCGCACCTTGGCCGGGGTGTTGTAGCCCTCGATCTGCAGATACCACACGCCGACCAGACCCGGCTTGATCTTGACCTTGGGTGCATCCTTGCGCACCCCGGACAGGCTGGCCGTATCGGTTTGTTCCCACTCCTGACCATTCGCCAGCGTGTAGACGCGGCCCTTCGAAAAGCCCTTGAATTCGCCGACCATCGTGCTCTCGATCGGCTCCTTGCTGCCGAAGTCGAAGAAGCCGCGGTTCTTGACGATCACTTCCTGACGGCCGGCTTCCTTGGCCTGTTCGACCACCACTGCGGCCTCCTTGGCGACCTTGCCCTGTAGCCAATCGTTGAGCGCAGCCAGTTCGCTGGCATTGAGCTTGTCCAGGCCGGCGGCCTTGAACTGTTCGGCACTCATCTGCGACTGCAGGTCGCCCTGCACCGCGCGTTGCGCCAGGGCGGGGGCGGTATGCAACGCCAAGGTCAGGCAAACCAGCAAGGGAATGCGGCGCGCGAGCGACATGGAAGCCATCCGAGGAAGAAGAGGGGGGCTAGTGTAGACGCTGTTGGCGCATGCCGGCGCCGCCTATTCCAGCATGTCTGCAGCGGCTGGTGCTGGGCGTTCGGGGCGGCGGTAGATGAAGGCCGGTGCCGGCGATGCCGACTCCTGCTCGGCGGCTGCGCGCACCTGCGCATGGATGGGCGAACGCTCGCAGACCGGGTCCAGCGTGGCGGCATCGCCGCTGAGCGCCAGTGCCTGACAGCGGCAGCCGCCCCAATCGATCTCGCGCTTGGGGCAGCCCTGGCACACCTCCGGCATCCATGCGGTGCCGCGAAAGCGCACGAACGCCTCGCCGTTGTTCCAGATGTCGGCCAGCGAGCGCTCGCGCAGATTGTCAAAGTGCATGCCTTCGATGGTTTCGGCGGCATGGCAGGGCAGCACATCGCCGCGCGGGGAAATATTGACGAAACGCTGGCCCCAGCCACCCATGCAGGGTTTGGGCTGGCGCGCGTAGTAATCGGGCGTGACGAAATCGATCGCCAGCCGGTCGCCGAGCTGGCGACGTGCGGTTTCCACCGCGTCGATGGTGGCCAGCAGTTGCTCGCGGCTGGGCATCAGCGCAGCGCGGTTGCGCAGACCCCAGCCGTAGTATTGGGTGTGCGCTACTTCGATGCGCTCGGCCTGCCATTCCAGCGCCAGCGCGATCATGCCGGGCACGCGCTCGGCGTTATGGCGGTGCAGTACCGCGTTGATCGTCAGCGGCAGGCCGCGTGCGCGGACCGCAGCGGCGAATTCGCGCTTCTTGGACAAGCTATTGCGGTAGCCGGCGATACGGTCGGCGCCGGCCGGGTCGACGTCCTGCACGCTCAACTGCACATGTTCCAGCCCGGCCGCCTGCAGTTGGTCCAGCATCGGCTCGCCGCCAGCGACGCCGGAGGTGATCAGGTTGCTGTACAGCCCGAGCGCGCGCGCATGTGCGACCAGTTCGGGCAGGTCTTTACGCAGCATCGGTTCGCCGCCGGAAAAATGCGCCTGCAGCACGCCCATGTCGGCGGCCTGCTGCAACAGCGAGCGCCAGCCAGCGGTGTCCATTTCCTCGCGCAGCGCGGCCAGCGCGATCGGGTTGGAGCAATACGGGCACGCCAACGGGCAGCGGTGGGTCAGCTCCAGCAACACCGACAGCGGTGGCGGCGCGATGCTCATAGCCGCAGCAAACGCTTCTGATGCAGCGTATCGGTGAGTTCGATCACGTCCGCTTCGATTTGCGCTGCGTCCGCATCGAATTCTGCAGCCAGCTCTTGCGCGATCTGCGCCAGCGAGCGCGTGCCGTCGTAGCGCTGCGCGACCACCAAGGCGATGTCGTCCAGCTCGACCACGCGCTCGGGCGCGAGCAGCACCCACTGATCGCGTGCGCGGTCTTGTTGCAGGCGCACGCCCGCCCGCAGCGCCGGCTGGCTATGGCGGGTAATGCCGCTCATGCTGCGACCTGGCTGGCGTCGCGGTCCGGCACGAAGGCATCCGGCCAGACGATGCCTGGCGATACGTAGGCCACATGCAGTGCATCCAGCTGCGCCCATAGCACCGAGCACTTGAAATGCAACGCGGCCTTGACCAGCGCCTGTTTTTCGACCGTATCGGCATGCTGCTTGACGTAATCCAGCGCGAAATCCGAATCGCGTGGCGCCTCGGTCAGGCGATGTTCGAAATAGGCCAGCGCTTCGGAAGAGACGAAGTCGTAATGCTTGAGCATGCCGGCCACGCGCTGGCCGATGATGTTGGGCGCGAACAATTCGGTCAGCGACGAGGCGATCGCTTCGAGCAGGCTTTTTTCGCGCACGAAGTGCAGGTACGCCTGTACCGCAAAGCGCGTTCCCGGCAGCAGCGCACGCCCGGACTCCACCAGCGTGCGGTCCAGGCCGAGCGCGTCGGTGAGGTGTAGCCAGCGCGCGATGCCGCCATCGCTGGCGCTATTGCCGTCGTGGTCGAGGATGCGTTGCCGCCACATCCGCCACATCCGCCGCAGCGCCGGATCTTCCATACGCGCCAGGATCGCCGCGTCCTTCAGTGGAATGCAGCGCTGGTACTCGAAGCGATTCAACGCCCAGGCCTGCACCTGGCCTCGGTCGAGCTTGCCATGGTGCAGCAGCGCATGGAACGGATGCTGGTCGTGATACAGGCGCGCGCCGATGGCACGCAGGTCCGCTTCCAGTTGGTCGGGGCTGAGCAGGGCGGTCACAGGGCGATCTCCAGGCCGTCATGCGCAACCTCCCAACCGCTGGCGCGCGCGCTGGCGAACTCGGGCGAGAAGGTGTTGAGCACGGGATTGGTGGTGTTGAGATGGATGAAGATCTTGCGCGCCACGTTCAACGGTGCGAATGCGGCGATGGTGCCGTCGGGGCCATCGATGCTCATATGGCCCATGCGTTGGCCGGTCTTCTGGCTGATGCCCAGCTGCACCATCTCGTCATCGCGCCACAACGTGCCGTCGAAGAACACCAGTTCGGCCCCCTGCAGGCGCGCACGCAAGGCGTCGGTCATCGCAGCGCAGCCGGGAATGTAATGCATGCGGTGGCGGCCATCGTCGATGGTGAGTCCGAGGGTTTCTTCATCGGACCCAGCCAGGTCGCCGCCGCTGCGCGATTCCATGAACAAGGGCACCTTGCCGGGCACCGAAAACGGCGTGAGCGCTAATCCGCACAGCGCCAACGGTGTGTCCAGCGCGAACGGTTGTCGGCTTACGTAGTGCGGATTGACGGCGTCGAAAATCGGATTCTGCGCGAGCAAATCCAGCACGCGGCGGCTGGCATGCAACGAAAACCGCTGGCTTTCGCGCATCGAGAGCAGCCCGGCGATGTGGTCGATCTCGCCGCTGGTCAGCAGCACCGCCTCAACCGGCGAATGCCGCAGCCCTTGCTGCGGCCACAACGCCGGCGTTGCAAGAATTTGTTGGCGGAAATCGGGAGAGGCGTTGATCAGCACCCAGCGCTCGCCGTCGGCGCTGACCGCGACACTGGCCTGGGTACGACGCTGGGCACCGTCTGTCTGCTGCCATGCCCGCAGGCTTGCGGGGGTATGGCAATTCCACTGCGGGTGCCCACCGCCGGCCGCCGATCCCAAAACAATGATGCGCATGGAGAACGGGACCTAATCTGCCGGCAATTGCCGGTCATGCATCAAAAGGAAGGGCGGCAAGTTAAGCGTGAAACGTGCAGGATCAAAACTCGCCGGACACGTAGCAGTTGATTTCGGCGCCACAATTGACTTCACGAACGACAGGCTTCTTCTAGGTCTTCATACGGCTACCTCGCAGTTGGGAAAAACGTCTCTGGCTGCTGGATGCAACGCACGACGTCCTCCGAGCATAGGCAGGCGGTCTGGCGCAGTTGTAAAGGGCACGTAAAAAGGTGCGTCGGTCCCAACTACCCTTTGCCGCGCCGTGTCGCTTTTCGCGCCGGGCGGTTACGAATCAAGACGTTGCCGGGTGAACCCGGCATAAGCACGCGCGTCGTCTCGCGTGGCGAGCGCCTCGGCAAAACGCGTTGTGGAGAAGGTGACGCGCACGTTACCGTAGTCGTCAGCCCCCTGCTGTTGCCCACCGCCGTGTCCACCGCTGTGACCAGTTCCTCATTTGATCGTCTGCAGGCGTTGCTGCAGCGTCCCGCCGTGGCCTCGATCGCGCCCGCAGTGCGCGATGCGCTGGCGCAGGCCTGGCAGGAGCTGCCGCCCGCGCAGACCGGTGACGTGCCGTGGGCGTTGCTTGGCGACACCCTGGATGCATTGGCACTGCTGGCTGCCGACGAAGCCACCCTGATTGCGGCGTTGCTGTTCGATTTGCCTGCCTTGCGTGGCGTGATCGCGGGCCTGCCGTGGCAACCGGCGGAGCGGCGGGTGGCGGTGGAAGGTCTGCTGGACGGCCTGGACGCAGCCGATCAGGTCTGGGCGCTGCATGCCGGACGCGAGGCCGGGCGCAACAGCGAAGGGTTGCGGCGTCTGCTGCTTTCCATCATCCACGACCTGCGCGTGGTGCCGATCCTGCTGGCACGGCAGCTGGCGCGCATGCGCGTGGCCGATCGCCTGAGCGAGGATGAGCGCCGCGCGCTGGCCCAGCTCACGCGCGACATCCACGCGCCGCTGGCCAACCGGCTGGGCATCTGGCAGGTGAAGTGGGAGCTGGAGGACCTGGCATTCCGGCATCTGGAGCCGGAAACCTATCGTCGCATCGCCCGTGAAGTGGACGAAACCCGCGTGGCGCGCGAGCGCTACCTGGAAGCGGTCAAGCGCACCTTGTCGGCAGCGCTTGCCCAGCAGGGCCTGCGCGCAGAGGTGAGCGGGCGGCCGAAGCACATCTACAGCATCTGGCGGAAGATGCAGAAAAAGCGTCTGTCGTTCGATCAGCTGTACGACATCCGTGCGGTGCGGGTCATGGTCGATGACGTGGCCGCCTGCTACGCCGCGTTGGGTGCGGTGCATTCGCTGTGGGCGCCGGTGCCGAGCGAGTTCGACGATTACATCGCCCGGCCCAAGGCCAACGACTACCGTTCGTTGCATACCGCGGTGGTCGGCCCGGAAGGGCGCACGATCGAAATCCAGATCCGTACCTTCGAAATGCACGCTCAGGCCGAACTCGGGGTGGCCGCGCACTGGAAATACAAGGAAGGCGGCAAGGGCGGCGAAAAGGCCTTCGATCGCAAGATTCTGTGGATGCGCCAGCTGCTGGAGCAGGTGCAGGAGGGCGAGCATGGCGAGCTGGCCGGCGCGCTGGATGCCGAGCTGATCGAAGACCGCGTGTATGCGCTGACCCCCAAGGGCGAGGTGATCGATCTGCCACAAGGTGCTACGCCGCTGGATTTTGCGTATCACGTGCACACCATGGTCGGGCATCGCTGCCGTGGCGCGCGCGTCAACGACCGCATCGTGCCGCTGACCTACCGGCTGCGCAGCGGCGACCGCGTGGAGATCATGACCGCCAAGGAAGCGGACCCGCGCCGCGATTGGCTGCTGGCCTCAAACGGCTTCCTGGCCAGCGGGCGCTCGCGCGACAAGGTGCGCGCCTGGTTCCATAAGCTGGACCGCGCGCGCAACGTGCAGGCGGGCAAGGACTTGCTCGATCGCGAGCTCAAGCGCCTGGGCCTGCAGCATGCGGATCTGAGCGTGGCCGCGCGCAAATTCCACGCCGAAAACATCGACGAGCTGTATATCCAGGTCGCCCTGGGCGATACCGGCCCGAACCAGGTCAGCCGTGCGTTGCTGGAGGCCGAGCGCGCTGCGTCCCAGCCGGCAGTACCGGCGCCCCCGCGGCCGACCGCGCGGCGCGATGGATTGGGGAAATCCAAATTCACCGTCGAGGGAGTGGGCAATTTGCTGGTGCAGTTGGCGCGTTGCTGCCAGCCGGTGGCCGGCGAGCCGATTGCCGGCTACCTCACCCGCGGCCGTGGCATCACCGTGCACCGCACCGACTGCGCGGCACTGGCGCGCCTGGCGGCCGCCCACCCGCAGCGCGTGTTGCCGGTGGAGTGGGGCAAGGCCGGCAGCGGCTATGAGGTGGATGTGCAGGTGCGCGCGGTGGACCGCCGCTGGTTGCTCAAGGACATCACCAACCTGATCGCCCAGGAAGACGCGCACGTGCTGGAAATCAACAGCGACAACGTGCGCGATACCGGCAGGGCACAACTGCGGCTGCGCTTGAAGGTCAGCGATTACGGCCAGCTGTCCGGCCTGCTTGGCAAGCTGGATGCGCTGCCCGGGGTGAGCGAGGTGCGGCGGCTGGGCTAAGCCAGCCGGACATTTCAGCGGCTCCGTGTCTGGGAACAGGCAGCGCACGCAGTTGTGCGCTGTGCTTGCCTGACGAATCCCGAATCCCGAATCCCGATTCCCGAATCCCGATTCCCGATTCCCGATTCCCGAAGAGCCCACGCCGCCTTCGCAACCTCCACGGCTACCATAAAGCAGTGAACGCGTCCCCGTCAGGTCGCGCCAAGGATGGACGCCACCGTATGTCTCCGCTCCCGCGCTGGGCCAGATCGCCCCGCCTCTGGGCGCCACTGCGCAGCCGTGCGCTCTGGCGCGTGGTATTGGCGCTGTGCGTCTGTCTGCTGCTCACCGTGGTCGTGCTGCGCAGGCCGCTGGCCGATTGGCTGTGGCCGGACACGCGCATCCAGCAATTGTTGCAGCGGGGCGATGCGGCCTTGGCGCGCGGCCAGCTCAGCGCCGCCAACGGCAACGGTGCGCGGGAACTGTTCGCCGCCGCACTTGCACTGGACAGCGACCGTGGGGAAGCCCGGACCGGGCTGGCGCGGACCGGCGCTGCTGCGGTAGTGCAGGCACGTGCAGCGGTTGCAGCAGGCGATGCCGCAGCAGCGCAGCGCGCGCTGGCGCTGGCCACCGCCCTGGAGGCGCCGCAGGCGCAGATCGCCCCGGTTGCGGCGCGGCTGCGCGCGCTGCAGGCGCGTCGGGTCGGGCTGGATGCCTTGTTGGCGCAGGCGGCGGTTGCCCAGCAGCAAGGCCGCCTGGACGGCACGCCGGATAGTGCGTTGCCGCTGTACCAACGCATCCTGACCCTGGCGCCTGACCGCACCGACGCACTGGAAGGCCGCGAAGACGCCTTGACCGATCTGTTGGCGCAGGCACGCCAAGCACTGGCGCGCGATGAGCTCGGCGAGGCGTCGGCATTGCTGGTCGCGGCCAAGCGTTACGACGCCGGGCATGTCGACATGCCGCTCACCGAAGGCCAGTACCACCGCGTGCTGGAACAGCGGCGTCAACGTGCGCAGGCCTTGCTGCGACGTGGTCGCCTGGCCCCGGCTGCGCGCGATTTCAACGCGGTGCTGGCTGCCGAACCGGACGATGGGATCGCCCAGCGGGGCCGCGACCAGGTGGCGGACGAGTACGCCGCACAGGCCAGCCGGCAGGCGGCGGATTTCCACTTCGACGACGCGTTGCAATCCTTGCGTCAGGCGCAGCAATTGGTGCCGGGCGCCGCGTCGATCGTGCAGGCCGAGCAAGCGATTGCGCGCGCGCGCGAGGCCCAGCGCGGCCCGGACGCGAGCCTGTCGCGGGGCACGCGCGAGCGCCGTCTGCGGGAATTGCTGCAGCGCGTTGCCGATGCCCAAGCGCAGCAACGCTGGATGACACCGCCCGGCGCCAGCGCCTACGATGCCGTGCGTGCCGCGCAGGCGCTGGCGCCGCGCGATCCGCGTGTGCTACGGGCAGCTGCGCGCGTGGTACCGGCCAGCCAACGTTGTTTCGAGGACGAACTGCGCAACAACCGCCTGCGTGCCGCGCGTGGGTGCCTGGATGCCTGGCAGGCGCTGACACCCAATGCCGATGCATTGGCCGGTGCGCGACGCCGCCTTGCACAGCGCTGGGTGGCGGTCGGGAGCGAACGGCTGGGCCAGGAGGACGCAGCCTTCGCCCGCCGTGCGCAGGACGAGGCGCATCAGCTGGATCCGGGTTTGCCGGAACTGGCCGAATTCACGCGTCGGGTCAAGGCGGTGGCCGAACAGCGGTGAGCGGTTGCTGGTGATGTGGGCAACTTGGAAGGCCGCAGAGCGTGTGCAGTCCCACGGTCTAAGGCCCTTGTTGCATCAGGTACAGGCACAGCCCCACGCTCCAAGCCCCATATTTGCATCAGATGCAATGCGTGCTGCAGACGCAGGTGAACCAAGCTGTGCAGCCTTTCAACCAGCACGCGATACACGCTGCGATGCACACTGCCTTCTCGCACCGGAGAAGGTCCTCCGAAAGGGCGGATGAGGGTAGGTGCGCAGCCTCGCGATGCGGCGCAGGCGGATCAAGCGCCAATCACTGCGTGTACTGCGGCGTTTCGTGATGCAAACGATCCAGGCGCCAATCCCCAGCCACCTGCTCACCCTGTAATAAAGAACTCGCGTACCGTCGCCCGTGCTGCGTCCAGCGAAAAATGCTCGGCCACGTTGCGCAAGCCGTTGTCGGCCAAGCGCTGCCACAACGTCGCATCTTGATACAGCCGCACGATTGCAGCGGCGAACGCTTCGGCATCGTCGGCGACGCACACATCCTCGCCATCGCGCAGGTGCATGCCTTCCACCGCGCAGGTGGTGCCGACCACCGGCTGGCCGTGCGCCATGCTCAGATTGATCTTGCCTTTCACGCCCGCGCCAAAACGCAGAGGCGCCACCGCGATACGTGCGCTGTCCATGAACGGAACCAGATCCGGAACGTGACCATGCAGCCGCACGCCGGGGCATTCGTCGGCCAACAATTTCAGGGCGTCGGGCAGGTCGGCACCGATGCAGTGGAAGACCACCTCGGGCAGCTGCGCACGGACCTGCGGAAAGATCTCACTGATGAACCACTGTACCGCATCCACATTCGGCGGATGACGAAAGCCGCCGACGAAGACCAGGCCGCGGCGCTGCGCGAAGCTGTGGCCGCTACCGGCGACCTCATGCAGGTTGGACAGCAGGGCAGTGCGGATGTGTGGCGCGTCCGCGCGCAACTGCGCCTGTTCTGCGGCAGACACCAACAAGGTGACATCGGTGGCCGCCATGATCTCGAGCTCGCGCACGCGGGTGCGTTCTGCGCTACGCAGCAGATTGGCATCGCCGGCCAGCTCGGCACCGCGTCGTTCGCGCAGGTAATGCAGGTCGACGGTATCGAACAAGGTGCGCGCCTGGCGCGCATATTGCCTGAGCAACGGCAGGCAGGCATGCGCCACGTGGTGGCGCACCAGCAGCACCACCGCAAATCGCGCACCATGGCTGCGCAGCCAGCTGCCGATGCCTTCGAGAAACGGCGCGTACCAGACTTCGACACCGAGCTGCTGCAATGCCTGGGTGTGGCGCCCGGCGTGTTCGCGGCGTGTCGGCACGAAGACGACATGCGCGCCTTCTTCGCGCAGCAGTCGGATCAGGTTGAACTGCCGCAGCGAGCCTGAGTCGCGGTCCGGCTGCGGCACGCATTCGTCCAGGATCAAGACCTGTCGCTGGTGGCGGTGCAGCAGTGCCGGCCCGGGCAGCACTGGTTGCTGGACTTGTTTGCCGAGTTGCAGTGCCCATTTTTTGGCGAATTGCCTTTGATGCTCCGCAACCACTGATCCCGTTTTCGTCTCATTGGTTCGGTCATGCACCACCACGCTGGCCGGCTGCACCAGCACCTGATATCCGGCCGCGCGGACTGCAAACGCCAGATCGGTGTCTTCGTAATACGCCGGCATGTAGCGCCGGTCCAGCCCGCCCAGCGTGTGCAACAGCGTGCGCGGTAGCGCGATTGCCGCGCCCGAGCAGTAGTCCATCGCGCGTACATATGCATAGCGTGGGTCTTCGGACGATCCAAAGCGGCCGTAGCTCCAGGCGCTGCCATCGCCGAAGACCACGCCGCCGGATTGCTGCAGGCGCCCGTCCGGATACACCAGTTGCGCGCCGACCAGGCCGGCGGCCGGATACCGGGCGAAGGTGTCGATCAACCGGTCCAGCCAGCCGGGCTGCGGAATGGTGTCGTTGTTGAGCAGCACCACGAAATCGCCGCCGGCCAGTGCGATACCGTCGTTGCAGGCCGCGATGAACCCGCCGTTGCTCGCACGCGGGTGATACTGCAGACCGGCGATCTGCGGCAACTGTTCAGCGGTGGCGTCGCTGCTGCCGTCGTCCACGACGATGATTTCCACACTCAGCAGCGGCGGATGCGCCGCCAGCGCGCGCAGGCAGGCCAAGGTGTGCGCAATGTGGTTGTAGACCGGAATCACCACCGTCACCCGCGGGGTAGGGCTGTGCGGCAGCGCGAACGCCGCGAACGGGGCGGCCTGCGGCAGCCACAGCGGCGTGCCCAGGACGACCGGAGGCGCCTGCGTGTGCACGCGAATGCGTTGCCAGGTGGCGCGCCAGCCGCGCGTGCGCATGCTGGCCACGCTGCGGTGGATCAGACCGAGGACGCGATTGAACAGATAGCGCGCATCGGCCAAAGACATCGACATTGCGTTGGAACTCCAGCGTGGTGTGGCAGTGAAACGTGGCGAGCAGAGCGCGGGTCGAGGCAATCGTTGCATCTGCCAGCGCAGTGTGCGACCCATGCCTGCTGCTGCCGAGAACACGTCGCGCCTAGCGAAGCGGCATCGGTCGTTTTGTTAGCCGCTCTTAACGGCCGACGGGCCCGGCAGGTCACAGCCATGACAGCGCTGCGCTAGACTCGCCTGACTCTACATTCTCGCATTCCTGTGCCCCGACGCCACGACAACGACGCTCCCGACGATTTCGAGGACGACACCAACGCGCAAGGCTCCCGCTGGCAACGCAGACTCATCGTCTGGGGATTTGCCGCGTTCGCACTGGCGCTCGGTTTCCTGATTCCCTATACGGTGTATCTGAACAAGCAGGTCACCCAGCGCTTTGGCGAACTGCGTTGGCAGATCCCCACCCGCGTGTACGGCCGGCCCTTAGTGCTGGTACCGGGCAACGCACTGGATGCGGCCACCCTGAAGACCGAGCTGGACGCGGCGTCGTACCGCGACGACGGTCAGGCGACGCTGGCCGGCACCTACCAGCAGGACGGCAGCCGCTTCACCATCGCCAGCCGCGGCTACATCGATGTGGATGGACGCGTGCCGGCGCGCCGTATCGACGTCAGCCTGGCCGGTGGGCGCGTGGCCAGCCTGCGCGACGCCGGCGACCGCAAAGCGCTCAAAAACGCACGCCTGGACCCGGCGCGCATTGCCACCCTGTACGGTCAGAAGCAGGAAGAGCGCCGCCTGGTGCGCATGGAGGAAGTGCCCGAGCTGCTGGTCACCGGCCTGCAGGCGGTGGAAGACCGCGACTTCAACAGCCATCACGGCATCGACCTGAGCGGCATGGTGCGCGCGGCCTGGATCATGGCGCGTTCCGGCGGCCATGTCCGCCAGGGCGCCAGCACCCTGACCCAGCAGTTGGCCCGTAGCGGCCTGCTCGGCATCGGCAAGGAACAGACGCTCACGCGCAAGTTCAACGAGATTCTGTACGCGGTGATCATGGAGGCGCGTTACGACAAGCGCACCATCCTGGAGGCCTATCTCAACCAGGTCTATCTGGGCCAGCGCGGTGGGCAGGCGATCCACGGTGTGTCGTCGGGCGCGGAACTGTGGTTCGGTCGCGAACTCAATTCGATGACCACCGAGCAGATCGCATTGTTGATCGGGCTGGTCAAGGGACCGTCGTACTACGACCCGCGGCGCAACCCGGAACGCGCGCTGGACCGGCGCAATTTCGTGCTCGGCAAGCTGCACGAAAACAATCTGATCAACGACGCCGAATACAAGCGCGCGCTGGCTGCGCCATTGGGCGTGCCGACCGAGCCTGGCCTGGTCGCTGCCAACCGTTTCCCGGCGTATGTGGACCTGGTGCGGCGCCAGCTGGCGCACGACTATCCGGAAGGCGTGCTGCAGGGCGCCGGCATGAGCGTGCTTACCGGCATGTCGCCGTCGGCGCAGGCGTATGCCGAGGGCGCAGTGACCGGCACCATCAAGCGGCTGGACAACAAGAAGCGACCGCCGCTGCAGGCGGGGTTGGTGCTCACCGACGTGCATAACGGCGATGTGTTGGCGGTGGTCGGCAGCCGCGATGTGGCCAAGCCGGGCTTCAATCGTGCGGTGGAGGCGCAGCGTCCGGTGGGCTCGCTGCTCAAGCCCTTCGTCTACATGCTGGCGCTGGCTTCGCCGGACCGCTGGGCACTGTCCAGCTGGGTCGACGATTCGCCGGTCACGGTGCAGCTCAGCCGCGGCAAGACCTGGTCGCCGGGCAATTCGGACAGCCGCAGCCATGGCACGGTGCGGCTGGTGGATGCGCTGGCGCATTCCTACAACCAGGCCACGGTGCGGGTGGGCATGCAGGTCGGCGCCGATCGTATCGCCCAGTTGATCCAGGTGCTTGCCGGCATCAAGGCCGACTCGAATCCGTCGCTGATCCTGGGCGCGACCGACCAGAGCCCGTACGGCATGGCGCAGCTCTACCAGTTCCTGGCGGCCGGCGGCGAGATCCAGCCGCTGCATGCGGTGCGCGGCGTGCTCGATCCGCAGGGCAAGCTGCTCAAGCGTTACGACAAGACCCCGGCACCGGCGCAGGAGGGCGATTCGGTGGCCGCCAACCTCATCAGCATCGGTCTGCAGCAGGTAGTCAGCAACGGCACCGCGCGACAGCTGCTGGGCGATGGCCTGGGGCGCCTGTCGCCGGCCGGCAAGACCGGTACCTCCAACGACGGTCGCGACAGCTGGTATGCCGGCTACACCGGCGACCATCTGGCGGTGATCTGGATGGGCAACGACCAGAACGCCGAAACCGGCCTGTATGGCGCCACCGGCGCGATGCGGGTGTGGTCGAGCATCTTCGCCCGCTTGCCGAGTGCGCCATTGAAGGTCAGCGGCAAAGGCCTGGATTGGCAGTGGGTGGACGCCAGCGGCACCGGCGTGACCGACCCGGGGTGCCCGGGCGCGCGCCAGTTCCCGTTCGTGGTCGGCTTCACGCCGGCCTACGCACCGTGCGCGGGCAACGCGCCGTCGATCGAGGGCGCGCCCGGCGAAGCGGCCGCACCTGCCGAACAATCCAGCGGCGGTGGCTGGCGCCGCTTCTTCGGTCTGGAAAAGAAGCCCGAAGACCCTGCCGCTGCACCTGCCGCGGCCCCACCCACGCGTTGATTGGAACGACCCCATGAACCGAATGCACCGTTTGCTCGCCCCGATCGGCGTCCTGGCCGCACTCACCGCCTGCGTCAGCGCACCACCCGCGCCGCCGCCGACCCCGGTGGACCCGACCACCCCGACCCAGCGGCTGTTGCTGATCGAACGCGAAGCCGGCGCGGACGACACCGAACTGTCGGTGCAGCCGCTGCGCGACCCGCAGGTGGATGATTTGCGCGAGACCGCCAAGAGCAAACGCCAGGCCGGCGATCTGGCCGGCGCCGCTGCGGCACTGGATCAGGCGCTGGGCCTGGTGTCGGGCGACCCGGCGATCCTGCAGGAACGCGCGGAAGTGTCCGTGCTGCAGGCCGACTGGCCGGCGGCCGAACGCTTCGCCAAGCAGGCGATCGACCTGGGGTCCAAGACCGGGCCGTTGTGCCGTCGGCATTGGGCGACCATCGAGCAGTCGCGTCTGGCGCGTGGCGAAAAGGAAAACGCCGCCTCTGCCAAGGCGCAGATTGCCGGTTGCACCGTGCCAGGCGTGAAGCGGTACTAAGGCCGGCGATCGTAGCGACTGCGGACACCGCAAGGTGGGCGCGGTGGATGCCTGGGATGGCCGTGTCCTTCGTGTGCTTGGAATGCCTGCAGCACTTCGAGGCCAAGGTGAGGAGGGGGCTCCTGGCTGCCCGGTGCGGTTTCAGCAAGCACAGCCGGAGCACCTGACGGTTGCTGGCGCAGCAGCGGGATGTGCGCAATCCATCAAGCGCAACCCGGGCAGCGTCACCGCGCACGCGCTAGGCTGTCGTGCTTCCTGTCCGTTTTTCGTTCGGTCCCATGTCCCAACTTGCCACTGCCAGCATCGAAGCGCTCAGCGAGGGCGGGGCGCTTGCGCGCCAGCTCGACGCGTTCGCGCCGCGTGCTGCGCAGTTGCGCCTGACCGGGGCGATTGCCGAGGCGTTCGAGCAGCGCGATGTATTACTGGCAGAGGCCGGCACCGGCACCGGCAAGACCTACGCCTATCTGGTGCCGGCGTTGCTGTCCGGGCTCAAGACCATCGTCTCCACCGGCACGCGCGCGCTGCAGGATCAGCTGTTCCATCGCGATCTGCCGCGTGTGCGCGCCGCGCTGGGCGTGGGGCTGCGCAGTGCGTTGTTGAAGGGCCGCGCCAACTACCTGTGCAAGTACCGCACCCAGCAGGCACGTGGCGAACCGCGCTTTGCCACGCCCGAACAGGTCTCGCAGTTCCAGCGCATCGTGGCCTGGAGCGGGCGCACCCAGTTCGGCGACATGGCCGAGCTGGAAGCCTTGCCGGACGACTCGCCGCTGCTGCCGATGGTGACCTCCACCGTCGACAACTGCCTGGGCACCGACTGCCCGTTCTACAGCGAATGCTTCGTGGTGCAGGCGCGCCAGCGTGCGCAGGCGGCCGATCTGGTGGTGGTCAATCACCACCTGCTGCTGGCCGATCTGGCGCTCAAACAGGAGGGTTTCGGCGAAATCCTGCCCGGTGCGCAGGCCTTCGTCATCGACGAGGCGCATCAGTTGCCGGAACTGGCGGCCAATTTCTTCGGCGAAAGTTTCGGCATGCGGCCATGGCAGGAGCTGGCGCGCGATTGCATGGTCGAAGCGCGCCTGGTTGCCGGCGCGCAGGCCAGCCTGCAGGCACCGATCCTGGCGCTGGACGAGGCCTTGCGCAGCCTGCGCGCCGGAATGGAAGGGCTGCCGCCACGTGGCACGCAATGGCGTGCGCTGGCCAAGCCGCAGGTGCGCGAGGGGTTCGATGCCGTGCTGTCGTCGCTGGCGCGGTTGGGCGAGTCCCTGCTGCCATTGCGTGAGGCTTCACCGGGTTTCGACGGCTGCACGGCACGTGCGCAAGAAGCGTTGAACCGCCTGTCGCGCTGGCTGGGCGAAGATCTGCCGGTGGCCGATTTCGCGCAGGATCCGCCGGAAGAGACGGTCGACAACGATGTGCTCTGGTACGAACTCAGCCCGCGCGGCTTCCGCTGTCAGCGCACGCCCCTGGATGTATCCGGCCCACTGCGCGACCACCGCGAAAAGTCGCAGGCCGCCTGGGTATTCACCTCGGCCACGCTGGCGGTGGGCGGCGAATTCGACCACATCGCGCAGCGGCTGGGCCTGAGCGATCCGGTGACCTTGCTGCAACCCAGCCCGTTCGATTGGGCGCGTCAGGCCTTGTGCTACCTGCCGCCGAACCTGCCCGATCCGGCCGCACGCGGGTTCGGCACTGCCTTGATCGGCGCGCTGACGCCGGTGCTGGAAGCCTCCAACGGCCGTGCGTTCTTGCTGTTCGCCTCGCACCGCGCGCTGCGCGAAGCGGCCGAAGCCTTACGCGGCGCGCCATGGCCCTTGTTCGTGCAGGGCGAGGCGCCGCGCGCGACCTTGCTGCAGCGCTTCCGCGATTCCGGCAATGGCGTGCTGCTGGGCTCGGCCAGTTTCCGCGAGGGCGTGGACGTGGTGGGCGACGCCTTGAGCGTGGTGGTGATCGACAAGCTGCCATTCGCCGCACCCGACGACCCGGTGTTCGAAGCGCGCCTGGATGCGATCCGTCGCGAGGGCGGCAACCCGTTCCGCGATGAGCAGTTGCCGCAGGCGGTGATCGCGCTCAAGCAGGGCGTGGGCCGGCTGATCCGCAGCGAAACCGACCGTGGCGTGCTGGTGCTGTGCGACCCGCGGCTGGTGAACAAGAGCTACGGCCGCACCTTCATGAAGTCGCTGCCGCCGTTTGCGCGCACGCATGCCATTGCCGATGTGCAGGCGTTTTTTGGCGTTGAACCGGCGGTGGGCGAGAATGGCGCGCTCGCGTTGCCGGTCGGCGGCGACCGATCTTCTTCTTCCTGATTGCGGCCCCGCCATGAACGTCCTCGCCTTCGAGACATCCACCGAAGCCTGTTCCGTCGCCTTGCATGTCGACGGTCGCGTGATCGAGCGCTTCGAACTGGCGCCGCGCCGCCACGCCGAACTGGCGCTGCCGTGGGCCGAACAACTGCTGGCCGATGCAGGCATCGCCCGTCGCCAGCTCGACGCGATTGCGGTTGGCCGCGGCCCCGGCGCGTTCACTGGCGTGCGTCTGGCGATCGGCCTGGCGCAAGGGATCGCGCTGGCGCTGGATCTGCCGGTGCTGGCCGTTTCCACGCTGCAGGTACTGGCCCTGCGTGCGCCTGCCGAAGCGAGCCAGGTGCTGGCCTGCATCGATGCACGCATGGGCGAGGTGTATGCCGGTGTCTTTGCGCGCAATGGCGACACGTTGCTCGACCTGGCACCGGAAGTGGTGTGCGCGCCGGACGCGCTCGTGCTGCCCGACACGGGCGCTGCAGTGGGTATTGCCGGCGTCGGCACCGGCCTGGCGGCTGCCGATGCGCTGCTGCAACAGCGCTTTGCCGCGCGCTTGACCAGCGTCGATGCAGCCGCCCTCCCGCGGGCGGCCGATCTGCTCACGCTCGCGGTGCCGGCCCTGCGGCGCGGCGAAGGCGTGGCGCCGGAACGGGTGGAGCCGGCTTATCTGCGTGACAACGTCGCGCTCACCCTGGTCGAGCAACAGGCTGCCCGCGCCGCAAAGGCGGCTGGCGCAACGCCATGACCGACGCTGCCCGACGCGCCCGGTTTCGCGGTTGCCTGCTCGGTCTGGCGGTGGGCGATGCGCTGGGCACCACGCTCGAATTCTGCGCGCCGGGCAGCTTCACGCCGATCGACGACATGCGCGGCGGCGGTCCGTTCGCGTTGCGCGCCGGGCAGTGGACCGACGACACCTCAATGGCCTTGTGCCTGGCGCATAGCCTGCTGCATCGGCAGGGGTTCGATCCCGCAGATCAGATGAACCGCTATTGCAACTGGTACCAGCACGGTTATCTCAGCAGCACTGGTGCCTGCTTCGATATCGGCGCGACCGTGCGCCAGGCGCTGGAGCGCTATCTGGATGGCGGCCCCGCCTTCGGCGGCAGCACCGATCCGCGCTCGGCCGGCAATGGCTCGTTGATGCGGCTGGCGCCGGTGGCGATGTATTACGCGCATTGTCCTGACCAACTGGCCGATCGTGCGGCCGATAGTTCGCGCACCACGCACGCCGCTGCCGAAGCGCTGGATGCCTGCAGGCTGTTCGCGGTCCAGCTGTGCGCCGCGCTGCTTGGAGGCACGCGCGATCAGGTGCTGCATGCGCAGCCGGAAACATCGCTGACGCCTGCGGTACACGCATTGGCGATCCGCGACCATGCGGCGGTACCCGCAGCGCAGATCCGCGGTACGGGGTATGTGATCGATTCGCTGTCGGCGGCCCTGTGGTGTTTCGCCACCACCGACACGTTTGCCGACGCAGTGCTGCGTGCGGCCAATCTCGGCGACGATGCCGACACCACTGCGGCGATCTGCGGGCAGCTGGCGGGTGCGTTTTACGGCATCGACGGCATCCCCGCTGCGTGGCGCGAGCGCGCGCAGGACGCGGCAGAGATCGTGGCGCTGGCGGACCGTCTGTACGCCGCGGCATCGGTGGCCTGAGGCCGCAACCACGATTCAAAGGACCGGCACGTGTGCAGCACGCTGTAGGTGAAGCGCCGGCGTCTTGCTTGCGGCCCTTGATGGGTGACCCGATCACGCGTGATTGCGGTGGCGGACTGGCGCGCGCGTGACGTTGTGCGTGCTGTCTCTGCCTCGCTCTCGCAGCGGACGCTGCGAGGGTCGTGCGCGTCGGCGGAGCGGCCTTGCCGCTGCATTGCCAGTGTTTATCGGGTCAGCGCCGCCAGGGTGTGGCGCGATGCGCGTCGCACGCAACGCGCCCGCTACCTCAGCGATCGTCGTGCAGCTCGCCGCCGGGCAGGAACAGCCAGGTACGCGTGACCTGCAGGATGTCCACATCGTCCTTGGTCCTGGGCAGTGGCGGAAACGGCTGCGCCAGTTGCACCACGCGCAACGCGGCATCGTCCAGCAACGGTACCCCGCTGGAGACCAGCACGCGGCTGCTTTCCACGCTGCCGTCGCGGCGCACGCCCACGCTGATGACCACCTTGCCGCCCAGCCGGCGGCGGCGGGCGTCGTCCGGATAATTCAGATTGCCCACGCGCTCGGCGCGGTCCACCCAGGCACGCAGGTAGTTCGCGTACGCGTATTCGCGGGTACTGGCGGAGACGAATTTGCGGTTCGGGCGTTTGGCGTATTGCTCCGAGCGCAGATGCACTTCGGCGGCGAGCCGGGCCATTTCGGCATCGCGCTGGATGCGCTGCGCCTCGGCCGGGGTGAGCGGATCGGTCTGCGTATTCGGCTGCGGCGTCGGCACCGCCTGTTCGCCACGACGGCTGGTCACCACGCGGGTCTGGGTGGGCTCGGGCGCGTTCACGCTGGTGGCGCGTTGCGCCTGTGGCGCCAGCCCGGTGCGGTCCTGCGGCACCACGCCCGGCTGGCTGTCCCGGGGGCGTTGCGCGGTGTCGTGATCGCCGCCGCCCTGCTGGTTCGCCTGGGCCAGGAAGTCGGCCTGCTTGGGCGTCAGCGGCGTGCTGGTCTGGCTGAAGATCACATCCAGCGTCGGCACCAACGGTGCGTCCTCGCTGACCGCAAACCCCACCCCCAGGATCAGCACGCCGTGCAGCAGCAGCGAGATCACCAGCGTCATCATCAGCCGGCGACCGTCGTCCATCGGTGCCGGCAGGGCCGCGGCCGTGCTCATCGCGCGGCGCCGGCCTCGATCGCATCGAACAGCAGCCCGGCGATGTTCAGGCCGAACTGCGCATCCAGTTCGCGCACGCAGGTGGGGCTGGTGACGTTGACCTCGGTCAGGTAATCGCCAATCACGTCCAGGCCGACGAAGCGCATGCCGCGACGGCGCATTTCCGGACCCACCTGCGCGGCGATCCAGCGATTGCGTTCGGACAATGGCCGGCCTTCGCCGCGCCCGCCGGCGGCCAGGTTGCCGCGGAATTCGTCGCCCTGCGGAATCCGCGCCAGGCAGTAATCCACCGGCACGCCGTCCACCAGCAGGATGCGCTTGTCGCCGGCAGTGATGTCGGGGATGAAGCGCTGCGCCAGGGTCAGTTTGCGGTTGCCGTCGGTCAGCGTTTCCAGGATCACGTTGAGGTTGGGGTCGCCGCTGCCGCTACGGAAGATCGAGCGTCCGCCCATGCCGTCGAGCGGCTTGAGCACCGCCTGGCCGTGGTCCAGCACGAAGGCCTTGAGCGCGGCGGCATCGCGGCTGACCAGGGTCGGCGGGCAGCATTGCGGAAACAGCAGTGCGGCCAGCTTCTCGTTGTAGTCGCGCAGGCCCTGCGGGTCGTTGACGATCTGCGCGCCGGCGCGCTGCGCCACGCTCAGCACCTGGGTGTCGTAGACGAATTCCGCATCCACCGGCGGGTCCTTGCGCATCAGCACCACCTGGCCGGGCCCGAACGCCAGTTCGGCGAACTCGCCCAGCGTGAACCAGCTGATTTTGTCCTCGCGCACGCTCAGCGGCGCCACCTGCGCCACTGCGTGCCCTTCGCGCAGGCTGAGCCCGCCGGGACGCACGTAGTGCAGACGGTGGCCACGGCGCTGTGCTTCGAGCAACATGGCAAACGTAGTGTCTTTGGCGATCTTGATGGAGGCGATGGGATCCATCACCACAACGACGTCGAGCGACATGGGGCTAAACCTTTCGAACAGGCTGCCGATGGTAACTTCAAGCGATGGGCGATGGCGCGCCCGGCGGGTCGTAGTGCGCGACTTGCCGGCCGGGACGCACCCAGACGTGGTCGGAACGTCCGCCTGGCGGGGCCCCGGCAATGCGCCCTTGACAGTCGATGCGGGTCTTGGGATATACATGCAGTTTCGTAGCGACGTCGGAAGGGATGAAGCGTCGCGCGCCCGGGGATATTTGCATGAGTGAAAACATTGCTGCGGGTGGGGAACTCGCAGGACTGAAGGTGATGGTCATTGATGATTCGGAAACCATTCGCCGCACCGCCGAAACGCTGCTGAAGCGGGAAGGTTGTGAAGTAGTGACAGCAACGGATGGTTTCGAGGCACTGGCCAAAATTGCGGACCAGCAACCTCAGATCATTTTCGTCGACATCATGATGCCGCGCCTGGATGGGTACCAGACGTGCGCGTTGATCAAGGGCAACCAGCTCTTCAAATCGACGCCGGTGATCATGTTGTCGTCCAAGGACGGCCTGTTCGACAAGGCACGCGGCCGCATCGTCGGTTCCGAGCAATATCTGACCAAGCCGTTCACCCGTGAAGAACTACTGAGCGCGATCCGCACGTACGTCCACGCCTGACCAGGGGGAAAGGCAACATGGCTCGAATTATATTGATCGAGGACTCGCCCACCGACAGGGCAGTCTTCAGTCAATGGCTGGAAAAAGCAGGCCATACGGTCGTCGCCACCGATAACGCAGAAGAGGGGCTTGAGCTGGTCCGCAGCCAGGCGCCCGATCTTGTGTTGATGGATGTGGTGTTGCCCGGCATGAGCGGCTTCCAGGCAACCCGTGCTCTCGCACGCGACCAGGCAACCAAGGACATTCCCGTGCTGCTGGTCAGCACCAAGGGCATGGAAACCGACAGGGCCTGGGGTTTGCGACAAGGTGCCAGCGACTACATCGTCAAGCCGCCGCGCGAAGACGATCTGATCGCGCGCATCAGACAATTGGTGCGTTGATGCGCTCTCCATTCGACATTCTCGAAGACTACGAGCGTCGTAGTCTGGCGCACGCCACGCCGCTGCCGGAACGCCAGTTCTCGGCCGATATCTGGCGCGGCGTGGGGTATCGCGTCGGTACCCGGCGATTGGTCTCGGACTTCCGCGAAGTTGCGGAAATCGTGCCGATGCCGCCGGTCACTCCGGTGCCGGGCGCACAGCCCTGGCTGCTGGGCGTGGGCAACCTGCGCGGCAATCTGTTCCCGGTGATCGATCTGAAGCAGTTCCTGGAGGGCCGTCGCACGGTGCTGCAGGAAGGCCAGCGTGTGCTGATCATGCGTCAGAGCGGCGGCGACGTCGCGCTGACCATCGATGAGCTGTACGGCCAGCGCAGCTTCGAGCAGGTCCAGGCGGTGGAACCCGGCGAGTTGGCGCAAGGCCGCTACGCCCATTTCATCGACCGTGCCTTCCGCAACGAGACGCAGGACTGGGGTGTGTTTTCCCTGGCGTTGCTGTCGCGCACTCCTGAATTCCGGCAGGCCGCGGCCTAAGCCGCGACCCCGCCACGTCATACAGATCGAGGTCGAACCATGAGTACCGCCCCGGACGCCCGCAAGACCAACAAGCTCGGCAGCGTCAGCACCAGCTTCTGGCTCGGCTTGCTGGTGTTGTCGATGATCGTGTTTGGCGCCAACACCGGCGTCGCGACTTGGCAGGGCAGTCGCCTTGCCGGTGCCGGCACCGGTGCGGCCGACTTGCAGGTGCTCTCGCAGCAGCTGGCCAACCAGGGCCGCGAAGCGGTGTCCGGCGACGCCAAGGCCTTTGCCGCATTCAAGGAAACCAAGGGCCGCATCGACGGCACGGTCAGCGAGCTGGATGGCCGTTACGGCCAGGAAAGCTCGATCGCCAGCTCGATGGCGCAACTCAAGGCGACCTGGGTGCCGCTGAGCAAAAACGCCGATCAGGTCATCGCCAGCGAACCGGCGGTGCTCGGTCTGGCCGGCAACGCCGAACGCTTCTCCGGCAGCGTGCCGCAGTTGCAGGCGCAGTTGAACGAGGTGGTGCGCGCGATGACGGTCAGCGGCGCGCCTGCCTCGCAGATCTACAACACGCTGCAGCAGGTGGTGGTCGCCGGCACCATGGCACGCCGGGTCACTGAAATGCGCGCCGGTGGCGCCAATGCAGCCGCCTCGGGCGACGCACTGGCACGCGACTCGGTGGTGTTCACGCAGATGCTCGAAGGCCTGCGCACAGGCAACGAAGAACTCGGCATCGCCGCGGTGCGCAACCCGGCCGCGTTGTCGGCGCTGGAGCAGTCGCAGGCGCAGTGGACGACGATGAAGAAAGACGTCGACGCCATCCTCGCCAGCTCGCGCAACCTGTTCGCCGCACAGTCCTCGGCCGCCGCACTGACGGCAGGCTCCGGCAAGATGCTCGAAGACAGCAAGAAGCTGTTCGATGCATTCTCGGCGTTCGGTTCGGTGCGTGATACGCGCGTGTTCCCGAACTTCTGGCTGGGCGTGGTGTCCGGCTTGGTCGCGCTGCTGGCGATCATCGGCTTCGTGTGGAGCTCGGTGCGCGTGCGGACCCGCGAGCAGGACGTGCGCTACCAGTCGCAGGTGGAATTCAACAGCCGCAACCAGCAGGCGATTATGCGGTTGCTGGACGAAATCAGCTCGCTCGGTGAGGGCGACCTGACCGTGAAAGCCTCGGTCACCGAGGACATGACCGGCGCCATCGCGGACGCGATCAATTACGCCGTGGACGAACTGCGCCACCTGGTGACCACCATCAACGACACCTCCGCCAAGGTGGCCGTGTCGACCCAGGAAACCCAGGCCACGGCCATGCAACTGGCCGAAGCGGCCGGCCAGCAGGCCAACCAGATCACGACCGCCTCCGAGCGCATCAGCGAAATCGCTGCCAGCATCGAACAGGTGTCGCGCAACTCCACCGAGTCGGCCGAAGTGGCGCAGCGCTCGGTGGTCATCGCCGCCGAAGGTGCCGGCGTGGTGCGCGAGACGATTCAGGGCATGGACCAGATCCGTGACCAGATCCAGGAAACCTCCAAGCGCATCAAGCGGCTGGGCGAATCCTCGCAGGAGATCGGCTCGATCGTGGAGCTGATCAACGACATTTCCGAGCAGACCAACATCCTGGCGCTCAACGCCGCGGTGCAGGCAGCGTCGGCCGGCGAAGCCGGTCGCGGTTTCGCGGTGGTGGCCGACGAAGTGCAGCGCCTGGCAGAACGCACTTCCAGTGCGACCCGACGCATCGAAGGTCTGGTGCAGACCATTCAGGCCGATACCAACGAAGCGGTCAGTTCGATGGAACAGACCACGTCCGAAGTGGTGTCCGGTGCGCGCCTGGCCGAAGACGCCGGCACCGCGCTGACCGAAATCGAGCGCGTGTCCAACGCCTTGAACAACCTGATTAAGAACATTTCCATCGCTGCGCACCAGCAGTCGGCCGCAGCGACGGATATCACACAGACCATGGGCGTGATCCGACAGATCACCAGCCAGACATCGCAGGGTGCGGAGCAGACGGCCGAATCGATCGGTAACCTGGCTCAGCTCGCTGCCGATCTGCGCCGTTCGGTCGCCGACTTCAAGCTGCCGGCGTGACCACGACGCGGAACGGGAAAGGATCAGCAGATGGCGCGTAGTAGCGTTACGTCGATGCAGGAAGTGACCGGTTGCCGCGCTGGCGGCGAGTCGGTCGTGGTCAGGGGGCTGCAATGAGTGCGCTTCGCGATGCGATGAGTCACGCCGCACTGGGCTGGGTCAAGCCAGAGCTGGACGAGACGTTGCGCCAGGCGCGCAACGAGATCGAATACTTTGCCGAAGAACCCTCCGACACCAGTCGGATGCGGTTCTGCGCCGGCTACCTGCACCAGGTGCAGGGCACGCTGCGCATGGTCGAGTTGTATGCGCCGGCGATGGTGGCCGAAGAGCTCGAGCTGCTGGCCCAGGCCGTGCAGGCGGGCGAGGTCGCCGACCGCGATGAAGCCTGCGCGATGCTGATGCGCGGCACCGTGCTGCTGCCCGATTACCTGGAGCGCTTGCAGAACGGGCACCGCGACATTCCGATCGTGTTGCTGCCGCTGCTCAATGAGATCCGCGCCACCCGTGGCCAGCCAGGTCTGAGCGAAAGCGTGCTGTTCGCGTTCGACCCGCAGGCCGGTGTTGCCACCGAGGCCGAGCTGGATCATGCGCGTGGCAGTCTGAGCGGGCGCAATCGCGAACTGCTCGACACCGTCGGCAATGCGGTCAAGGAAGAATTGTTGCGCGTCAAGGACGCGCTGGACCTGCATCTGCGCACCGGCGGCGAGATCGCCGAGCTGCAGACCCAGGTCAACGACCTGGGCAGCGTTGCCGACACCCTCGGCATGATGGGCCTGGGCGTGGCGCGCAGCGTCGTCGTGCAGCAGCGCGATGCGTTGGCGCGCGTAGTCGATGGCCAGACCCAGATGGACGAAAGCGTGCTGCTGGATATTGCCGGCGCGCTGCTGTACGTGGATGCATCGCTGGACGATCAGGTGGCCAGCCTCGGCGCCGACCCGGGCGACGGCACCGAAGTCAGCAACAGTGCCAACTCCTCGGAAGTGCGCCGCACGGTCGATGTGCTGGCGCAAGAGGCGATCGCCAACTTCGGCGCGGCGCGCGAACATTTCGTCGCCTTCATCGAAACCAACTGGGACCATGCGCGTCTGGCTGAGGTACCGCACCTGCTCGGCGAAGTCGGCGGTGCGTTGCGCATCCTCGAGCTGCCGCAGGCCGCCGATTATCTGGAAGGCGTGCGTCGCTACGTCGATCTGGAATTGATCGGCAAGCAGCGCGTGCCCAGCGGGCGCCAGCTGGACACCCTGGCCGATGCGATGGCCAGCCTGGAGTACTACCTGGAAGCCTTGCGCGAACGCCGTCCCGGTCGCGAAGAGATTCTGGACATCACCCGTAACAGCCTGGAGACGCTGCGTTACTGGCCGCTGCCGTCGGGCCAGCCGTCCGATTTGCCGGTCGGCGCGGACCAGCCAGGCAGCGCCGCCGAGCCGCAGCCGGCGGCCGCCCCGCCGTTGCAGCACGCAGACGCGCCGCAGGCCGCCAACGATGCGGCGTCTTTGCCGTCGCTGGAATGGGCGAACGAAACCGTGGTCGAGACGCCGTTCGCTGCCAGCGTGGTGCACGACACCGGCGCTGCCGCGACCGATACGGTGTTCTCGTTCGACCCGGTAGCCGCCGAAGAAACCGTGTCCGGCCAGTCGCACGTGCCGTTCACCGTGGCGCCGCTGGATCTTTCGGACGACGGCGCGCAGGCGCCCGGTGACTGGCACCTGGAAACCACCGAGCAGGCCGCGCCGATCGCCACCTCTGCGTTCGACCCGGTATCGGCCGAGCAGGATGGCAACGAAACCGCGCAGGTCAGTTACACGGTGGATCTGAGCGCTCTGGAGCAGGAGCACGCCGCCGAGCCGGTGGTTGCCGAGGACGCGCCGCTGCAGATCCAGCAGATCGACCTGCCGGGCGACGACGATCAGACCGACGCACCGTTGGATTTCATCGCCGAGAACGCAACGCGTCGTGCGCAGACCAGCATCGAAGACGCTTTCTCGCCGCCCCCGAGTCCGCCGCAGGAATTGGACGACCCGTTCGTCGAGCCGGCACAGGAGCCGCAGGACGTCCCGTCCGAAGCAGCATCCGAGCCGGTCGCTCCACGCGTGCAACAGGCGGTGGTCAGCGAATTCGAGCTGGACGACGCGTCCGCTGCGTTCCTGGCCCAGCTCGATGCAGCGGCCGCGCAGTTCGACGTGGAGCGCCCGCAGGCACCGACCTTGGCAGCCGATGCGCAACCTGCGCAGGCAAGCTCTGAACCGGTATCCAGCGAACGTGCCCAGGAGGCTGCCGACACCGGCATTTTCGGCGGTTTTGGCGACAGCGATATCGACGACGATATCCGCGACGTGTTCCTGGAAGAATTCGACGAAGAATTGGTCAACCTGGGGCAGCTGTTGCCGGTGTGGCGCGCCGCGCCCACTAACCCGGAAACCCTGCGCCCGATCCGCCGTGTCTTCCATACCCTGAAGGGCAGTGGGCGCCTGGTCGGTGCCAGCGTACTCGGCGAGTTCAGCTGGAAGATCGAGAGCATGCTCAACCGCGTGCTCGATAATTCGCGGCCCGCCAGCCCGGCGGTCGTGTCAATGGTCGAACTGGCCTATGCGGTGTTGCCGCAATTCAACGCCGCGCTGCGCGACCAGGGCCGCATCAGCGCCGATCTGCATGAAATTCAGGGCATCGCCGAGCGCGTTGCTGCTGGCGAAGAGGTCTACTACGTGCCCGCAGCTGCGGCACCGGTGGCCGACGCCGTTGCGATTCCGGTCGCAACCGCAGGCGTGTTTGCCGCCAGCGGCGGAACCCCGGCTTCGGTGGACAGCGTGCTGCGCGAGATCCTGGAAGCCGAGGTCGCCACGCATCTGGACACGGTCAACGGGTGGCTGCAGGCCAGCCAGGCCGAGCCGCAGTTGGCGACCGAAGAATTGCTGCGCGCCGTGCACACGATGAGTGGCGCGTTCGCCATGACCGACGTGCCGGAAATCACCTTGGTGACGACGCCGGCCGAAAGCTACGTCAAGCGATTGCTGGCCGCCTCGGTCACGCCGTCGGCGGACGGGCTCGAAGCGCTCACCGCCACCGCTGCTGCGATTGCCGCCACGGTGACAGCGCTACGCGCCGATGCGCCGTTGATTCCGTCGTTCGCACCGTTGACCGAACGCTTGCGCGCGCTGGTGGACACCTTGCCGGAAGCGCAGTGGCCGCCGCAGGCGTTCCTGGACGAGTTGGACGATGTCGACGCCCCGGGCGCCACGGCGGACGGCAGCGATGCCTCGGTCGAACTGACCGGTGCGCAGGATCTGTCGCAGTACCTGGATGCCGGCGCGCTGCCGTCCGACGCGCCCGCATCGACGCAGGATGCCGAAGACGGGCAGCCGCAGCCGGACGACGCGCCGATTGCGGTGGACGAGCTGGCCGAGGCCGAGGCCGAGCATGATTCGGCACTCGCACTGGACGCGCCTGCACCGCATGCAGTGGACAACGCCGGCCATGCCGCCGTGCATGAAGATGTCCACGCCTCTGCCGAGTCTGTGCCCGCATCGAGCGACGACGCGCTGGTACCGGTTGCCGCAACCGGGCAGCTTGCCGAGTCGCTGCACGGCGATACCGCGCCAGACGAAGAGGCAGAACGAACCCCATCGCAGGGCATCGACGCACACGACGTGCCGGCCGACGAGCCGCTGGTCGAAGCCGAGGCCTGGGACGCCACCGAACTGCAGCATGCGCAGACCGCACCGCACGCTCACGTTCCGGGCGAGCACGTGGCAGAGCACGGTGAGGCATCTGCTGAGGTTGTCTCCAGCGAGCACGACGCCGACGCGACCACCACGCATGCCGACGGCATTGCGGTAGACGAGTTGGCCGATGCAGAAGCTGCGTTGGGCGATGCGCAGACGCTGGCAGCAGCCGATGCCGAGCAGGCAGTGGACGCGCAGGCACAGCATGTGCCCGCGCACGACGATCAGGTTGCAGCTGGCGCTGACGAAGCGGTCGAGAGCATCGAAGCGCTGGAGGCGGTGCACGCCGACGCTGCGTTGGCTGATGAGGCCAATGCAACGACTGCGGAAGACTGGACCCCGGAAACCGCAGCGCTCGATAGCGCGCCGTCCGATCAGCCTGGCCACGAACACGCCGACACGCAGGAACACGCGGGCGAGCAGCCGGCAGACGAGTTGGCGCAGCACGGCGATGCGGCACGGTTGCATGGCGGCGAGCCGTATGCGGGCCAAGACCGACCTCTGGAAGAAGCGGCGCAGCTGGGCGACCACGCAGAGGCGGAAGCGCAGACGTCTTCGAATCGGCAGATGGATTCGGGCGATGGCGCGTCTGCCGATGCGCAGCAGCACGTCCACGAGCAGGTGCCGTCTGACCAGTACGTCGAGGCCGGCGAGCAGCTGCAAACGCACGCGCATTTCGATGAACATGCGGGCGACGCCGAGCACGCGACCGATCACGAGCGCATCGAGACCGCGCATTCCGAAGCGCAGCACGCCGAAGCCGAGCATGTGGCTGCCGAGCAGGCCGAAGCAGAGCATTCTGAAGCAGAGCACGCAGACGCCGACCGTGTTGACGCCGCGCAGGCCGATGCCGACGTCCTGCCCGATCACACCGTCGAATCGGTGCAGGCATTCGAAATGGCGCATGCGGCCGATCAGGTGGAAGAGGCGGGCGATCCGCAATCGGACACTGCGCCGGAGCTGCACGACACGCAGACTGCCACCTCCGACGACGCGGCGCAGGCCGACGCGCAGGCCGCACTCGATGCGTTTGACGTGGTCGATCACGCCGATCACGCCGAGCGCGCAGAACAGTTCGAAAGCGCAGAACACGCAGCGCACGCCGAACAAGCGGAAGCCAGCGACCAAGCCGGTGCCGATCAGCATGCCGAAGACTCCGCAGATCAGCACGCAACCGACCGCAGCGCCGACGAGCTGGAAGACACCGCTGCCGCTGCGTTCAGCGCCCCGGTCGAAGATGCGGCGCGTGCCGGTACGGCCAGCAACGATATCGGCGCGGCATTCGATGCCGGCCCGCTGAACTTCGATCAACTCGACGGCGAGCTGGTCGACATCTTCGTCGAAGAAGGTCGCGACCTGCTGGACCATTGCGACGGCCTGATCGCCCGCATGCGCGAAGTGCCGGGAGACCGCGATGTCCTCAACGGACTGCAACGCGATCTGCACACGCTCAAGGGCGGTGCGCGCATGGCCGGCATCAACGCCATCGGCGATCTCGGTCACGCGATCGAATCGCTGCTCGAAGCCGTGGCGGCCAACCGCACCGACATCGATCGCGACGACGTGCGTCTGTTCGAGCGGGGCTTCGACCGCCTGCATCAGTTGCTGACCCGCACCGGCATGCACCGTGCGGTGACGATGCCGACCGATCTGGTGGAAGCCTTCGAAACCCGTACCCGTGGCCGCAATGCCGCAGCGCCCAGCGACGCCGATGTCCGCGCGATCGCCAAGGCGTCGGTGGAGCCGGCGCCGCTGTCCGCTCCGGTTCCGGTGGAGGGCCAGGCCGAAGAAGACTTCCTGCCGCGCGCGCAGCAGGAGCAGGTGCGCGTGCGCGCGGACCTGCTCGACCGCCTGGTCAACCACGCCGGCGAAGTGGCGATCTACCGCTCGCGCCTGGAACAGCAGCTGGGCGCGTTCCGTGGCGCCATGGGCGAACTGGATCGCACCAACGCCCGTCTGCGCGATCAGTTGCGACGTCTGGATCTGGAAACCGAAGCGCAGATCGTCGCGCGTTATCAGCGCGAACAGGACCAGGGCGATCACACCTTCGATCCGCTGGAACTGGACCGCTTCTCCACCCGGCAGCAGCTCAGCCGTGCGTTGAACGAATCGGCGGCCGACTTGGGCGGCTTGCAGGGCGTGCTGGAAGATCTGTCGCGTCAGTACGACGGCTTGCTGCAACAGCAGTCGCGCGTCAGCTCCGAACTGCAGGACGGCCTGATGCGCGCGCGCATGGTGCCGTTCGACGGTCTGGTGCCGCGTTTGCGTCGTGTGGTGCGTCAGGCGGCCAGCGACACCGGCAAGCAGGTGCATCTGGTGCTGGAAGGCACCCAGGGCGAACTGGATCGCAACGTGCTCGATCGCATGGTCGCGCCGCTGGAACACATGCTGCGCAACTCGGTGGCGCACGGGCTGGAAACGCCCGAGCAACGCCGCGACGCAGGCAAGCCGGAAGAAGGCAGCATTGCGATCCGTCTGCGCCGCGAAGGTTCGGAAATCGTGCTGGAAGTGGCCGACGACGGCGCCGGCCTGGACCGCGAGGCGATCCGTCGCCGCGGCGAAGAGCGCGGCCTGATCGAACCGGGCCAGGAGCTGAGCGAGGCCGAACTCGATAACCTGATTTTCGCCTCCGGCTTCAGCACCTCCGAGCAGGTCAGCCAGTTGGCCGGCCGTGGCGTGGGCATGGACGTGGTGCGCAACGAAGTGCGTCAGCTCGGCGGCTCGGTGGATATCCACTCGGTACGCGGACAGGGCGCCACCTTCACCTTGCGTCTGCCGCAAACGCTTGCGGTCACCCAGGCGGTGTTTGTCCGCATCGGCGAAACGACGTTCGCGGTGCCGGTGGGTTCGGTCAGCGGTATCGGCCGCATCTCGCGCACCCGTTACGAGTCGGGCGAGGGCGGGTATCACTACGCCGGCGAAGAGTACGTGCTGCACGACCTCGGCTCGTTGGTCGGCCAGCCCGCCGCGCGTGCCGATGGCCAGGCGCAGGTGCCGTTGCTGTTGGTGCGTGCGGGCGACCTGCGTGCCGCGGCGGCCATCGATCAGGTGCTGGGCAACCGCGAAGTCGTGGTGAAGCCGGTGGGCCTGCAGATCGCCTCGGTGCCGGGCATCTACGGCGCCACCATCACCGGCGATGGCCGCGTGGTGGTGATCCTGGACGTCGCCCCGCTGGTCCGTCGTTTCCTGGCCCAGCCGGCGCGTCCGTCGCTGGAAACCCAGGCCGAAGCGCAGCGCCAGGTGCCGTTGGTGATGGTGGTCGACGATTCGCTGACCATGCGCAAGGTCACCAGCCGCGTGCTGGAACGCCACAACCTGGACGTGTCCACCGCGCGCGACGGTGTCGAGGCGCTGGAACTGCTCGAAGAGCGCGTGCCCGACCTGATGCTGCTGGATATCGAAATGCCGCGCATGGACGGCTACGAGTTGGCGACCGCGATGCGTGCCGACCCGCGCTTCAAGGCGGTGCCGATCGTGATGATCACCTCGCGCAGTGGCGAGAAGCATCGCCAGCGCGCCTTCGAGATCGGCGTGCAGCGTTACCTGGGCAAGCCCTACCAAGAGTTGGATCTGATGCGAAACGTGTATGACCTGCTGGGGATCGCCCGTGTCCGAGACTAATGGCGCAATGGGAACTCCGGTTGCTTTGCTGGGCCGTCCCGGTCAGGCGCGCGAGCGTCTGCGCGAAGCGCTTGGCCTGGCCGGTGCGCAGGTGGTGCTGGAAGACGAGCCAGCGGCGGTCGACGTGCAGATGCTGCGCGACGCCGAGCCGGTGGCGGTGCTGGTCGCACTCGAACCGTCCATCGAAGACGCGCTCGAAGCGCTGGAGCCGGCCTTCAACATGCCTGGCGTCACCGTGATCTTCGACGAGGCCGAACTGACGGTACGTCGCGAAGGCTGGGAAGCGCAGCGCTGGGTGCGCCATCTGGCCGCCAAACTGCACGGCCATGCCGACGTGCTACCGCCTGGCACCGAGAGCGAGCCGTCGCTGCAGCCCGAGCCGGGTCTGGCGCTGGTCGCGCACCAGCACTCGGACCTGCAGCTGGACCAACACCTGGAAGCGGCCGCGCATGCGTTCGACAGCGTGCCTGGCGATGCCTTGTTCGCGCACGCCTCCATGCAGGAGGCGGCACCGGTCGCTGTGGAAAAGCCGGGTCCGACGCTGGGCGATTCCAGTACCTGGGGCCTGGTGGACGAGGTGGCCGTGGTGGTGCGCCCGCGCGCCGAACCCGATGTGGCGGCCCTGTCCACCGGCGGCTTGTCGCTGGTGGATCTGGAGCACAGCGGCAGCGTCACCGGCGCAGTGCTGGTCGTCGCTGGCATCGGTGGGCCGGATGCGATCCGTCGCCTGCTGGCCGCATTGCCGTCGGAATTCCCGCGCGCGGTGCTGGTGCGCATGACCCTGGACGGCGGCCAGTACGGCAACCTGGTGCGGCAGATGGGGCGCGTGTCTGCGTTGCCGGTCGAACTGGGTGAACCGGGACAGGTGGTCGCACCGGGCAAGGTCTATGTGCTCTCCGACGAGGTCGGCGTGCAACAGCATGCCGGCGCGCTGGCGTTCGTGGCACCGGCCGATCCGGCCGGGCTGATCCCGGCGCTGCCGCCGGCCGACAGCGCGGTGCTGATGCTCAGCGGTGCCAACGAGGCGCTGGTGGAGGCATCGCTGGCATTGGCCGAGCAAGGCGGCTGGTTGGCCGGGCAATCCACCGATGGCTGTTACGACCCCGCCGCCGCGGCGCGTCTGGCGCGGCAAGGCATTCTGACCGGCGACCCCGCGCAGTTGGCGCAGGCGCTGGCACAGCGTTGGCCGGCATAAGCCGGGCGCTCCCTTTCGAATCGGAATCATGCGATGAGCTACGCCAATAACGACGAAATCCGCGGCGTCCTGATCCAGGCCGGTAGCGAGCGCGTGCTGCTGCCGAACGCGACGGTGGCCGAGGTGATGTCGCGTGTGGCGGTCGAGCCGCTACCCGACATGCCGCGCTGGGTGGTCGGACGCATCGACTGGTACGGCTGGAAGGTGCCGCTGCTGTCGTTCGCGCGCCTCAGCGGCATGGGCGAAGAGCCCACCGCGGTCAACAACAAGGTCATCGTGTTGAAGGCATTGGGCGGCAACCCGGCGTTGCCGTATTTCGCGCTGCTGACTGCCTCGTTCCCGCAGCTGATTTCGGTGCCGCGCGATGGCCTGCTGGCCGATGCCTCGGAAGATGCGCTGCCCGACGGTGTGCACATGCGCGTGTTGCTGGGCGAGCAAAGCGCGCTGTTGCCGAACCTGGACGCCATCGAAGCGCAGGTCGGCCAGGCGCTTGCGGTCGCTGCGGCCTGAGAGCGGGCGGCACACCTGCTGTGCTCGCTATCAGGCGGGTGCAGTCGCATCGCGCAGTGGATGGCGCCATGTTCCGGGCGATACGCAGTGAGGGTGTTGCTGACAGTCGGGCGCTCCATCTCGTGCATCGGACGACGCACGGCTATGGAGACGGCTTGCGGAGCATGATCGTATGCATCAGCCGGATGCACCTCGCAGCAAGATGACATGCAGGGTTGAGGCGCGGCCGTCATGAGTCTTCCGCGATTTGCGCCGATCCGCCGCGCCGATGGCGTGGTGCTTTGCGATCTGGCCGTTGTCGATGCGGCCGCAATGGCCGACTACCACTCGCGTAACCGCGTCCATCTGGCCGATGCGATGCCGCTGCGGCCGCCCGCGTTCTACACCGTCGAGGGTTGGCGCCGCCTGTGCATGGCATACCGCAGCGCGATGCCTGGCGAGCGTGAGGTGCAACTGGTCTTGTTGCAGGGCGAGCAGGTGATCGGCACCACTGGGTTTACCCAGATCCAGCGTGGCGCGTTCCAGGCGTGCCACATGGGCTATGGCCTGGACGCGGCGCAGCAGGGACGCGGCTTGATCCAGTGGGCAGCCACGCAAGGAATTGCCTTTGCCTTTGGCCCACTCGGCCTGCATCGGGTGATGGCGCAATACGTGCCGGAGAATCTGCGCAGTGCGCGTGTGCTGCAGCGGCTGGGTTTTCAGATCGAAGGTTATGCGCGGCGCTATCTGCAGTTGAATGGCCACTGGCGCGATCATGTGCTCACCAGCAGGTTGCGCGACGACGGCACCCTTGGCGAAGGCACGGTGGACGGTCAGCCGCTTTCAGGTCACAGCGCCCGAGAGCTCGATCCGTAGTGCATCGGTGGCCAGATTGCTGTCCTGCGCAAGCGCGATCTGCGTTGGCCAGCCAGGTTATGTGAGCTGATGGCGCCACTGTCTCGCCCAGGTCTGCACGGCCGCTGCAGTCGGCGTGGCCGCCATGATGCGGAGCGTGATCGGTGTCTGCGTGCTCCCGGAAACAGCGTGGTCCGTCAGCCAACCGCTTGGCGATGTGGAACGTTTCAGCAACGGCGGTGCATTGCGGGGCAAGCGCGCCGTGATCCATGCCTGTCGCGAGCGCGCCGCTCCCAGCCAGGCAAGGGTTGTGCACGGATCCGCATACGACAACGCCGCAATAAGGTTTATCCGCACGCCACGCTGTCGCATGATGGAAAGCTGGTACCGCACTGTGCGGCCGCTCGTTTCCGTCATGGAGTCATCCGCATGCTTCAACGCCGTCACTTCCTCAAGAGCGCCACGCTAGGCGCGATTGCGTCCGGGTTGGCCGGCTGGGGCGCCCGCGCGCAAGCCGCGGCAGGCGCCACGCCAGGCATGCGGCCGACGGCGCTGCCGCGTGGTGCGGCGCGGGTGATCTCCACCTGGGACTTCGGCGTCGCCGCCAATCAGGAAGCCTGGAAAATTCTCAGCAGCGGAGGTATCGCGCTGGATGCGGTGGAGGCCGGCGTGCGTGTGCCGGAAGCGGACCCGAACAATCCCACCGTCGGCCTGGGCGGTTATCCGGACCGCGATGGCCGGGTAACGCTGGACGCCTGCATCATGGATCACCTGGGCAATTGCGGCGCGGTGGCATCGCTGGAAGACGTGGTGCACGCCATTTCGGTGGCGCGTGCGGTGATGGAGAAAACGCCGCACGTGATGTTGGTGGGCGATGGTGCGCGTCAGTTCGCCTTCGAACAGGGCTTTCCGAAGACCACGCTGTTGACCCCAAGCTCGGAAGCGGCCTGGAAAGAGTGGTTGAAGACCTCGAAGTATTCGCCCGAAGCCAATGTCGAAAACCGCGCCTGGCGCGATGCCCAGTTGCCCGGCGGCAAGGACAATCACGACACCATCGGCATGCTGGCGCTGGATACGCACGGCAATCTATCCGGTGCATGCACCACCAGCGGCATGGCGTGGAAGATGCACGGCCGCGTGGGCGACAGCCCGATCATCGGCGCGGGCCTGTACGTGGACAACGAAGTGGGCGGGGCGACCTCGACGGGTGTGGGCGAGGAGGTGATCCGGAATGTCGGCAGTTTCGCGGTGGTGGAAATGACGCGGCAGGGCAAATCGCCCGCCGATGCCTGTCGCGAGGTGGTGATGCGGCTGATCCGCCGCAAGCCGGAATTGACGCGCACATTGCAGGTCGGCTTTCTGGCCATGAACAAGCGCGGCGAAGTGGGTGCGTTCGCGATCCAGAAGGGCTTCAGTTACGCGGTGTGCGATGCGCAGCGGCAGGATCTGCTGGTGCCTGGCGAAAGCCACTACACCAGCGAGCCGGCGGCATGAGCGCGTTGGGGTTGGAAGTGGCTGCCGATTCGGTGGCCTCGGCATTGGCCGCGCAAGCAGGCGGTGCGATGCGCGTGGAGCTGTGCGGTGGGCTGGATGGCGGCGGGCTGACGCCGTCGTTCGGCACGTTGGCAGTGGTGCGCGAGCGTTTGCGGATTCCGCTGTATGTGCTGATTCGTCCGCGCGTGGGCGACTTCGTGTTCGACGCCGCCGAAGTCGAGGTGATGCGCCGCGATGTGGAGCAGTGCGTGCGGCTTGGATGCGATGGCGTGGTCCTTGGCGCACTGGACCGGCATGGGCAGGTCGATCTGGCGACGATGCGCGTGTTGCTGCAGGCGGCGGGGTCGTTGGGGGTGACGTTTCATCGTGCGATCGATGTCAGTGCCGACCCGTCGCGTGTGCTGGAGGATGCGATTACGCTGGGGTGCGAGCGGGTGCTGACCTCGGGCGCGCGTGCGAGTGCGCTAGAGGGCATCGACACCATCGCCGCGTTGGTGCGCCAGGCAGCCGGGCGCATCGGCATCATGCCCGGTGCCGGGCTTTCTGAGCACAACATCCGCACCCTACGGCAGCACACCGGCGCCCACGAATTCCATGCGTCGGCGCGTGGCGTGATCGCCGCCCAGGTGCCGTCGCCGCACCCGTATGTCCACGATCTGGGCGGAGACTACCAGCGGACCGATACCGCGCGGGTACAACGGATGGTGGACGCGTTGCAGCAAGCGTGAAACACGCGCAACGCCCCGTTCGACCAGGAAGGCGCCGCCTGACTTGCGCAGGCACGACAACGGCGATGCTCGCTTGGCCGCTGCGCCCGTCGCCTTTGCCATCTACTGATGGCCTGAAGGTTCCGGGCTTGTTGGCTGTTCGTCGTCAGAGTCGTCGCTGACCTGTTCTGGAATGTGCACAGCGAACTCGGGAAAGCGCGCGCGATCCTGCGGGTGTGCGTTGACGATCAGCTCGCGGGTCTTCCACATCTGCACTGCCTTGGCCAGCGTCGCTGCGTCGAGCGGGCTTCCTTCGTGGTAAACGAACTGCCCGAGATGATCGACGACGCCCAGGTGCGCGCGCTTCTGCGCCTTCCAGTTGCTGACTTCCGTGTAGTGGCGGCTGAGGCCTTCCTCGCTCCGGTCTTCGATTCTGGGGGAGGGGCCTGCCATGTCGTTCACCCGTTGCAGGAAGTGGCTATCCCTGCTTTCTTGCAGCATTTTCTGCAATACCGGAATCTCGCCGAAGGTGGTGGGGATGTCGGGCGGGCGCTTTTCTGGAAGATAGGATGGAGCACCTTCCAGAAAGGGATTTCTTTCCTCATCAATGACCGTGCTCAGCATGGCCTGTGCGGTGTCTTCGATGCGTTCGAGCGCAACCTTGTTCAGTTCGAGCGCAACCGCACGGAGCAGTTCGGTGGTGCTGGTCGCCGAAGAGGATGCCCTGGCGCGATTGCGGGCACCAGGGGCCGAGAGAACTGGGCCGGTCGGGCCAGTCCGCTCTGGTTCGGCGGTTCGCGCAACCGGACGATGCTGGTCGAGTTGCGCTTGTAGATGCGGCGGCACGAGGATGATGCAGTTGGCAGGTAATCCGGCGATCAACGAGGGCAGTCTGGAGAGATTGACGCAGCCTCGCAGATCGAGTTATTCCAGCTGCGTCAGGCGGTGAATGTCCAGCGGCAGCGTGCGCAGGTTGCTGCAGTCCTTCAGACTCAGTCGCTTCAATGGCGCACTGCCGCCGAAAATCGGCGGATAGTTGCGCAGCGCCGTGCAGCCCTGCAGATCAAGTTCCTCCAGCTTTGGCAGATGATGGCCGGCCGGGGCAAGGGCGGACAGCGGCGAATTGCGTACCTGTATCCTTTTCAGGTTTTGCAGGCTGGTGATGGAAGCCGGAAGCGATGTGATCCCGGTTTCTACCAACTGCAGGCTCTGCAGGTTGACCAAGCCCTCGTGCTCGCCGGATGCATTGGTGCTCGCCAGGTGCTCGGGAAGTTCCGTCAGTTCCGGGCAGGCGCGGATGAAGAGCTCGCGTAATCGGCTGAGGCTTGCGATGGACGCAGGTAGCGAGCGAAGCGGATTGCGCGCAAGCGTCAGTGTTTCCAGGCCAGCAAATTGCTGCATGGTGTCCGGGAGCTCCATCAACCCCGCCGCGTCGATCGTCATGTGCTGCAGATGAGAAAGACGGAATGCCTGGTCGGGAAATTGCGGAAGGGGAACTGAGCGCAGTTCCAGCGCGACCCGCCCCGGTGCGGTTGCGTCCTCCAGCATGTCGGCGGTTGCCTTCAGCGCCCGGTCTGTTCGTGTCTCGACCTGCGGGTTGTTGCTGTTGGCCTGGCGCCACGCGCTGTGCCAGCGGTTGCGATCTGCGCTGTAGTGTCGTTGCCATTGCGACAGGACGTCGCGGTACGGGCGAAGCGCTGTGGAGCGCCGTAATGATGAAGCGCCCACGGTCGGCGGCATACGGGGGCGCACCGGCTGCAAGCGTTGCGAATCGGTGGTGACGGAGTGGAAGCGAGAGCGCTCCATGGCGCTGAGCTGTGGCAATTGCGGCGTCTGCGCAGGATGTCCAGCCGCCTCGTTCATCCGCGCGGCGCTGCCGGATCCGCGGTCGGGAAGAGTGCGAGCGGATGGGGTTGGCCGGCGAGAGGTCTCGGCAGCGGCAGGCGATGCTGGCGGACGCCCGGACCGCTCACCAGGCACATATCGGGTCAGGCCGCCGAGCATGCCGGTAGGGCGCTCGGGCGCGGGGTGTGCGGGTGGGACAGCCCGCACGGGCGCATCTGCATCGGATGCATTCTGCTCCCGCAGTCCTACCGGCATGCCCGGCGGGCGGGGTTGATCGACGCGTCGCATCGCATTCCTCGTCTTGGCTGTCGCTCGATGACGATGATCGGCATGCAACGCGATGGGCGAATTCCGAGGGGCGAAGCCGTCGTCATCATGACGAAGGATCGGCGGCGTGGCCGCATGCCGTTGTGCAGCGCTCAGGCAGCGTTGCGGGGGCGAGCGCCTGGCAGGAGGGGCTGCACGCGTCGAACCGCGCGGGATCGAGCACCACATGCCTGATCCGTCGGCGCTTCCAGGTGTAGCTGACATGCACCAACCCATCGCGGGTCTGGATCACCGCCGGATAGGAAAATTCATCACGGGCGCTGTCTTCCAGGGTCAGCACGCGTTGCCAGTGCACGCCATCGTTGGAGACGGCAACGGCCAGGGTGCCGCGGCCGTCCCACCAGTCCTTGCCGGCGATGGCCGGGTTGTAGACCAGTAACGCACGACCGTCGCGCAGCACCACCGCGTCGGTGCCGGAGTTCGGGTTTTCCACCTCCAGCAAGTGCATGGGCTGCCAATGCAGGCCGCCATCGAGTGAGAACGTGCTGAAAAGCTTGTTTTGCTGGCTGCGGCCCAATGCCTGCAGTCGGCCATCCGGATACAGCAGCAGGCTGGGCTGGATCGCGCCGATCGCCTTCGCATCGTTGAGCGGCATGCCGCGTTGCCAGTGCACGCCGTCGTCGTCGCTCCATTCCAGATGCGCGCGCCAGCCGTGGTCTTCGCTGCTGCTGGGCGCCAGGATGCGACCGTTCGGTAATTGCACCGGCTTGTTCTTGATCGGCCCCAGAATGCCGTCGGCCAACCGCTGCGGTGGCGACCAGTGCACGCCATCGTCAGTGGAGAGCAGACGCAGCCCCCACCATTGGCGCGGATTGGGTCCGAGCTTGTAGTACAGCTGCACCGGCCCGGTGGCCGATTGGAACAACACCGGATTCCATGCCGGCACTGCAGTGCCATCGACGCCGGCGTGTGCGCCATCGGCGATACGGCGTGGGGTCTGCCATTGCTGCGGGCCGCGCCGAGCGAGCCAGATGCCGACATCGGCCGCACCTTCGTGCTCACCGCCGAACCAGGCGGCCAGCAGATGACCATCGCGCGTTTCCAGCAAGGTGGAGGCGTGAGCCTGCGGCGTGGGAGCCGGGTCGGCGATGAACTCGCTGAGCACGATCGGCGAAGGCGACGACGCAGGCGATTGCGCCTGTGCGACAACCGCACCCAGGCTTGCGGCAAGGCTCGCAACGAGACGGCTCAGCAGGCGTGGCGGATGCATCGTGGTCCAGTCCTGTGCCAGGTTTAAAGAGACCTCTTTATTATCTCTTAAATACCACGTGTGCCGTCCGTCGAGGCGGCTTGGTCGACGTGCATCGCCAGACACACAGCGATGTGGCCGCGCTGCTCCGGCTGCTATCAGCTGGTGGCACCTGGCCTGACCCTGGCGCGACTGTGTACGCGGCCATCGTGCAGCATTGCCGCGGTAAAGCCTTCATTGCAGCGATTACTCGGCAGCATTGCACCCGCGCGTACGATCACACCGATGTTGCGACGCGCGCTGAAGCGTGGCGATGCGAGGGTCGAGTTGTGCGCGCGCCGGCCGCTATCGGGATGGCACAGCGCGCGTGGTGTGGCGGGTTGCCGGCAGCGATGCGGGGAACATAACCGCGATGCGTTCTCAGCGCCGATGGGCCTACACAACACAGACCGCCGTGCATCCATTCACTCAGGAGTGCATTGATGGCTTTTCCAACCACCCTCGATCCGCAGATTACCGATGCCGTCACCCAGACCAACGTCAAGGTCGTTGGCGAAGCGCCAGCGGTTGCAATGAGTTCGATTTACCAGAGCATGGCCCATTCGAGCGACATCCTGTTTCAGAATGCGGTCGCTGCACAACAGCAGCAAAACACCTTGGCGCAGGCGGCCACCAATCAGGGCGTGATCCAGACCTACGGTGTCGATACGGGCGCTTGCGCGGCAGATGTCGAGAAAGTTGCGCAAGGCGGTGCCGCAGACAATCCGAACAGTCTGCTGACCGTGCTCAGGTCGTTCGACACTGCAAAGTAACCGCCTCTGGCGACAGCGTCATGGCTGTCGCCACGCGTGCTCGCGCAAACGCGTCGCTCAGGCGGCGTTGTCGTCGCGCATTTGCGGCGGCAGCAGCGTCTGCGGCTTCTTGGCCGATTCGGTCTGGCACAGGAACGTCATCAGGTGTGCGGCTTCGGCACTGCCCATGGGCTTGCTGTGGATCTGCTCGGCGAAGGCGTTTTGGGTGTGCTCGGCAACGGCGGAAACGGACTCTTGTGCAACGGTAGACGACGACATGCAACGCTCCTGGAACCTGCAATCAAGCCGTCTACGTCGCAAGCAAGCGCATCCGTAACGGAGTCAGCCGGTGATATTGCCTGGAATCTGTGCCGTCCGATACCTCGACGGTATGCGGCGGCGCAGCGGCACCGGACGTTCTAATAACGGCGGCTGCGGCCAGGTCTAAAGCGCCATCGGCTGAAATCTGCTCTGGCGGTTATGTTTGATTGCGCAATAGGGCTGAATGCGATGGGCGTCTTGGAAGAACGCGGCGGCTCAACAGGTGGATTGCTGTGCCGGCGCGTCCTGGCGCATCGCCAGCTCCGCGAGGCCATCCATGTGGCGTTGCCAATCTGGCATGGAGGGACTCAATGGCGGGCTTTCTCCGGGATAAATCGCGCGACGCGTGGTTAGGCCGGAGAGTTCGTTTACGGAATCGCGTGTTCGTCGCAGCAAGACTGGATGGAAAGGACAGGCGCACCATCGCCGCTTTGCACCGGTTGGAGTTTGCTCATGCGTGTCCAGCGATCCATTGCACAGCATCTTGTCACACGCGATTCTGTGGCCGTTGAAACACCCCCCGCAGCGGAATCGCCCCAAGATCGACAGGGTTGGCCACTGGGGTTGAAAGTGCTGCAGGCGCGGCCACTGCCCAAACGCACACATCGCGATGAGAGCGAGCGACGACCGCACCACGGGGATGCCAACGCCCGAGTTGCCGAAGCGGAGACGGCCTATGACGTATTCGTTGTCGCCAAGTACGTGGCCGACCCCTTGCACGGAACCGCGGACAAAACGGCCGAATTGATCAACGACATTCCCCGCCGCGGCGAACCCGAGCATTCCGCCGAAGCCGGGGAGTCAGCGCATCCACCCGCGCACCCACCGGCCGACCATACAGCGGCACCGGATGGCCACCCGCCACACCCACCGCAGACCGCACATCCCGCAGACCCGCACGCTGCCCATGCCCCGCATGCGCCGACGCCGGGGGGACACCACGCGCCGCATGCCGACGCCGGGCATCCGGCGGATCCGCAAGCGGTTGGGCATGCAGCGAAGGAAGGCGTCCTGCACGCCCTCGCCGAGGAAGGCGCGCCGGCAGGCGCATTCGATCTGGCGATGAGCCTGGGCATCAGCGGTGCGATGCTGCCGCTGTCGAGTCTTGCGATCTATGCCGCGTACAAGGAAACCCGCGAGGTTGCCGAGCAGCGCACGCACTTGCGGCAGCGCGAACGCCGCCTGCGCTCGGAGCAGGCGGCACTGCAATCTGCCTTGGACACGGCAGCGCCTGCAGACGCTGCAAATGCGCACGCGCATGCACTGAGCGAGGCGATCGATACCAACGCCTACCTGCAGCGGCGAAATGCGCGGGACGGTGCCATCGCCGCGACCTCCATGGCCTCGGCCGGAGTGATCTTCACCAAGGCAGCGAGCGAACTCGGCATCCAGGGCGGGTTGGCAATCGCCAGCAATAGCGCAAATGCGGCAGGCCTGGTGGGCCACAGCGCCGCCGCCGCAGGTGCGGCCTCTGCGGCGGGCATCGCCGGCTCCTTCGTGCTCGCGCCGTTGGCGAGCGTGGCGGCGACCGCACTGGGGGGCACCTTCCTGCACCAGTCGCGTCGGGAAAGGGCACGTGTTGCCGTGGATGTCGGCAGGGTCGAGCGCTTCCTGCAAGACCTCGAACCCAGCGAACTCAGTCCTGGCGCACAGCGCTACCAGTACTTTGTGAGCACCAAGTTGGGCAAGTACGACCGCTTTGCGCATCGGTTCAACCAGTGGAACAAGGGCTTTGTCGTGAGTGGAATCACCTACACCGCCAGTACGTTGACCAAGGTCGGCGTCAGCGCGGCCGTCGTTGCCGGCGCCACGGTGGCCGCACCGGTGGGCACGGGCCTGATCATCGGCGCAGGCCTGCTCGGTGCGGCCACGATGGGGGTCGGCAGCCATCAGTTCCTGCTGGCGCACGGCAAGCAGAAGCGCTATCGCAGGTACCAGACCGAGGACATGCCCGGCGTCGATCGTGCGCTACTGGCGGTGGCGGATCTATTGCCTGCACGCGAGGCGGAGAGTGGCGCAGCCCGGGAAGCGCCCAACGTCGCCGACCAGTTGCAGCCAACTGCGCTGGACGTTGCACTGACGCCAGTGGCGGAGGAAGCGGCGGGAAGCGATGAAGACGATCTCATTGCAGAAGCCGATCCCGGCCTGGAGCCGAAGCATCGCCAAGGCGCCTCTGCCGCACATGATGCTCAACCGGCAATGCCGGAACCCGCCGCTTCGACTGCCGACAGGTCGGGCGCAAGAGCGGCAGATGACGTGGTGCCGCACCATGGTTTCGAGTTGCGGAGCGCGCTTTACGCCTGCATCGATGGGCAGGAAAAGGCGTTGGACGCGTTTCTGCAGGCCGGCGCCGACGACCTGCAGAAACTGCATCCGGCCAAGCCGCGCTCGACAGATCAGAGCACAGGCTCGGGTCGAGCGGCACCTGCGGCGCCGCTGGGTCGGCGCGTCAATGCAGCCCTGCGTGCGGCAGCGAACTACGGACGCGCGGTATTGACCGGCAAGCCGCAGGAGGCGCGAGGCAAGGCGATGCGCAGCCATGCCAAGCACAGCGCGGTGCTGACCGAAACCGCGCTTGCGCAGTGGCTGCAAACGCCCGGCTCGGTGAGGTCGCAGATCGCCTATATGCAATGCTGCCTCGAACTGCAGAACAAGTATCTCGACGTCAAGCTCAGCGCGCAGGCGGACCTTCCGCAGCCCGACGTGCACGACGATCCGCATTCTCATGTCGAAACGCCGGTTGCGACGGTCGATCGGGCGCCGGAACGTCTGCTGGCGCAATTGCATCAAGCGCGCACGCGCGACGACACCCAGCGGCGAGCCGTCAGCCTGATGCTGCAGGAACTGGAGATGGCCGAGCAGGAGCTGGCAGGCCCCGATGCGCGAAGCCAGGCGCGCGCCGCCGCCAGGATGGCCGGTTTGCAGCAGCGCCTGATCCGGGTGCTGACCTCGAACGCGATCGTGCCGCAAGAAGGCGTGGCAGGGTTTGCCAGGTTCTGTCTGAAACAGGCCCGTCAGCACGCCACCCATGTGCGCGGCACGCTGTTGGCGACCGAAGTCCAGGCAGCACGCATCCGCGAACAGGCCGCGGCCGCGGCCCCTGAGTCCACGACCTGATGGCCGCTGTGCGAGCGCGCACGCGTCGGCAGCAGCCGCCTCGTGAGACTCACTCCTTCGGCTTGAGCCACACCTGCTGCTTCAGGCCGCGCACGCTGGGGGTGGCGACATCGTCCAGATCGAAGACCACCACCGTGTTGTCACCCTTGCGCTGGAACGGCGCGGGGAAATACAGCGCGGTCTGCGGGCCGATGTTCCAGTGGCGGCCCAGGTTGACGCCGTTGGCCCAGGCGAAGCCCTTGCCGAACGCGCGCATGTCCAGATAGGTGTCGGTGGGCGTGCCGATGCGCAGGGTGCCGCGGTGGAACGCCGGGCCTTGCACGGCCTTGCGGGTCCAGCCGCGGATGCTGTCGGGCGTGCGCATCGGCAGCGGGAAGGCCTGCCAGCCGGTGAGTTGCTGGTTGTCCAGCACGACCGGGTCGACCAGGCCGGCGCGGCCGTCGGCCATGCGCGGGCCGTAATTGATGCGGCCGCTGTTCTCGACCAGGACATCCAGGGTGTGCTGGCCTGCAGGAATCTCCACATCCAGGGACACCTGCTGCAACCGTCGTTCGACGCTACCGACCGGTCGTTGATCCACGTACACGCGCGCCACATCGCGCACATCGCCCAGATACAGCGGGCCCTTGCGCGGGCCGGTGACGGTGGTGCGGTAGAGGATGTAGCCGTAATCCTGGCCGAACTGCTCCATCGGCCGCGGGGTGTCGATGGCGATCGGCGCGGGCAGGTTGTCCCAGAGCGAGGCCGATTCGCGCAGCGGCGTGTCTGGCAGTGTGGTGGTCGCGATCGGCGCCGGTAATGCGGGCGGCTGTACGCCGGTCACGCGGGCGATGGCATCGCGCGTCAACGCGAACTTGGGCGTGGGGTGGCCGGCTTCGTCGAGGATGGCGTCGTAGTCGTAGCTGGTGGTCTGCGGCGCGTAATGATCGCTGGGATTGTTCTGGAAATTGGCGCCATTCATGAAGCCGAAACTGGTGCCGCCGATGAACATGTAGAGATTGGCCGAGTGACCCTGGCGCAGGATCCACTCGAATTCTTCGGCCTGTTGCCTGGCATCGGTGGCGGCGTGCGGCTTGCCCCAATGGTCGAACCACCCGGCCCAGTATTCGCCGACCATGCGCGGTTGATCGGGGCGGAACTTGATCAGTTTGTCGAATGCGCTCTTGGCCTCGCCGGGTGCGAAGTTCACCACCGCCAGGGTGTCGGGCAAGGTGCCGTTGGCGAGCATGTCGGCGCCATCGGAGGTGAACAGCAAGGCCTTGTCGAAGCCGGCCTTGACGTACATGGCGCGGTTGTCGGCCATGTACGCGTGGTCGTCGGCGTAAGAGCCGTATTCGTTCTCCACCTGCACGGCGATGATCGGCCCACCGTTGTGGTTGAGCAGCGGCTGCACCTGGTTGGCCAGTGCGTCCAGATATGCCTGGCTGGCGGCGAGAAAGCGCGGGTCGCGGCTGCGGACGCGGATGTTGCCCTTGCCGAACAACCAGGCCGGGTAGCCGCCGGCCTCCCACTCTGCGCAGGCATAAGGGCCGGGCCGCAGGATGATGTTCAACCCCTGCGCGGCGGCTTCGCGCACGAACGCGGCCACATCGTTGTTGCCGGAAAAATCGAACTGGCCTTGCTGCGGTTCCACCAGATTCCAGAACACGTAGGTTTCCACCGTGTTCAAGCCCAGTGCACGCGCTTTTTGCAGGCGGTCTTTCCAGTAGGCGCGCGGAATGCGCTGGAAATGGATGGCGCCGGAAAGCAGTTGGTAGGGCTTGCCGTCGCGCACGAACTGCGTGCCCTGCGTGCCGAAGTTCGGCCAGCGTTCGGTATCTGCGGCTGCGCCGGTGATGGGAAGCGCGAACGCGAGGGCCAGGACGAGCGGTGCAAGGGTGGTGCGCAGCATGAGCGATTCTCGGCGGTAACCAATGACGGGTGATGGCGGTGGATGAGGTTTTGGGTGGATCGGTGTTGAGGGTGGCCCTCATCCGCCCTCCGGGCACCTTCTCCCGCTTGCGGGAGAAGGAAAGGCAGCGCGCGCCCGCTTGCGGGAGAAGGAAGGCAGCGCGCCTCTGCTTGCGGAAAAAGGGGACTAGCGGGAGCTGTCATGGTCGAGCTGCCGCGGCTGTGCGTCCGCTAGGCAAACGAGGGCGGGAGATCCTTCTTGTTGGCACCGAAGCTCAGATTGGGCGTGGACCCCATCTCGAACTCCAGGGTGCCGCCTGCGGCAAGATCGGCATGGCGCAGCCAGGCACGGTTGGTCGGTGCGCCGTTCCACTTCAGCGATTGCACGTAGACGTTCGTTTCGCTGCTGTTGTTGGCAACGATGCGCAGCGTGCGGCCGTTGCCCACATCCAGCGTGGCCCGCTTGAACAAGGGGCTGCCCACGATGTAGTTGCCGCTGACCGGATCCACCGCATACAGACCCAGTGCGCTGAGCACGAACCATGCGCTCATCTGCCCGCAGTCTTCGTTGCCGGACAGGCCGTTGCGCGCATCGTGATATTGCTCGCGCAGCAAGCGGCGCACCATCGCCTGGGTCTTGTACGGCTGGCCGGCATAGGCGAACAGATACGCCACGTGATGGCTGGGCTCGTTGCCATGCGCGTACTGGCCGACCATGCCGTCGATATCCGGCGGTGCATCGGCGGGCAGTTCGGAGCTGGTGGAAAACAGCTCGTCCAGCTTGGCGACGAAACCGTCGCGACCACCGTACAGGTCCATGTAGCCGTACAGATCGTGCTGATTGAGGAAGGTGGCCTGCCAGGCGTTGGATTCGGTGAAATCGCGCCACTTGGCGATGTGGCCCATGCCGCGCGGGTCGAACGGCGTGGCCCAGCTGCCGTCGGCAAGCCGCGCCTGCACGAAGCCGCTATCGCGATTGAATACGTTGCGGTAGTTGCGTGAGCGTTCGCGCAGTGCGCGCGCATCGTCGCTGGCGCCGGCGGCGCGCGCCAGATGCGCACAGGCCCAGTCGTCGTAAGCGTATTCGAGCGTGCGGCTGACTGCTTCGTCTACCTTGTCGGCGGGGATGTAACCGAGCTTGCGGTACTCGCCCAGGCCGTGAGTGGTGTCGTCCATCGCGCGCTTGCGGTACGCCGGCCACGCGGCCTTGTAGTCGATACCGGTAAAGCCCTTGGCATGCGCCTCGGCCAGCACCACGGCGGAGTGATAGCCGATCATGCAGCCGGTCTCCACGCCCTGCAGCGGCCAGATGCCCACGCCGTCCGGGCATTCGTTGGCGCCGCGCACCAGGCATTGCACCAGGTCGGGCACGCGCTCGGGTTGCACCAAGGTCAGCAAGGGGTGCAATGCGCGATAGGTGTCCCACAACGAGTAGGTGCTGTAGTTGTGATAGCCGGTGGGCGCGGTGTGGACCTGCAGGTCCATGCCGCGGTAGCGGTTGTCCACGTCGGAGAACAGCGTGGGCGCCAGCAGGCTGTGATACAGGCCGGTGTAGAAGATGCGCCGTTGCGCGTCGTCATCGCTGTCGATGCGCACGCGGGCCAGTTCCTTTTCCCAGGCGGCGACCGCTTGCGCATGCACGCGCGCGAAGTCGAAGTCCGGCAATTCGGCATCCAGGTTGGCCAGTGCGTTGTCGGCGCTGACGGCCGAGATGCCGACCTTGATCAGCAGCGGGGCGTCGGCAGCATCGGGGTAATGCAGCGCGGCCTTGAGGTGCGTGCCGTCGGCGCTGCGCGTGCCGGCGGCCAGCGGTTGGTCTTGGTCGTACAACTGCACCTGTTTGAAGGGGCGCGACAGGCGCATGGCGAAATAGATGTAGCGGCCCTTGGCCCATTGGTACACGCGGCGTCCGCCGGTGAGCGTGCGCTCGTCGACCACGCGTAGCTGCGCATCGCTGACGCGGGTGGGAATCCCGGGTTTGTCCTGCATGCCGTGGCACAGGTCGAGCAACACATGCGCCGGCTTGCCCTTGGGGAAGTGATAGCGGTGCAGGCCTGCCCGCGCGGTGGCGGTGAGTTCGGCATGCACGCCGCTGTCCTTGAGGCGCACGCGGTAGTAGCCCGGCGATGCGGCCTCATCGGCATGGTCGTAGCGCGAGCGGTAGCCGGCATCCGGGTTGTCGAGCGGGCCGGGCACCAGTTTGACCTCGCCGGTTGCGGGCACCAGCAGGAAGTCCAGCATGTCGCCGATACCGGTGCCGGACAGGTGTGTGTGCGAGAAGCCCATGATCGAGCCATCGGATTCGTGATACCCCGAGCACGAATCCCACACTGCGTTATAGGTGTCCGGGCTGAGCTGCACCATGCCGAACGGCAAGGTGGCGCCAGGGAAGGTATGGCCGTGGCCGCCGGTGCCGATGAAGACATCCACATGCCGGGTGAGGTCGGCGCGGGTGCGCGCATCGGCCGGGAGCGCGTAATTGTCGGCGCGCGCACGCGCCAGGCCGGGCAGGCCGACGCTGCCGAACAGGGCTGCGGCGATGGCGCCTTGGAGAAAACCGCGTCGTGTTGCCATGTGTGTGGTCTCGGAATGTTGCGGGCCGATGCCGGGGCACCCTCATCCGCCCTGCGGGCACCTTCTCCCAAAGGAGAAGGAAAGGTCAGAGGCTACGCAGCAGCTGCGGCTTGCGTTGATGCAGGTCGATGATCAGTTCGCCGAACAAGGTGTTGGCCCAGGCGAACCAGTCGCGGGTGAAGGTGTTCGGAGTGTCCTTGTCGAAGGCTTCGTGCATGAAGCCGGTGCCGGCGTGGGTGGTTTTCAACCACTGCAGGCATTGGCGCAGTTGCGCGTCGTCGTCGCTGACCAGCGCGTATTGAATGATCGACATCGGCCAGATCGTGCCCATGCCGCTGTGCGGGCTGCCGACGCCTTCGGCCGCCTTGCCGCGCGAGAAATACGGGTTGCGCTCGCTCCACGCCAACTGGCGCGTGCGCAGGAACACCGGGTCGGCGCGATCGCAGCAACCTAGGTAGGCCAGGCTGAGCAGGCCCGGTGCATTGGCGTCGTCGATGAACAACTGGTTGCCGAAGCCGTCCACTTCGAACGCCCAGTACGCCTGCCCGTCGACATCGCGTTGCTGGCCGAACTGGCGGGTGGCGGTCTCCACTTCGTCGGCCAATGCGGTGCACTCGGCGGCAAAGGTAGTGTCGCGATGCAAGGCGGTGCTCATCGTGGCCAGCTGTCGCAGCGAGGTCACTGCGAACAGGTTGGCCGGTACGAACAACGGGAACACGCAGGCGTCGTCGGAGGGGCGGAACATCGAGTGGATCATGCCGTTGGGCTTGGTCGGCTGGCCGTAGCCTTCCAGCACCAGGGTTTCGGTGGCCAGTGGCGAGGGCCGCTGGAACACGTACGGGCCGCGGTTGTCCTTGCGCTGCTGCTCGCGGAAGGTCTTGACCACCACGTGCATCGCCGCGCGCCAGTCGTCGTCGAACGGTGCGGCGTCGCCGGTGGCGCGCCAGTATTCGTGCGCGATGCGAATGGGGTAGCACAGCGAATCGACTTCCCACTTGCGCTCGCCCACGCCAGGCTTCATTTCGGTGATGTCGTTGAGCGACCACTTCAGGCGTTGGGTCTGGCCATCGGGCAGGAAGGCGTTTGCATACGGATCGAGCGTGATGCACGCGGCCTGGCGCTGGATCAGACCATGGAACATGCGCCGCAGCGCCGGGTCGCGCCTGGCCAGCGGCACGTACGGGTGCACCTGCGCGGAGGAATCGCGCAGCCACATCGCGTGGATGTCGCCGGTGATGACGAAGGTGTCCGGCTTGCCGTTGCGGGTGCCGGTTTCCACCGTGGTGTCGAGCGTGTTGGGGTAGCAGTTCTCGAACAGCCAGGCCAGTTCGGGGGCGGCGATGCGCGCCTTGATCTGCGCGAGTTGCTGTTCGACCGCCTGGCTGACGAAGCGGCGCTGCGCCTTGGGCGGGCGCCTGCTGACGAAGGCGCTGCCTGCGCTGGACGCGCCGGTGGCGGGCGCGGCCGCAAGGGCAGGCAGGGCAGCGGCGAGCAGGCCGGCACCGGCACTGGCGCCCAGCAGCTGAAGGATGTCGCGGCGGGTGTGCATGACCTGGAACTCCTTGGATTTCGACTGCAGGCCTGCGCACCAGTGCCGCTCCAGCGCCGCGCTACCCGCCGGCTAGGGATGAGACCTATGCATGACCAATTCCCGATGACCATACAACGTGTGCGCCAAATGTGCATAGTGCGGCCGCACAATTCTCTGCCGTCTGCGTAGCGGATTGCGCTGGGTCTTCGCTGCCGGCGGCGTTGAAACGCGCCGACCACCGGCACGCCAGTGTCACGACCGCACCGGCAGCGACGGCGCGGCATCAAGCTCGTTCTCAGCCCACCGCATGTCCACGCCACTGCGCCGGCCCCGCGCAGTGGCCGTCGTCGTGTGCGTGGCCGAACAACGCGTCCAGCAACCGCCGCGCCGGGCTCCATTCGCCAATCGCCGGGTGGATCAGCATGGCCTTGCAGGCGTCCAGATGGCTGCCGCTGAGCGCCGCCTCGATGGCGGCGTGCTCGTACGCCTTGAACGTGTGCACCAACCCCTGCACGGCGCTGGGCAGCGGCGCGGCCGGGACCGGCACGATGCGGTCGCGATCGATGTCTGCGGCGATTTCCACGATGTCGTCGTCGGCCAGCTCGGCCATCGCGCCCTGGTTGCGCACATTGACGACATGCCGCGCGGGCCGGGCGCCGGTCAGCGCGCTCATCACGTCCACCGCGATGCGGTGATAGCCGGTGCTGGCGCGGAACGGGTCCGGCTGCGGCGCCAGGTCCGGCGCGAAGGCCGAGCCGGCCTCGGCCTCCAGCTTCATGTACGAGCCGGAGCGCTGTGCCAGATAGGCCGCATAGGTCTGCACCGCGCCGGTGGTGTCGCCGGCGTCCAGCCGGCTGCGCAGGTTGCCGATGAGGGTGCGGTTGAGCCGCTCGATCTCGCCGCCACGGCTCGCGCCGCTGGCGCGCTGGTTCTCCAGGGCGCGGCGGCGTTCGTAGAAGAAATACAGGTATTCGGTGGGGATCAGCCGCAGCGCGCGCAGCATGTCGAAGTCGAACAAGGGCGCCAGGTAGAGCTGGCGCAGGATGGCGTCGTCGGCGAGCACGCGGTCGAGGATGTCTTCGCCGCGCAGGCGCACCGCGCGGATCCAGCCCAGATGATTGAGTCCGACGTAGTCGCATTCCACATCGGAAGCCGGCTCGCCAAGCGCGCGTGCGATGTTGTGGAACAACTCCACCGGCGTATCGCAGATACCGACCACGCGCGCGCGGGTATGCGCGCTGATGGCCTGGGTGATCAGCCCGGCGGGGTTGGTGAAGCTCACCAGCCAGGCGTCCGGGCTCAGGCGCTCGATCATGCGCGCCTGTTCGATCGCCACCGGCACGGTGCGCAGCGCCTTGGCCACGCCGCCGGGGCCGGTGGTCTCCTGGCCGGAATAGCCATGGCCGATGATGGTCTGCTCATCGGAGGCGCGCTGGGCGATGCCGCCAACGCGGATGCTGTTGAGCACGAAATGCGCGCCTTCGATCGCCGCTTCCAGCGAGGGCGCCGCATGCACCTGCAACGCGCCGCCGGCTTCGGCCACGATGGCACGGCCCATCGCCACCATCAGCGCCAGCCGCTCCTGGTCGGGGTCGTACAGCACGATCTCGCCCGCGCCCAGCGCCTCGGCGGCCTCGTTGACGCCATACACCACCAGTGGGGTGCGGACGCCGCCGCCGCCGATCAGGGTGAGCTTGCGATTGTCGACAGAACTGCTCATGGAACGTCCTCGTGTGTGGGGGGAGATAGGAGAAACAGGCCGTCGAGCGCACCGAGCGCGCTGCAGCAGGCCGCGCCCGCGTGGCAGCCGTGCTGTGCGCTTTCGTCCGGCGACAGGCCGCGCAGCTGGGCGGCGAGAAAGCCGGCATCGAAGGCATCGCCGGCGCCGGTGGTGTCGCGCACCGGCACGATGGGCGCGGCGACCCGGCGTGCGCCGGCGTCATCGATCACCATCGCGCCGGCAGCGCCGCGCTTGATCACCGCCTGGCGCAGGCCGAGTGCGTGTGCCCATGCCAGACACGCAGCGGCGCCATCGCCGCAGCCCATCAGCGCGGCTTCTTTCTGGTTGGGCAGAAACCAGGTCACCGCGCGGCAGGTGGCGTGGTTGGCAGGATCGGTCAGCCAGGCCGGGTTGAAGCCGACATCCAGCGAGGTGCTGCAGCCGGCACGCGCCAGCAGCGGCAGGAGGAGCTGCGCCACCGCAGCAGGCAGCGGCAGGGCGAAGTGCACGTGGGTGGCCGCAGACATCGCGGCGATGGAGGTTTCATCCAGCAGGAGCGCACTCAGGTCGGCATTGGCGCCGTGGTAGGTGAAGAACGAGCGGTCGTCCTGTAGCGACACGCTGGTGGTCACGCCGGTGCCGGCCGGTGAGTCGACCAAGCCATCAGCTGATACCCCGAACTCGTCCAGGCGCTGCGTGAACACCGGGCGGTCCTGCGCACCGATCGCACCGAGCACGCGCACGCTGCAGCCCAGCCGCGCCAGCGCGCAGGCGGTGATCAGCGTGCCGCCGCCCAACTCGCGCGTGTAGCGACGCGCAAGCGCTTCTTCGCCGGGTGCCGGCCAGCGTTCGAAACCGCTGAAGATGTGGTCGAGATACACCTCGCCGACCACCATGAGTTGCGCCGCGCTCATTGCAGCTGGAACGGCCATGCGCGCTCCCTCCGTGCCTGGATCAGATACAACGCACTGCCCACGCACAGCGCCAGCACTGCCGCCAATACGCGATGGCCGGGGCTGGTGGCCAGCAGATACAGCCAACCGGCCACGCTGATCAGCAGCGGCCACGGATACAGCGGCATCGAAAATGCACGGCGGCGCCGCTTGCGTCGCAACAGCACCACGGCCAGGCATTGCGCGAGAAACTGGAACAGGATCTGGATGATCATCAAGGTGGCGATCAGATCGTCCAGCGACAGCAGGCAGGCCAGCACGGACGTTGCGCCGACGAACAGCAGCGACACGGTGGGAAAGCCGCCACGCGGATGCAGCCGCGCAAACACGCCGAAGAATTGCCCGGCCGCGGCGGCGGCATATGGCACCCGCGAATATACCAGCAACACCACCAGTGCCGAGCCCCAGCTGGCCAGCACGATCAACGCCACTGCCACGGTGCTGCCCGCCGGCCCGTAGATGGCCTGCATGAAGTCGGCCATCACCGCCTTGGATTGCGCCGCCTTCTGCCAAGGCAGCACGCCGAGCAAGGTGACGTTGAGGCCTAGATACAGCAGCGCCACGATCGGGATCGAGACCAGCACCGCCCGCGGAATGGTGCGGCGTGGCTTGCGGACTTCGCCACCGAGCATGCACACGTTGTTGTAGCCGCCGTAGTCGTACACCGCGATCAATGCCACTGCGCCCAAGCCCAGCCAGAAGCCGTGCGGCGAAGCCGGGCGCGCATGCAGGAAATCCGCGGCGATGCCCACATCGAAATGCAGCACGCCGCTGAAAATGATCCACACGCAGGCACCGATCACCACGGCGCTCACCAGCAACGACAGCACTTGCACCGAACGCACCTTGCGATACAGCAGCAGTGTGTTGAACGCGCATAGCGCCATCGCCATGGCGGTGAGCCGGGCATGGCCCAGGCCGGGCAGCAGGAACGCCAGATATTGCACGCAGCCCACCGCCGCCGAGCCCACCGACAGCGGTGCGGTCAGCAGCGTTTGCCACAGATACAAAAACCCGAACAGGCGCCCCCAGCGTTCGCGCCCGTATGCTTCGCGCAGATAGTGGTACGGTCCGCCCGAGCGCGGAATCGCAGCGCCGAGTTCGGCCCACACCAGCCCGTCGCACAGGCACAGGAACGCGCCGGCCACCCAGCCGATCAACACCGAAGGGCCAGCCAACGCCGACAACGCCAGCGGGATGGTGATGAACGGGCCGATGCCGATCATGTTGAGCAGGTTGGCCGACAGCGCGCTCCAGAAACCCAGCGTGCGCGGCGGGGCGCCTGCCGGTGTGGACGATGGCGATACCACCGAGGGGCTCAGCATGCGCTGTACGCCGCATGCGTGCTGCGTGCTGTGGTGGCCGCGTCATGTGCAGCGCGCAGGCTGTCGGCGCAGTGGATTGCGGTGGCTTGCAGTTGATGCAGATCCAGCACCAGCACCGCATTGTTGCCTTTGCGCAGCCAGGCGCCGGGGCAGAACAGGCACTGTTGCGGGCCGATGTTCCAGTAACGCCCCAACAGGCGTCCGTTGAGCCACAGATAGCCTTTGCGCCACTGGCGCATGTCCAGGTACACGTCGCCGACCGTCTGCAGTGCGATATCGGCGGCGAAGAACAGGCCGGGGCGCGTGGCTGGGGATTGCAGTGGGCGCAACGTGGGCGCGGTGTCGCTATCCAGCGCTACGCCGTGCACCTGCCAGCCGCGCAGCTCGCTGCCATCCAGTCGCACCGGGCCGAGCAGGCCTTTGGCATCGCCCAGTGCCGGGCCGAAATTGATATGGCCGAAACTGTCGACCAGCACGTCGAGCTGGCGTTCCTTCGCGGCGGCGTTCGGCAGGGCGAGTTGCGCGGCACTGTTGAGGTGCGCATGCCGCATGCGCGAGACATGGCCGATCTCCCGGCCATCCAGGTGGACTGCTGCGTAGTCGTGCACCTGGCCCAGGTCCAGTTGCGTGCCGGCGGCAATGCGGCGCCGATAGACCACCAGGCCCAGGTTCTGCCTGAGCAGGGTCTGGTTGTCGGCAGGCTGGTCGGTAGGCACCGGCCGATCGCCCAGGTTGTCCCACAGCGATGCGACCGGGTGTGCAATGACCGCGTCGAAGCGGGCGCGCGCTGGCGCCGCCGGAATCGCCGGCAACGGGCCGCTGCTGTGTTGGGCGATGATGCTGCGCAGTGCCGTGTAGGCCGGCGTGGCGCGGCCGCGTTCGTCGATAGGTGCGCTGTAGTCGTAGCTGGTGAGCACCGGCTGGAAGTGCGAACCGTCGTCTTCGGCATTGGCGCCAGCGCTCAGCCCGAAGTTGCTGCCGCCGTGCACCACATACAGATTGAACGAATAGCCGGCCGCCATCAGGCGCTGCAGCATCGGCGCGTAGTCGCGGCGCGCCACATCGGCATCGCCCCAATGCGTCAACCAGCCCGGGTAGCCTTCGGCGACCCATACCGGTGCGTCACCTGCGATGGTTCTGGCCTGCTGTAGCTCCTGCAGATCCGCACCATCCAGACCCAGCGCCGCGCCGGGCAGGTAGGCCTTGCGCCGGCGCAGGTCCTTCATGCCTTCGGCCAGGGAAAACGGGCCATCGATGCCGTGCTGGCGCCAAAGCGCAGCCAGCGCCTGCAGATAGCCCACGTCGCTGCCGTGCATGCTGTATTCGTTCTCGATCTGCAGCATCAGCACCGGCCCGCCGGCACCGGCCATCAGCGGTGCGAGGCGTGGCGCCACCGCGGCGATATAGCGCTGCACCGCTGCCATGTAACGTGCGTCATTGGCGTCGCGTAACCGCATGCCCGGTTCGCGCAGCAGGTAGGGCGGCAGCCCGCCGAGCGTCCATTCGGCGCACACGTAAGGGCCGGGTCGCAGATACACCCACATGCCTTCCTGCTGGCAAAGCTTGATGAAGGCGACGAAATCCCGCTCGTCGGTCGCGAAATCGAACTGCCCCGGCTCGCGCTCGTAGGCATTCCACATCAGGTACAGCGCAATCGTGTTCAAGCCCATCGCCTTGGCCATGCGGATGCGCTGCAGCCAATCCGCACGGGCGATGCGCAACGGATGCATCTCGCCACTGCGCAACTGCCACGGCTGCTGGTCCAGCACGAACTGTCCGCGGTCGAAGCCGAATACATGCGGACGACCATCCGGCACTGGCGCACGCAGCGACGACAGCAGCGCCGGTGCGGCCGCCAGGCCGAGCGGCGCGAGCAGCCCAAACGTGCATAGGCTCCTGCGTTTCATCGTCTCTCCAGCCAGGAAAGGAACTGCTGCGTTATATCGATCGCATTGCGGTGCGCCATGCCGCGTCGCCAGGTCTGCGGCGCGGCGCGACCCACTGCTAGAACGCGTACTTGACAGTGAACAGCGCCGTGCTTCCGGCATCGACGATGTCGGAGATCGCCAGATTGCGGCGACCTACATGCGCCCAATAGCTGCATTCCTTGGTCAGGTTGGAGATCGACAGATCCATGCTCACACCATTGTCGAAGCGGTAGCCGGTGTGCAGATCCACACGTCGGGTGGGGCGTGCCCACAGGTCGTTCCACGGCGCGCCTTCGTGCAGGAAGTCGTAGCCCAGCAGGTACGAACTGCTGAAGTGGTAGCTCAGGTTCAGCGAGAACCCGTTGTGTTCGTAGAACACTTCCAGGTTGGGCATTGCCGCCGGCGCCGACTGCATGTGCTCGTTCTCGAAACCGTCCAGGCCCAGGTCCGCACGCGCGTGCTGGCGGGTGGCGTTGGCGCTCACGCCCAGGCCATCGAACGGGGCGGGCAGGTCCTGGAACTTTTGCCGGGCGCTGATTTCAACACCGTAGATCTTGCCGTCGCCGCCATTGGTGGGCATGTGGTACAGCACCGTGCCGCTACCGGTGGTGCTGCCATTGGCCTGCGCCGAGCCGGCATCGTAGATGTAGTTGCGCAGTTGCTTGTAGAAGCCGGCCAGCGAAAAAAAGCCGCCGTGCTGCGTGGACCATTCGCCGGACAGGTCCAGGTTGGTCGATTCGATCGGCTTCAGGTCCGGGTTGCCCTGAGTGATGGTGGTGACGCCGTTGGAGATGTCGATCTGGCTGCCGCCGCCCAGCTGCACGAAGGCCGGTCGGGTGTAGCTGGTCCACAGCGAGGCGCGATACGCCGTGCGCAGATCCGGTCGCCAGGTCAGGAACACACTGGGCAGCGGCTCGTTGTAGGAGGTGTGGTTATGGTCGAAGTAGCCGGCAATTTCGTTGCCGTCGGCGTCCGTCGGGCTCACCCAGAAGGTGTTGTTGATCGCGGTGTGTTCGAAGCGCACGCCGGGCACGATGTCCAGGTTGCCCATGGTGAAGGTGGCGCTGGCGTAGGCGGCACCGACCGCCTCGGTGCCGCGCATGGTGTTGCAGTTGAAGTTGTTGACGTAGAACGCGTTGCCGCAGGTGTCCAGATCGTCGTCGGTGAGATGTTGCGCAATCACACCGGCCACTGCGGCTTCGCTCACGCGCGGGGTGTTCCAGTCGTATTTACCCGGAAAGATCGATGCATAGGTGCCGGTGAAGATGCCCAGCTCGCCCAGCGTGGTGGTGCCATCCACGCCGCCGGTATACCAGTCGCGATTGGTGTAGCGGCGACGGCTCTTGCTGTACTTCACGCCAAACTGCACCGAGCGCAGTGCGCCATCCTCTTCGAAGTCGTAGCGGGTATCGACGCGTGCGCCGCCTTTCTTCTGGCCGGAGTAGATCTTGGTCAGCTCGCCATAGCTGCCGGCATACAACGAGGGGATGTTGTTGACCTGCGCCTGCAGCGCCGGAGTGAGCTGCGGGTATGGAAATGCACCGCCGCCATAGGCCACCAGGGTATTACCGGAATAGGCGTAGTTGTCCTGGGTGAACTTGTCTTCGCGTCCATCGATCTCGACGTGGTCGGGGCGGTCGTTGTCGCCGAAGCTATAGAACACGTTGGGCATGAAGGTCCAGCCGCCCACGGTCTTTTTCGCGCCGATCTGAAAGGTGGCCAGATCGGCGATTTCCGGGTTGGTTTCGTACCAGAAACGCGAGGCGATGCGGCCGATGTTGGGCGTATATACGCCAGACGTGCCGGTCGGCACGTAGCGCACATCCTGCGGCAGCAGCTGCACGAAGGTGGTGCCCTGATCGGTTTTGGCATAGGCGTAGGTCATGCGCGCGTAGAGCGACAGGGTGTCGTCCACGTGCCAATCAAACGAGGCATTGCCGCCGTAGCGGCGCTCCCAGCCTGCGGCAATCCCGACATTCATGCCGGTGCTGGTGAGGTTGTGTTGCGGATCCAAGCCGGCGGCGTTGCCGCCGTTGGCGTCGGTAATCAAATATTCCCACGAGCCATCGTTGAGCGCGCTGGTGGCCGCGGCCACTTCGCTGTTGGTGGTGGTGCGGTAGTCGTAGTACGCGCTGGCATACACGCCAAACTGCTGCGCATCGCCGAATTTATGCTGAAACTCGCCACCGAAGCCGCCACCCAGGCCATCGCCGCCGTAATCGCGCGCGCGGCTCTCCACCCGGCCGCTGCCGGTGACGCTGCCGCTGGTGGTGTCCTTGAAGTCGTAGGCGGTGGGGGTGCGGAAATCCAACGTGCCGCCGATCGCATCGCCGTCCATGTCGGCAGTGGAGGTCTTGTTGGCGACGATGGTCTGCAGTCCGGTCGGCGGTAGCAGGCTGAGCTGCACGCTGCGGCTATACGGCATGCCCTGCGCCACGGTGACGCCGTCGATCATGTTGACGTTGTATTCGGAAGGTAGCCCGCGCACCGAGGCAAACATGCCTTCGCCGCGTGCTGCACCGTCGATGCCGCCGAAATAGCCCGAGCCGGTGCTGGTGATGTTGATGCCGGCAATCAGGCCCAGCGCTTCGGCCACGTTGTGCACGGCGGTGCGCTGCAGGTCGTTGGCCGACAGCACATCGACCGTGTTGGCCGCGTTGATCTTCAGGTCGCTGGCGTCGTAGCGGTTGCTCACCACGCTGATCGCCTTCATTTGCTTGACCTCTTCCAGCGCGATCGCCACCGACGCAGTACCGGTCTCGCCGACCTGGATGCTGGTTTCGGCCGCGCTGAAGCCGGGATACTCCAGATTCAGCGCGTACTGCCCTGCAGGCACGTCACGGATGACGAAATGCCCGCGCGCATCGGCGACTGCGCTATAGGCGGTACCTGCGATACGCACCTTCGCATTCGCTGCCGGTTTGCCGCTGCTGGCTTCCTTCAGGTCGCCTTCCACCGTGCCGGCCATTGCCGTCGCCGCCGATGCCATGCCGGTGACGGTCAGGATTGCCACGGCCCATTGCTTGCCATTCGAACGCTCACGCTTTTCCACGTGCCACCTCGCCAGATGCTGGGCAACGTTGCCGATGGCAATGCCCTCCAATGCCTTTGCTCTCGGGCAGACGGTGCGCACGATGAAGCACACACACGGCATCGCGCAGCACGCCGTCAAAGCGTGTGCGTATTACCGCAGGGGATGCACGTCGAAGCGTCTGCCAGCTGGGACAGCTGTTGCAGGCGTCAGTGGCGCGGCGGGGAATAGCCGGCGATGCACTTGGAGCGCGATCGCATGGCGCTCAATTTGTAGTGCTTGGTCATGCCGGCTGCACCGGTGCAACGAGCGCGCGCATGTGGGCAGGGCGAGGCAACGCGAGGGTGGCAACACGGAGGCGCTGGTCGATACGACGATGCTGCATACAACCATCTCCCGGTGCGCGTGCTGCGTGGAAACGCTGTTGCTGTCGATCAGCCCACGGTCATCGCAATGACGAGTGTTGCCGACTGAGGTGAGTGATAGACCGCGCTGTTGCGACTGTCAAGCGGGTGTGAAGTGTGTGCTCAGATCGTCGTGCCGGCTGCGCAATGAAGACGAATACAGCGTCGCGGCACGCGGATGGCGATGATTTCCGATGCGGCGCAGCATTGCCGTGCGTCAACGCAACAGGCGCCGGCTGAAACAGCCGGCGCCTGTTGTGCGTCATGTGATCACAGGCATTACTTGGGCAACGGCGAGCGTCCCTGGATCGAAAACGACGCAGCATTGCCAGCGGCGCCGGTGCCCGGCTGCCCGCCGCCGACGAACAACGTGTAGTCGCCGGCTTCCACTGCGCGCTGCCCGCTGCGATCCACGTCGCTCAAGGCGCGTGCATCCAGATGGAAGGTCAGCGTGCGTTGCTCGCCCGCTGCAAGATGCACGCGCTGAAAACCGACCAGGCTGCGCAACGGCGACTGCGGGCGGTCCGGATATTGCAGATACACCTGCGCCACTTCGTCGCCGGCACGTGCACCGGTGTTGCGCAAGGTGGTGGTCACCTGCAGCGGATTGCCGGCTTGCAGCGTGGTCGTGGACAGCTGCGGCGCATCGTAGGCAAAGCGGGTGTAGCTCAGGCCATAGCCGAACGGAAACAGCGGCTCGCCCTTGAAGTAGCGGTAGGTGCGGCCCTTCATGTCGTAACTGACGTAGGCCGGCAGGTCCTTGGTGGAGCGATAGAACGTCACCGGCAGGCGACCGCCGGGATTGTCGTCGCCGGCCAGCATGCGCGCGATCGCGGTGCCGCCGGACTGGCCCGGGTACCACGCGGCCACGATCGCATCGGCATGCGTCTTGGCCCAGTTCAAGGCCACTGCGCTGCCGCTCATCAGCACCACCACCAGCGGTTTGCCCGACGCCTTTGCCCGTTCGAGCAGCGCTTGCTGCGGGGCGGGCAGGGCGATGTCGTTGCGATCGCCGCCGTCGAAGCCGGGGACATCGATCCGCAACTCTTCGCCTTCCACATCCGGCGACAGGCCAACGAAAGCGACCACCGCGTCTGCCTGCGCCACGGCCTGCGCGGCTTCGGCCAGTTGCGCGGCGGCAGGAGCCAGCCATTCCAGGCGCACGCCCTGGTCCTGGCCACGATGCTCCATTTCCAGGCGGATCTTGCGCGGGCGGGTGTCGTCGAAATGCAGCACGGTTTCCACGCTGCGGCCGTCGGCGTTGTGCATGCCGGCCGGCACGTGCTTGTCTTCGGCGTTGCCGGCAACCACCAGCTTGTCGTCGATATACAGGCGTACCGGGTCGTGCCCGCTGCAATCGAAGCAACGCGCCACGCGCACCGCCAGGGTGTAATCGCCAGCGCTGGGCGGCAGCAGTTCGCCGCTCCAGCGCACTGCGTAACGGTCGGCCGGTACGCCCTTTGCCGGGCCGACCTGATCCCAGTTGAAGCTCACCGCGCGGTCCTGCCGCACCACGCGCGCAGCACCGCTCATGTCGACGTTGTCGAAATACTCGCCACGCAATCCCGGCTTGCCGTCGCTGCGCAATGCCGTCTCGGGGATCATGCCCGGCACGCCGGCGGCCAACGGTGCGCCTTGCGCGTAGCTCACCTGCTGTGCACCGAAGCGCTGACGCAGGCCCAGCAATGGCGTCACGGGCGCGGACGAGGTGCCTTGGTAATTGGCCTCCAATGCCGCCAGTGCGTCCGCATTCGGGCCGATCACCGCCAGCCGCGTGCCGGCTTTCAGCGGCAACGTGTTGGCATCGTTCTTCAGCAGCACGATCGACTCGGCAGCCGCCTGCAAGGCCAACGCACGATGCGCCGCGTTGTCCACGTCCTTCGCACCGAGCCGTGCGTACGGATCCTTGCGCGGGGCCTCCAGCTCGCCCAGGCGATAGCGCGCGGCAAACAGGCGCACCAGCGATTGGTCGAGCAAGGCTTCGTCCACGTCGCCGCGTTCGATCGCCGTGCCGAGGTCGCGATAGGCATGCCCGCAATTGAGATCGTGCCCGGCCTTCAGCGCGGCGGCGGACGAGCCGGCGTTGTCGGGGCGGAAGTAATGGAACTGGGTCATGTCATCCACCGCATCGCAGTCGGACACCACAAAGCCCTTGAAGCCCCAGTCGCCACGCACGCGCCCGTTGAGCAGCCAATCGGCGGCGCATGCCGGTGTGCCGTGCAGCGAGTTGTACGCGCACATCACCGAGCCGGCCTGGCCTTCGACCAAGGCGTAGCGGAACGCCGGCGTATAGGTCGCTTCCACATCGTGCGGCGACACATCCACATCGAAACCATGCCGTCCCGGCTCGGGCCCGCTGTGCACTGCGATGTGCTTGGGCGTGGCGATCGTGCGTGGATGGTCGAGATCCTCGCCCTGCAGGCCGCGGATGAAGCCCACCGCCATCTGCCCGGTGAGAAACGGATCCTCGCCGTAGGTTTCCATGCCACGGCCCCAGCGCGGGTCGCGGAAGATGTTGATGTTGGGCGACCAGATGGTCAGACCGGCGTAGCGCTGATGGTCCTTGCCCGGACCGCCGGCCTGGTTGAACTTGGCGCGCGCTTCGGTGGACACCACCGTGCCCACTTGCTGCATCAGGCTGGTATTCCAGCTCGCCGCCAGGCCAATCGACTGCGGAAACACCGTGGCGTAGCCGTTGCGCGCGATGCCGTGCAGGCCTTCGCTCCACCACTCGTAGGCGGGGATGCCCAGGCGCGGAATCGCCGGGGCATCGTTCATGGCCTGAGCCACTTTTTCTTCGCGGCTCATTTGCGCGACCAGCGCGGCGGCGCGCTGTTCGGGCGATCCGGCCGGTTCGGCGGGGGCGGCAAGGGCGAGGCAGGGCAGCGTCAGGCCAAGGCCCACTGCCATGGCAAGGCGCGATACAAACACGGACGACATGGATTCACTCCTGGGCAGCGGCCAAGGCCGCTGGGCATTGTTCTGGTGGTGCCGCAGTGGCTGCGGTGAGGTGAAGGGTGGGGCGCGGCGGTGGCATGCGTGCCGTGGGTGACGGCTGGTGCTGGTCTTGCGGTGGGCCCTCATCCGCCCCTGCGGGGCACCTTCTCCCGCCAGCGGGAGAAGGGCACTCATGAACGAAGGAAGACGTGCATCGCAAGAAATTCAGTCCCTCATCGCAAGGAATCGAGTCCTTCATTGCGAGAAATCCAGTCGCTCATTGCGAGAAATCCAGTCGCTCATTGCGAGACATCCAGTCTCTCGTTGCAAGAAATCCAGTCCTTCATTGCAAGAAATCAGTCGCTCATTGCAAGAAATCCAACCCTTCTCCCGCGTTGCGGGAGAAGGTGCCCGAAGGGCGGATGAGGGCCGCTCTGCTTCTTATTTCGCAGCCGCTTCCTCCTGCGGCTCGGCCGGTGCGCCAGCCAGGGTCGAGCCCAGATCGCGCACCTGCAGCGCCGCCTGCACCTGCGCGAGCGGAAGCGTGCTGGAGACATGCACGGTCAGTGGCTCGCCCGGCAGCAGGTCGAAGGCGTTGTCCGAGAGCGTGGCATCCACATCGCCGAACGACAGCCACACCTCGCGCGCCAGCGTGTTGCTGGTCAGGGTGAGTGCGTAGCCACCGCCATCGGCGCGCCACTGGCCGTCGATCTTCGCGGCCGGCAAGGCGAGCTGCTTGGCCGGCGCGAAGAACACCACCTCACGCGACAGCAACGTGTCGCCGTCGAACAGCTCGAACACCGCGTAGGTGCGCTTGGGATCGGCGCTGCCCAGCAATTGCTTGTCGCTGAAGTTGCCGACCTGCAGGCTGCTCAGCGCTTTGACGCTGGCTTTTTCCTCGCGCTTGCTCAACACCTTGCCATCCATACCCATCACCCGCATGCGCCAGCGTGCCGCCAGCGGGGTGGTGCGGTCGGACACCAGCGACACCTCGGTCTGGCCCTTGTCGTTACGCAGCGCGGCGATCATTTCCGGCGCGTAGAAGCGGCGTGCATGGTAATGCAGCGCCTTCCAGCGGCCGTCGTAATCCACGCTGGACCACGACGCACCCGGCCACACATCGTTGAGCTGCCAGTACAGCGAACCCATCGACTGCGGGCGCGAGGCGCGCAGATGCGAGGCCGCGATGTGAATGCCTTCGGCCTGCATCAGCTGGCTCAGGTAGACGAAGCTTTCGAAATCCTTGGGCTCGCCGAATTCGCGGCGGATGTACAGCATCAGCCGCTTGTTGCCGTTGCCCTTGTCGAACTTCTGATGCACGCGCATCACCGGCGATTCCGGATCCATGTCGCCGGGCTCGGCAAATGCACGCACGGTGCGCATATCGGGGAACGACTGCAGGCCGTATTCGGACATGAAGCGCGGGGTGACGTTGAGGTATTCGGTGACCGGCAGGGCAGGGCCGCCCCACACCTTCCAGTAATGCATGTCGCCATCGTTGGTCTGGTCGGCCGCGCCATCGAAATCGGTGCCCGGCGAGGTGGCCCAGTACGGCACATCGCTGTCGTAAGTGGCCACCACTTCGCGGAACACGGTGCCGAACAAGGTGGTCATGCCGCGTTCGATGCGGGCGCGTTCTTCCGGGTCCACCGACTGCTTGAACTTGACCCGGTCGCCCCAGTTTTCCCAGCCGGTCTGCACTTCGTTGTTGCCGCACCACAACACGATACTGGGGTGATCGCGCAGCCGCTTGACCTGCTCGATCGCCTCCTGCCGGGTGTTCTCGCGGAACTCCACGTCGTATGGCGGTACCGCGCCGCCGAACATGAAGTCCTGCCAGATCATGATGCCGAGCTCGTCGGCCACGTCGTAGAAATAGTCGTCCTGGTAATGCCCGCCGCCCCACATGCGCAGCATGTTCATGTTGGCATCGCGCGCGTCCTGCAAGGTGCTGCGCATGCGCTCGTGCGTGACACGTGCGGGGAAAGCATCCAGGGGAATCAGGTTTGCCCCCTTGGCGAAGATCGGGATGCCGTTGATCACGATCTCCATGCTCTTGCCGAACTGGTCTTTTTCGCGGCGCAGCTCCACCGAACGCAGGCCGGTGACGCGCTTGATCTGCTGGCTGTCGCCATCGGCATCGCGCACGCTCGCGACGAAGGTGTAGCGGTCCTGCGCGCCATAACCGGCCGGAAACCAGCGCTTGGGCTTGGCGATGCGCACCGCCAGGTCGATGCGGTTCTGGCCCGGGTCGACCACCGCGTCCTGGGTGAACTGGCCGACGTTTTGCCCATCCGGACCCCGTACATCCAGCGTCACCTGCACCGGGCCGCTGCGGCCGGCCTGCAGTTCCAGTTGAGCCTGCAATTGCGCACTGTGCGCATCCACCCGTTGCTGGGCGATATGCAGCCCGTCCACCCGCACGGCATCCCACGCTTCCACGCGCACATCCTTCCAGATGCCGGCGTTGACCATGCGCGGACCCCAGTCCCAGCCAAAGTTGTACGGCGCCTTGCGCACATAGGTCGAGCTGTGCCGTGCCTCCGGCTCGTCCCCGAACGCCGAATCGTAGGCACCCGGCAGCGCATACGGCTGCTTGGCCAGCCACGGCTGGATCTTCTTGATCGGCGAATACAGCTTGACCTCCAGCACGTTGTCGCCGCGCTTGAGCAGGGACTTCGCGTCCACGCGCCATTGCCGGAACATGTTGTCGGCGCTGAGCAGCTGCTTGCCATTGAGGGTGACCTCGGCAAACGTGTCCAGGCCGTCGAACACCAACTCGACATGTTCGCGCTTGAGCGTGGCCGCATCCACGTTGAAGCGGGTCTGGTACTGCCAGTCGCTCAGGCCGGCCCACTGGATCTTGCCTTCGTTGTCGCGATAGAACGGGTCGGGCACGATCTTGGCGGCGATCAGGTCGGTCTGCACCGCACCGGGCACCTGCGCCGGCAGCCACGCCGCGGCTTTCGGATACGTCTTGCCCTGCTCCTGACCCGGCACCAGTCGCACCTGCCAGCCGCCATCCAGCGTCACCGCCGTGGGCGGCGCTGCCCAGGCCTGCGAGATGGCCAAGGCCAGGGCAAGCCCGAGACGGGCGGGGGCGGGAACAAAACGATGACGGGACAGTGGCATGCGTGACTCTCCTAAGGTGGCTCAGCGCGTGGCGGCGGGGGGCGCCTGCGCAGTGGTTTCAATCAATTGAACGGCGCCGATGGCGTACAGAGGGCCGCGAATCGGCGCGGTGAAGCGCAGGCACAGATCGTGGACGCCGGTGCGTGCAGGCAGTGCGGTTTCCAGGGTGAATTGCTCGCCCAGGGTGTCGCTGCGCGGCAGCTGCACGCTGGCGATCAACTCGCCGTCGCAGCCCTGACGCACTTCCAGCTCACCGCCGCGGGTCTTGGCCGGGTACTGCACGACCTTGGATTGCTCGTGCGCCAGTCCGAAGTTGTTGGGCAAGCGTGCGGCTTCGATGCGGATCGCACCGATACCGTCCAGCCGTGCCTGCGGATAAAGGCGGCAGGCTCGGAACAGGTCGACGTTGTACACCGGCGTGTCGGCGCCGGTCATCTCCGGCAACAGCGGCAGGCGCAAGCCGAGCGCGCCGGTTTCAACGCAGTGCTGCAATCCCTGCGTATCCACCCGCAACAAACTCGCGCGATCGAAGGTGCGGCGACGCGTGGCCGCCAGCGGCGTTCCGTTGGCATCGAACGCAGTCGCCTTGACCGTAGTCGGCAATCGAATCGTAAACGGCGCGTTGTAGCGCGGCGATGCCGGCGTCGGGTCGCCGCCGTCGGTAGTGTAGTGAAGCGTGCCCGCGCCGGCTTGCGTGCTCAGCGTCACCTTGGCCGGCCCGCCGGCGAGCACCGGATTGGGTCCGTTTTCCAGGGCGATATCGGCAGCGAATGCGCCATCGCTGTAGTCGATGCCCAGTGCCTTGTAGCGCTGCAGCTGCGCCGGCATGCGCGCCAGGAAGCTGTTCCAGTTACGCGCTGCCGGCGGCGACCAGGTCACTTCCGCCACCGCAGCCAGGCGCGGAAACAGCGCGTGATCCACATGCCAGCGCGAGGGGATGTATTCGGACCACAACGCGCCTTGTGCGCCCAGTACATGCCTGGCCTGTTCGGCGCTGAGCTTGGCCGGCACCGGGTCGAATGCGTAGACCTTGGACAGCGGCAACACGGTCAGGCGACCATTCGGTTCGTCGCTGCGGGTGGTCTGCAGGTTGTCCAGATACAGCCAGTCGCCCGGCGCGAGTACCACATCGTGGCCTTGCTGTGCTGCGGTCACTGCGCCTTCGATGCCGCGCCACGACATCACCGACGCACTCGCCGGCACGCCGCCTTCGAGAATTTCATCCCAGCCGATCATGCGCCGGCCGTGCTGGGTAAGGTAGGCCGCCAGTTGTTCGTTGAACCAGCCCTGCATCGCGTGCGCGTCCTTGACCCCGAGCTTGCGCATCTGCGCGCGCACCGCCGGCGAGGCTTCCCACTGATCCTTCACCGCCTCATCGCCACCGATGTGGATGTAGGTCGACGGGAACAACGTCAGCACCTCGTCCAGTACATTGGTGATGAAGGTCAGGCTGCGTTCGCTGGTGTTGAACAGATACGGGTTGACGCCCCAGTCCACGCCCACCTGCGTGCGTGCGCCGGGTACGCCCACTTCTTCGGGGTAGGCAGCAACGGCTGCCTGTGCATGGCCGGGCATGTCCAGTTCGGGCAGCACGGTGATATGCAGGCGCGCTGCATAGGCGACGATCTCGCTGATCTGTTCCTGGGTGTAGAAGCCGCCATACCGCTGCGGCGTGCCGTGCTGGCCGGCGCCGGGCGGCATGCGCCATGCGCCCACCTCGGTGAGCTTGGGATAGCGCTTGATCTCGATACGCCAGCCCTGATCATCGGTGAGATGCCAATGCAGCACGTTGAGCTTGTGCAGGGCCATCGTATCGAGCACATGCTTGACCGTGTCCACATCATGGAAATGCCGGGCCACATCCAGGTGCTGGCCGCGCCAGCTGAAACGCGGCCAGTCGCGTATCGCCACCGCCGGGACCTGGACCTCGCCCTTGCGCGCATCCGGTGTCATCAATTGCCAGGCGCTGATTGCGCCATACAACAAGCCGGCACCATCGCGCGCGGTGATACGCACGCCCTTGGCATCGGCCTCCAGGCTGTACCCTTCCTTGTGCGCTACCGGGGCCTGCACGCTGCGCTCCAGGCGGATGCTGTCCGGCGAGGCGCTGGTTTCGGCGCGCACTTCCAACCGCAGCCCGCGTGTGCGTTGCAGCAGATCGGCCAGATGTTCGGCACTGCGGCGTGCATCGGCATCGCCGGGCGCGATCGAGATCACCGTGCCGGTGCCCACCGTGAAGCTGCCGCTACCGCGTTTGACCTCCACTGCTGCAGGAATCAGCGGCAACGGCGTACCCGCAGTGTTTGCGGCTGCAGCAGCAGGTGCGCCCGCGGTTGCGGCGGCCGGCGAGGTGCCTGGCGCTCGTTGACCGCAACCGGCCAGCGACGCTGCTACGAATGCAAGCGCAAGCAGGCGCGAGGATAACGGTGCGACGGCTGTCAGGCGTGCGGTGGGTGCGGAGTTCGACATCATGCAATCAGATCCCGATATGGCGGCGGTACACGGCAGCCACGCACAGTAGCAAAGCCGTGTCGGAAGACGCAGTGACTGGCGCACGCTTCGTTCCGCTGCGCAGCGCGGGCACTGCGTGGTCATGCGATCACGTCAGTGGCGCCGGTCGCTGCAAAACCGGCGGGGGCAACGCTGGAATCGGAATGCAGCCCGGCAGTCCGACTCCTTGTACCAACCGCGCCCGCCCGCTCACGGTGCCGTCGTTGCGTCAGCTGCGCTCAGCGCTGCGCAGTCGGTAGCTCGTCCCACACCTTCGGATCTTCGGCGCCCAGCACCCAGCAGCTGAATCCTTCCAGGCCGTATTGTTTGGTCAGCTCGTAACGTGCCTTGAAGCTGCGTGCATCAGGGCGGAACACCCACTCGCGCATGTCGTCGCGATAGAAGTAGAACCACGACTCCTGCTCGACCGGATCCCACTGCACGGTGGCGTTCTGTTCCTGCGCCAGCGGGAACGACTCGTCTGCATCGATATACGTTGCGGAAATATTCGATGCCTCGGTGCCGTCTTCCTTCACCGGGTTGCCGGTGTACCAGCGGTAACCGTAGGTGGCGATGCCCAGCGACAGCTTGTCCTTCGGCACCTGGGTGATGGCGTAATCCAGGTGCTTCTTCATCCACACCATGCCATCGACCGGGCCCGGCGTGGTCCAGCGCGTGTGCTGGTCGTAGGTCATCAGGCTGACCAGATCCACCGCCCGGCCCAGCGCCTTGAGGTCGTACGCACCGCGCCAGTATTCCCACATCCACTTGGAGAACTGACCGCCTTCGGCATAACCCGGTGCGTTCGGCACCACGGCGACCGACATCTTGAAACCGGCCTTGTGCAGCGCGTCTGCGGTCTGCTTGACCATCAGCGTGTAGGCGTCGCGGTCGGTCCAGGCGATGTTTTCGAAATCGAACTGGAAGCCGTAGTACTTGTGCTGCTTGCCGTGGATGAGCAGCGACTCGATCATGCGCTTCTTGGCGGCTTCGTCGTGCATCAGCTTGTGGAAGCCTTCGCGACCGGTGGTCATCGACAGGATCGGCATGACCCGCAGCTTGTGCTGCTTGGCGATGTCGTACAGATACATGTTGGGGGTGCCGTTGACCAGGCCGTTCTGGTCCACGCCATACCAGGTAGGCACCACCACATCGATCTTGTCGACGTTGGCGATGAAGGAGTTGGTCGATTTCTGCGTGTTCATCAGATAGAACAACGCCGTGGGGTTTTTGGCCAAGGCCGGAGCGCAGGTCAGTGCCAGCGCGAGCAACATCCAGGTCAATCGCTTACTCATGAAAGACAACATCCGTCAGGGAGTGGGGGAGGAAAGGTCGATGCGGAAGACGTAGGCACTCTCGCCAACCGGCTTGACCGGCAGGCGCAGATGCAGGCCGTCGGCGCGTTGTTCGAACGGGATCTTCTTGCCGTTTGCCAGCAAGGTCACGGCGCGTACGCCGTCGGCGGCCTTGAGCGAGCCGATCACCGCTTCGCCATTGCTGGGCCAGCCGAGCTCGATCGCATACAGCGCGCCATCGCGCGTGGTGAAGCGGAAATCCTCGGCCGTGTACGGCTTGGTCTTGATGTCCTGGAAGGTGCCGCCCACCACTTCCGTGGGGCCTTCGCCATACACGCGCCACGGCTTGCTGTCGTAGATCGCGCCGCCGTTGGTCTTGAGCCACTTGCCGATCGCCAGCAGGATGCCGCGCTCGGTGTCCGGGATCGAACCATCGGCGCGCGGCCCGATGTTGAGCATCAGGTTGCCGTTCTTGGCCACCACGTCGGCCAGCATGTGGATGATGAAGGTGGGCGACTTGTAGGTGTCGTTTTCGATGTAGCCCCACGAGGCGTTGCTCACCGAGGTGTCGGTCTGCCAATGCGTGGGGTGGATGCCGGTGAGCTGGCCGCGCTCGATATCCAGCGTGCCTGCGCCTTCGGGGAAGGCGCCGAGCTTGTAGTTCACCACCACGCCGCGGTCGGCTTCGGTACGCGCCGCGCCCTTATTGTAGTAATACGCCAGCATCGTCGGCAGGCTGCGGCGGAAGGTGGGGTGGGCAATCCACCAATCGAAATAGATCAGGTCCGGTTGATAGGTATCGATCAACTCGGTGGTGCGCGCCAGCCAATCGTCCAGCCAGGCCTGCGAGACCGGCGTCCAGTCGTTGGCCACATCGGCATCGTCCTTGCCCGGCAGGCGCACCTGCGCCGGACCATACAGCGCCGCGTAACGCGGGTCGTTGACGTCCGAATCGAACTTTCGCCCGCCATCGAAGAACCAGTTGTGTTCGGCGCGGTGCGATGACAGCCCGAAATGCAGCCCCTGTGCGCGGATGGCCCTGGACAGTTCGCCCAGCAGGTCGCGCTTGGGCGCCATCTTCATCGCGGTCCAGTCGGACAACTTGGAATCGTACAGCGCAAAACCGTCGTGGTGTTCGGCCACCGGCACCACATAGCGCGCGCCGGATTGCCGGAACAGCTTGGCCCAGCCAGTCGGGTCGAACTTGGGGGCGGTGAACTTGGGAATCAGATCCTTGTAGCCGGAACGCGCCTGCGGCCCGTAGGTCGCCACATGATGGGCGAATTCCTTGGAGCCTTGCAGATACATGTTGCGCGAATACCACTCGCTGCCGAACGCCGGCACCGAGAACACACCCCAGTGGATGAAGATGCCGAACTTGGCGTTGTCGTACCACGCCGGCGATTGATAGGCCTTCAGTGCCGCCCAATCGGGACGGAACGGACCCTTGCGCGCGCCGGCTTCTGCTTCGCGCACCAGGCGCTCGCGCTCGGGCGCATAAGCGGCGGTGGCATCGAGCCACTGCTGGTCGATCGCGTCGGGGCTGAGCGTGGCGGCGGTGGCGGCGGTCGGCGATTGCGCCGCATTGACGTGCAGCGCGGGCAGCGCGAGCAAGAGAGCGAACGCGAGCATTCGGCTCCTGGGTGCAGCTCCGGCGTGGCGGCGGGATGGAGCCGCGAACTGGCGGCTATCGGTCGTCATGGGAACTGCACTCCTGTAAGCGAAACGCGTCGGTCATGCTGCGGCCGCGCGTGGATGGCGAAAGCGGGCCTGGCCACGCCCCCTCGGCTGCGAAGGGGCGCGGCCAGTACCACTCCTTGGTGCGACATCGACCTGCCGCTGCGGACAGCGACAGGTCCAAAAAAAAGCGCGCCACCGTGGAGGGTCGGTGGCGCGCCGGGACTACGTCAGAACTTGAAGTTCAGCTGGGCCTGGTAGCCGCGGCCGTTCTTGTAGAACGCCGTCGGGGTGTCCCTGGTTCCGCTGTACAAGCGGTAGGTGGAATCCAGCAGATTGGTGGCGCCGAAGGTGAGACCCATGTAGTCGGTGATCTGATACGAGGCGGTCAAATCCAGCTGCTTGTAGCTGTCTGCGAAGTCTTCCGAGCCCAGGCGTCCGATCTGGGTGAAGTACTTCGAGCGGTAGCTGTAGTTGACACGCACCGTCCAGTCGCCGTGTTCCCAATACGGGATCACGTTGTAGGTATCGCGCGACAGGTAGGGCAGGTTCAGGCCGGTGCTCGCATCGGATTTGGCAAACGTGTAGTTCGCCTGGAAACCGAAGCCGAGGCCGAAGGTCTGCTGGTAGTTGATCGATGCGCCCTTGACCTTGGCGTCGGAGACGTTGATCGGCGAGGTAACCGTGTAAATACCAGAGTTGCCGCTGATCGGATCGGTCAACTGCTGCTGGCTGGTGGTATTGACGATGTAGGAGCTGATGTCGCGATAGAACACTTCACCGGACAACATGCTGGACGGCGCGAAATACCATTCGGCAGCCAGATCGTAGTTGGTGGATTCGTACGGCTTCAGATCCGGGTTGCCGCCGCCGGCGGTGAGATTGCCGTTGGCGCTGTTGATGCTGAAGGTACCGGCCAGATCGCCATAGCGTGGGCGTGCGATGACCTTGGCAGCCGAGAAGCGCAGCACGGCATCGTCGGTGACGTCATAGGCGATGTTTAAGCTCGGCAGCGCCTTGCGGTAGTCGTTGTTTTCGGCCACGCGCGAGTAGTTCGTGCCGCCATCGGCAGTCTGCCAGTACAGCGACTTGTCGCTGGTGTCGACCAGACGCACGCCCACGTTACCGCGCCACTTGCCGGTCTCGTAGTTCAACTGGGTATAGACGTTGTGCGTGATCTCCTTCACCTCGAACGAGGAGCCGTAGTCGGGACGATACGGGCCTTGCGGCTGCGACAGCAGATAGTTGCGGATCGAGCTCAGGTTCGCGGTCGGCCAGGTGGTCAGATCGCCACTTGCACCCAAACCGTCGTACAGACCGCTCGGGGTGGTGCCCGGGTTGAACTGGGTCAGCGAGATCGGGTCGGTGGTGTTGATGCGGTTGCCGCGTGCGTCCACACCATTGTTATGGTTGATGTACTTGTAGCCGAACAGCAGTTTGGTGAACGGGCCAACCGCCAGGTCGCGTGCTGCGTCCCACTGGAAATACTTCTCTTCATCCTTGCTCTTCTGATAGAAGATGCCGCCCGCCTGCATGGCGCTGGCATCCTGCGAACCCGGAGCAAGGCCTGCCGGCGAGCCGGGCAGCGTCCAGTTCGATGCACCGCCGTTGGCGTAATTCACCGCGGTGTGCGAACCATCGAAGGCGTAGTTATAGCCGCCATCGGTCATCAGGAACTTCATCAGGTATTCGGGGTTCTTGCCGCCGGTTGCCTGGGTGTCGCCAACCTGGGTGGTGAACACCCACTTCTCACCCGACCAGTCGTGACGCAGATTCAGGCTCTTGGTGGTGACGGTGCTCTCGCGATAGTTCGCATCCAGCTGCGCGTATGGCTGATCGTTGACGCCACCGCGGGTGTTGTCCGATACCGTGGCCGAGGAGACCACGCCGTTCTCGACGTTGGCGCTGGTGATCTTCTGGATGTCGTTGTTACAGGCCGGGCAGACGTAACGCGATTCGCTGAAGTTGTTGTACTTGCCCTTGATGTAGATGCCGGTCAGATTGAATTCGTTCTGGTCGTCGGGCTTCCACTGCAGCGCACCCTGAAGACCGTTGCGCTCGCGTGTCTGCTGGAAGAAGGCGCTATTGATACCGGCCGGCACGCGCGCGGTGGCCACATCGCTGCCGTCGCCGGTGATGGTGGCGGTCGGCGGAATGTTGGCACCGGTGGTGTAGCCGAAGTATTCGATACCGGCGCGCGCCAGGTCCTGCTTGTCGTGCGTGGCCGAAATCAACGCGCCGAAGGTTTCGTCGTCGTTCTTCCAGCTCCACAGCGCCGAGCCACGCGGATTGCCTTCTTCGGAGCGGTCGTTGTAGTTGTAGCCGACCGAGCCGCGGATGGTGTTCTTGGGCAGATCCAGCGGCTTGCGGGTGTGCACGATCACGGTGCCGCCGATCGAGCCTTCGTCGATGCGCGCTTCGGGGGTCTTGTAGACCTCCATCAGGCCGATGATTTCCGGCGACAGCAGCGTGTAGTTGAAGGTACGGCCGCTGGTGTCGGTCGGGTTGCCGCCCCAGTCGCCCGAAGCGATGGTCTGGCCATTGAGCAGCACGCGGTTCAACGCCGGGTCGGTGCCGTTGATGCTGACTTTTTCGCCTTCGCCGAACTGGCGGTCGACGCTGATACCCGGAAGATGCGACAGCGATTCGGCCGCATTGACGTCCGGGAACTTGCCGATGTCTTCGGCGCTGATCGCATCGACGATGGAGTTGGCCGAGCGCTTGACCGCCTGGCTCTTCTCCAGCGACGCGCGGTAGCCGGTGACGGTGATGGTATCCAGCTCGGTGGTGGCCGACGGCGTGCTGGCCGGAGCTTGTTGTTCTTGTCCGGCAGCCATTGCAGAGCCGGAGCAGTACAGAGCGGCGGTGATACAGAGTGCTAACGTCGTGGTGCGGCTGTGCATGGCTAAACCTCATTGGTTAGTGCTGTGAGCGCGCTGCCCTGCGATAGGACGCAACGCGCTCGGCGTGGCCGGCAAAACAACACGCCCTGACCGATCGCGGTGATTGCGCTGGCAGGCTTCTTTCGAAGCACAGTGCAGGCGATTCGCGTGGTGAAGGAGGTGTCCCCCGTGTGGTGAAGCGGTGGAGCTAAACGCACATCAGCGAGCGGGAACGTCTGGCGACGCACGACTCGCGAATCTGGAATGCCAGGCGAGGGAATGCCCGTTCTTCAGTACCGAACAGTCCATGGCCCCTCCTGCCAGAACCACGATTTGAATCGAGTCTCGCGTAGCCCTGACAGCGTTGTCAACACGTCGTCACAGATCTCTGATGTGGCCGCGACTGCGCTGCAATGCAGCATTTCCGGGCAAAGGCAGACGCTGCGCCGCAGCATTTTGCGCAATAAGCTTCGCGAGCGCGACTGCTACCATCGGCGCGTACTATCGTAAAGACCACAACGCCACCGCTTCGCCCTGAAGTTGTGCTGGAATCGCCGGCGCGCCTGCGGATTTTTGGCGAATGATGCGCGCCGTTACAATCGGGCCATGTCGCGGTTGCGACGGTTGCGTTACAAGACGATTGCTGACAACGTTGTCTACCCGTTTGCCGTTCGTCGGATAAACGGACGACGAGCCAGCCGCCGGCACTGATCAGGAGAATGCGTGAGCGCAAGCAGTCCAATGGAAGCGGTGGCCTTTCCGCGCCCCGAAACCTTCGTGGCCGCCGATGTGGGCGGGACGCACGTGCGCCTGGCGCTGGTATGCGAGAGCAATGACGCGGGCAAGCCGATCACGGTGCTGGACTACCGCAAGTACCGCTGCGCCGACTATCCGGGCCTCGCCGACATCATGGCCGCGTTCTTCGCGGAACTGGGTTGTGCACCAGTACGCCGGGGCGTGATCGCCAGCGCCGGCTACGCGCTGGAAGACGGTAGCGTGATCACCACCAATCTGCCCTGGGTGCTGGCGCCGGAGCAGATTCGCCGCCAGCTCGGCATGCAGGCCCTGCATCTGGTCAACGATTTCGAAGCGGTCGCCTATGCGGCCAATTACATGAGCGGCAACCAGGTCATGCAGTTGTCTGGCCCGGTGCAGGGTGCCGCAGGCCCGGCGTTGGTGCTTGGTCCGGGCACGGGCCTGGGCGCGGCGCTGTGGATCCCCAACGGTGGTCACCCGGTGGTGCTGCCCACCGAAGCCGGCCACGCTGCACTGGCGCCGGCAAGCGATCTGGAAATGGCGTTGCTGCAGGAACTGCGGCGCACGCGCACCCACGTGGGGACCGAAACGCTGTTGTCAGGTCCGGGCCTGTTGAATCTGTACACCGCGCTGGCGGCCTTGCGTGGCGAGACCGTGGTGCACGCCAGCCCGGCCGATATCACCGCTGCCGCAATGGCCGGCAACGATGGATTGGCGCACGATGCCCTGCAGGCGTTTTGCGGATTTATGGGCAGCGTGGTCGGCGACCTGATGCTGCTGTATGGCGTGCGCAGTGGCGTTTATCTGGCTGGCGGTTTCCTGCCGCAAATCGCCACCTTTATCGCCGATAGCGACTTCGTCGCGCGCCTGCTCGACAAGGGCGCCTTGCGTCCCGCGCTGGAGCAGGTGCCGGTGAGCATCGTCGAGCACGGCCAGCTTGGCGTCATCGGTGCTGCCAGTTGGTTCCTGCAGCGCGGTCGCTGAGAGCTCCACATGGCAGGTGCAGCAGGCCGGCTGCACCAGATCGATCAACTCCGCATTCCGTAGGAGCGCACCCGGGCGCGACGCGGCGTTGCCGATAAGGCCCTGTCGCGCCCAGGTGCGCTCCTACGGGCCAGCGCGGGTATCAGGCCGGGACACGCGACGGAGCCGTCCACATGCAACGGACGGCGCAATGCCGAGCAAATTCCCGCATTCCGGTAGGAGCGCACCCGGGCGGGACGAGGCGTTACCGATAAACGCCTGGTCGCGCCCGGGTGCGCCCCTACGATGTCATGGCGCTATAGGTCCCCGAACCGCGACTGCAGCGCCGCAATCGCCGCCAGCCCCGCCGTTTCGGTGCGCAGAATGCGCGGCCCCAGCTGCAGGCCGCTGAAACCCGCCTCGGCAAGCAGTGCGCGATCGCGTGGCGACCAGCCGCCTTCCGGCCCGATCGCCACGACGATGTGTTGCTGGATGCTTGATGCCAACGTGCCCAGGCGATGCTCGCCCTGCGGGTCCAGCGTCAGCCGTAGCGCATGCGCGTCGCTGGCCTGCGCCGCGTCCTGCAGACCCTGCGGCGCGGCCACGCTGGGAAGACGTGCGCGCCCGGATTGCTCGCAGGCCGACACCACCACGCTGCGCCAGTGCGCCACGCGTTTTTCGGTGCGCGCCGCATCGAGCTTGACCTCGGTGCGCTCGGCGATCACCGGCACGATCGCCGCAACGCCCAATTCGGTGGCCTTCTGCAGGATCAGATCCATCTTCTCGCCGCGCGCGATGCCTTGCATCAAGGTGATACGCAGCGGCGATTCGTTGGAGAGCGGCTCGGCACGTTCCACCCGCGCACGTGCATCGCGCTTGCCCGCCACGGTGATGCGTGCGTGGTAATCGCTGCCGTCGCCGTTGAACAGGATGCAGGCATCGCCCTCGCGCAGCCGCAGTACCCGCAGCAGGTGATTGGCCGACTCTTCCGGCAATGTCACTTCCTGGTCGCAGTGCAGTGGCAGCGCGACATGCGAACGGGTCAGGCGCATGCGACCGCCTCCGTGATGGCATGGCGGGTGGTGTCGGCCAACAACGCAAGCTGCGACTCGTCCACGCAATACGGTGGCATCCAGTACAGCACGTCGCCAAGCGGGCGCAGCACCACGCCTTTTTCGAGCGCCGCGCGATACGCCTTCAGGCCGACGCGTGCGGCAGAGGCAAACGGCGTGCGCTTGTTACCGCCCTGGGTCAGCTCGAAGGCCACGATCATGCCGGCCTGGCGCACGTCTGCCACGACCGGGTGTTCGCCGATCTGCGCAGCGAGTGCGCGCATGCGCGCGGCGATGGGTTGGTTACGCGCAATCACGTCGTCGTCTGCGAAGATCTTCAAGGTCGCCAGCGCCGCGGCACATGCCAGCGGGTTGCCGGTGTAGCTGTGCGAATGCAGAAACGCACGCTCGCGCGAATCGTCCAGAAATTCGTCGTACAACTGCTGCGTGGCCAGCACCGCCGACAGCGGCAGGAAGCCGCCGGTCAGTCCCTTCGACAGGCACAACAGGTCGGGCATCACGCCGGCCTGTTCGCAGGCAAACAGGGTGCCGGTACGGCCGAAGCCGGTGGCGATCTCGTCGGCGATCAAGAATGCACCATGGGCATCGCATAATTCGCGCGCGCGGCGCAGATACGCCGGGTGGTACATGCGCATCCCGCCCGCGCATTGCACGCGCGGCTCCAGGATCAGCGCACAGATTTCGCCGGGCGAGCGTTCGAACAGTGCCTGCAACGCATCGGCTGCCTGCAGCGCATAGTCTTCGGCGCTTTGCCCCGGTTCGGCCAGGTAGGCATCGGGCGAGGGCGTGAACATCGCCTCCAGCAACAGCGGCGCATACACGCGCCGGTACAGCGGAATATCGCCAACCGATAGCGCGCCGATGGTTTCGCCGTGGTAACCATTCTCCAGTGCGATGAACCGCGTCCGCCGGTGGTCGCCGCGATTGTGGAAGTAATGAAACGCCATCTTCAGTGCCACCTCCACGCCGGCCGATCCGTTGTCGGCGTAGAACACCTTGGACAGCGGCGCGCGCCCGGCCTGGCGTGGCGCGATCGCCAGCAACTGCTCGGCCAGTTGCACGGCCGGCGTATGCGTGAAGCCGGCCAGCATCACCTGCTCCAGTTCGCCGGCCTGGCGCGCGATGGCCGCGCCGATGCGCGGTTCGGTATGACCGAACAGGTTGGTCCACCAACTGCTCACCGCGTCCAGATAGCGGCGGCCGTCATGGCCGACCAGCCATGCGCCTTCGCCACGCGCGATCGGCACCAGCGGCAGCGTGTGCGGGTGCTCACGCATCTGCGTGCAGGGGTGCCACACCACGGCAAGATCGCGTTGCCGCCAATGTTCGGCAGTTTGTGCGGCTGCAGGGTCTGCTAGGATTTCGGGTTCATGGACATGTCGATGCATCCGCCTATTCTATCGGCCCGCTTTGCGGCTGCGTGCGACGCATGAGCTCGCGCCTGCCGATCATCCACAAGATCACCGATCTGGGCGACGGGCCGTTCCGTCGGCAGCAGCTGGATCTGGAGTTCTCCAACGGGCAGCGTCGCATCTACGAACGCCAACTCAGCCAGGGCCATGGCGCCGTGGTGGTGGTACCGATGCTCGATGCGCAAACCGTGCTGCTGGTGCGCGAATACGCCGCCGGCGTGCATCGCTACGAACTCGGTCTGGTCAAGGGCCGCATCGACGCCGGCGAAACACCCGAGCAGGCCGCCGACCGCGAGCTCAAGGAAGAAGCCGGCTACGGCGCACGCCAGGTCCAGGTGCTGCGCGCGATGACGCTCGCTCCTACTTATATGAGTCACCAATCCTGGTTGGTGCTGGCACGCGACCTCTATCCCGAGCGCCTGGTCGGCGACGAGCCGGAAGAGATGGACGTGGTGCCGTGGCCAATCGCACGTCTGGACGAATTGATGCTGCGCGAAGATTTTTCCGAAGGCCGCTCGCTGGCCGCCTTGTTCATTGCGCGCGAGTGGCTGGAGCGCAATCCATGATCCGCATCCCGATGGAGCTGCGCGAAACCGTGATCGCCATCGCGCGCGATGCCGGTGCCGCAATCATGGAGGTCTACGCGCAGGACTTTTCGGTGGAGATCAAGGACGACGCCAGCCCGCTGACCCAGGCCGACCTGGCGGCCAACCGCGTCATCGTCGACGGCCTGCGCCGTGTCACCCCGGATGTGCCGGTGCTGTCGGAAGAGTCTGCGCACGTGGCCTGGGAACAACGCCAGTACTGGACCAATTACTGGCTGGTCGATCCGCTCGATGGCACCCGCGAATTCGTCAAGCGCAATGGCGAGTTCAGCGTCAACATCGCGCTCATCCATATGGGCGCACCGATGCTCGGGGTGGTGCAGGCGCCGGTCGACGGGCGGGTCTGGTATGCCGCGCGTGGCGAGAACGCCTTCCGCCGCGATGGCGACCGCGATGAGATGCTGCACACGCGCACCCCGGCCGCCACGCCGTTGCGGGTGGCAGCCAGCCGTTCGCATCGCGACGCGCGGACTGCCGCCGCGCTGGAGCGGATGGGCGAGATCGACGTGGTCGCGCAAGGGTCGTCGTTGAAGTTCTGCCGCATCGCCGAGGGCGATCTGGACGTGTATCCACGTTTCGGCCCCACCTCCGAGTGGGACACCGCCGCTGGTCAGTGCGTGCTGCATGCGGCCGGTGGCGTGTTGCTGGCCGGCGCTAGCGGCAAGCCGTTCCGCTACAACCGCCGCGACACCTTGCTCAACGGCGACTTCATCGCACTGGGCGATCCCAATCTGCCCTGGCGCGATTGGCTGGCCTGAGCGGCATGCGCGCCGTCGTCGCGACGGCATGGCTGTGCAAGGTCCTGACGCACTGAAAGGTACACTCCGGTCTCCCGGCACGCACTTGCGTGCCGCGCGTTGTTGCGGTGTGCAACGGCCGCGTGCGTCGCTTGGCGTCGCGTGGGACATGCGCCGGTGGCGCACCCACTCACAGGTTCCAGGAATACACGATGTCTCAGACCCCATCCACCGGCGATGTCCAGCAGCTGTTGCACGTGATGGCGCGCCTGCGCGATCGCGAACACGGCTGTCCCTGGGATGTGCAGCAGACCTTCGCCAGCATCGCGCCGTACACCATCGAAGAAGCCTACGGGGTGGCCGATGCGATCGATCGCAACGACCTGGCTGGCCTGCGCGAGGAGTTGGGCGACCTGTTGCTGCAGGTGGTCTTCCATTCGCAGATGGCGGCCGAGCAGGGGGCGTTTACATTCGCCGACGTGGTCGCCACGCTCAGCGACAAGCTCGTAAGGCGCCACCCGCATGTGTTCGCTGCGCAATCGGCGCCCGATGCGCAGGCGGTGAGCGCCAACTGGGAGCAGATCAAGCGCGAAGAACGCCGTGCTGCCGGCAACCAAGACGACTCCGCACTTGCCGGCATCGCGCGCGGGCTGCCCGAATGGCAGCGATCCACCAAACTGCAGTCGCGTGCGGCGCGAGTGGGTTTCGATTGGCCCGGCCCGGTGCCGGTGCTGGAAAAACTGCAGGAAGAAGTCGAAGAGTTGCGCGTGGAATTCGCACGCGGCCCGGTCGCCGACAATCAGGCCCGGCTGGAAGACGAACTGGGCGATGTGTTGTTCGTCTGCGCCAACCTGGCGCGCCATGCCAAGGTGGATGTCGGCGCCGCGTTGCGGCACGCCAACCTGAAATTCGAACGTCGCTTTCGTGCGATGGAAGCGCAGGCGCGTACTGCCGGCACCTCGTTGAACGCGTTGTCGCTGGGCGAGCAGGAAGCGTTGTGGCAACAGGCCAAGCGTGAGGAGCGCAGCGGCGATGTGCCGGCAGTCGACAGTCCGGCCGTCGACGCTTCCGCGGGCGACGCATCGGCCTTGCACGCCCCGGTGTCCCACGCGCCGCCGGTGCACGGCCCTGTCAGCAGTCACCCGTCCGTTGGCGGTGAGGTTTCCCGCGGCGCAATGGGCGATCAAACCGACGTCAATGGCACCGACTTCGAAACGCCGCGCCCCGCATGACGATCGCGCCGACCACGCTGCTGCTGTTTGCCGCGACGGCGCTCGCCGAGTTGGTGGGTTGCTACCTTCCTTATTTCTGGCTGCGCAAGGGTGGCAGCGTGTGGTTGCTGCTGCCCACTACGCTGAGTCTTGCCGTCTTCGTCTGGCTGTTGAGCTTGCATCCGGAAGCGAGCGGTCGCGTGTACGCGGCCTATGGCGGCGTCTACATCGCCAGCGCGCTGTTGTGGCTGTGGTGGGTGGACGGCGTGACGCCAACGCGCTGGGATCTGCTAGGCGCTGCCTGTTGCCTGTTTGGCATGGCGGTCATCATGTTCTCGCCACGTAGCGCCTGACCGCGCTCGTTGGCTGTCTTACCACGGCCGCAGGGTGCAGCGGCTGCGCCCGGGCCCGCTCCGCACGTGCCGGCGTAAGCCGCCGGGAGCGCCGAAGCATACTCACGCACGGATAGATCCACGACCTGCAAGGGGCTGCACCTGTTTCCGACTTCATTTCTCGCCACCGTCGTTCTGGTTGCCGGTGTCGTTGTCCTGTTCAAAACCCGTGCGCATGGTGCCGCCACACCATGAGCCCGGGGCTGCGTTTCCTGATGCCGGTGGTCTACGGCGGGGGCGCGCAACGGAGTATCGGCGCGCCACTGGACACTTCCCGGATGGGGGCGTCGGCGCCACGCAGCGTGCGCCGCGCGGCTTGCCTGGGCGCCAGCCGAGCCGGCGCCACGCAGCACCCGCTCCGCACCGCTGACGGCCGACGCATCTCATCTCAACGCCCGCAACACGCTCTATATCCGCGACATCCAGCCGCCGCGCGACCTGATCGATTCGATGGCGCGGCAGATGAAGGCCGAGCGCGAAAGCGTGCGCAGATCCTCGAAGCCGAAGGCTCGCGTCAATCGATGCCGCCGCGCGCGGCAGGCTGAGCCATGCGCTGGGACATGGCGGTCTGGGCAGTGCTGGCGCTGCTGCTGATTGCGGCCGAGACCCTGGTGCCGGGTGCCTTCCTGCTGTGGATGGGGATCGCTGCCGCAGCGATGTGCTTATTGGTGCTGGTGTTGCCGGACATCGCATTGCTGTGGCAAATCGTGGCATCCGTGCTGCTCAGCTTCCTCTCGGTGCAGGTCTATCGCACCTGGTTCGCGGCAAGGGCCCCAGAGCGATCGCCCGCTGCTCAATCGGCGTGCCGAGCAGTTGATCGGCCGTTGCGTGCCGCCCGATCAGGCCATCCACGATGGTTGCGGCCGCGCCAAGGTCGATGATGCGTTCTGGGTGGTGGCCCGCCCGGACCTGCCGGCCGGCACGCCGCTGCGCATCGTCGGCGTCGATGGCATGACCTCGCTGGTGCAGCTGGCCGGTTGATGTACGCCGGCAGGGCATGCACTGCGGTGCCTACCTCGGCACTGTTGCAGCGCGGCGTAGCGTCGCGCTGCGTTCGCGCCCCGCAGGCAGCGCAACCACACAGCGGTATGTCGTTCCCCCAAGCGTGAAAGGATGGCGATAATGGCCGTCTTTCCTTGGAACGGCGCACATGACCCAGAAGACCATCCTCAACGACACCCATCGTGCGCTTGGCGCCAAGATGGTCGACTTCGGCGGCTGGGACATGCCGATCCACTACGGCTCGCAACTGGACGAGCACCACCAGGTGCGTCGCGACGCCGGCATGTTCGACGTCAGCCACATGACGGTGGTCGACCTGCACGGCGCGCGCGTGCGCGAGTTCCTGCGCTACCTGCTCGCCAACTCGGTGGACAAGCTCAAGGTCGCCGGCAAGGCGCTGTACACCTGCATGCTCAATCCGCAGGGTGGGGTGATCGACGACCTCATCGTCTATTACATGGCAGAAGACTTCTTCCGTCTGGTGGTCAACGCCGCCACCCGCGAGAAGGACCTGCAGTGGATCGGCGAGCAGGCCGCGCGCTTCGACGTGCGCGTCGAAGAGCGCAGCGACTTCGCCATGATTGCCGTGCAAGGTCCCAGCGCGCGTACCAAGGTCATCGACCTGCTCGACCCTGCCGACACCGCAGCGGCGAGCAAGCTCGGCCGGTTCGCCGCGCTGCAGACGCGTTCGCGCGATGGCATCGAGTTGTTTCTTGCGCGCACCGGCTACACCGGCGAAGACGGTTTCGAAATCGTGTTGCCGCAGCAGGCCGCCGTCGCATTCTGGAATGCGTTGCTCGCGCAGGGCGTCAAGCCGGCCGGCCTGGGCGCACGCGACACCCTGCGACTGGAAGCGGGCATGAATCTTTACGGGCAGGACATGGACGATGGCGTCACCCCATACGAGGCAGGGCTGGCCTGGACGATCGCCCTGGACGAAGGACGCGACTTCATCGGTCGCAGCGTGCTCGAATATCAAAAGGCGCAGGGCGCACCGCGTCAGCTGATCGGTGTGGTGATGGACGAGAAGGGCGTGTTGCGGCATGGCCAGACCGTGCTCACCGCCAGCGGCGAAGGCGAGATCCTGTCCGGCACGTTCTCGCCGACGCTGGGCAAGGCGATCGCCTTCGCGCGCGTGCCGGCCGGCAGCATCGAGCCGCTGCGGGTGGACATCCGCGGCAAGCAGGTGCCGTTGAGAGCAGTGAAGTTTCCGTTCGTGCGCGATGGCCAGGCACAGCCCGGCGTGCTCGGCGACTGAATCGTGTAGCGCCATGTATGCCGTGCGCGGCGCTGCGCACGCGTCCGGATCGCCATCGCCACACCGCCGTGCGTGCACCTGTCTTGTCGCGCGGTCTAAACTAGCCACCTGTCCCCAACCATCATCTTTCCCGGAGCACACCCATGAGCGAGATCCCTGGCGACCTCAAGTTCCTCAAATCCCACGAGTGGGCCCGCGTCGAAAGCAACGGTCGCGTGACCGTCGGCATTTCCGACCACGCGCAGGGCTTGCTGGGTGACCTGGTTTACGTCGAACTGCCGGGCGTCGGCGACACCGTGCAGGTCGGCAACGGCGCTGCGGTAGTGGAATCGGTCAAGGCTGCCTCCGACGTCTACAGCCCGGTCAGCGGCACCGTCGTCGAGGTCAACAGCGCGTTGAGCGACAAGCCGGAAACCATCAACGAAGACGCCTACGGCGAAGGCTGGATCTTCGTCGTCGAGATCGACGACAAGGAACAGCTCAACGACCTGCTGGACCCGGACGATTATGCCGAGCTGCTCGAAGACGACGATCACTGATCAGGTGTCGTTGACGCCGGCATCCGATGGCCGCTCATAGAGCGGCCATTTTTTTTTGAGCACGCCTTCTGTCGGTGATGCGTATCTTGGTGCAGCGATGCCGCGCAAGCCGCCAGCGAAATCGGAGAAAGGGGAACGTCGGTCGGGGATCGCGATGGTGCTGGCGCATGTCGATGCGGTACGTCGACAGCAACGGTCCGACGCGCGTCCACTGCTCGCCCACCTGCACTGCGCCGGATTTCTGACGTGAGTCGTTCGTGAGGGTTTGGCGTGCGCCCGGTGAAAAAATTTTGTGCATGTCGCCTTGCCCGATCATCCGCTAGCGCACGCGATGGATGCCGCAGTCGGTGCGCGTGGCTGCATGCACGACGCTCCAGGCGCTCAATAAGTTTGCGCATTTCTGCTCATGCGACGTCGGAAGTGCAGCCGTTGGATAAAAAATTTTCAGCTGGCGGACAGGCGGCAAGCCATGCCGTCGCATCGGCTTCGCTGCCGTGCGGTCGAAGTGTTCGGGCAGGCGTGCAAGCGCACGAATTAAAAAAAACAGCGGAAAAGAAGTGCTTTTTTGAAAACGCTGTTGGGCGAGCGCGCTTCTCGGTTGGACCGGTACGCCCGCGCGCGGGGTGATTCGCTGGCGCGGACATGGCACGCAGCGACGGTGGGTAGAAAAAAATTGCAAAAGAGTGTTGACAGTAAAAAAAAGCGTGATTAGGTTTCGCCCAGCAGACATTGCTGCGGAAGAGAGTGAGCAGAATCGACATCACGCCGACAAGCTTGTTCCGGATGTCCACCGAAGCGCTAACCACGGTGGAGTCGGGTCCGCTTCTCTCCAAGAAAGCAGTTGTCGTTCCGACTACGCACCCGTGTCGCTGTTCGATGCGGGTGTTTCTGTATCCGTTCCGTCGCGCATCATCTGCGGACGGTTCCCGACGACGGCATGCCGTCGCGGGGTTTGGTTCAACTGGGCGTTTCACCTCCATAGTTCACTGACGAGGAGCCAATTACATGGCCACTGCAAAAGCTGCGAAAAAGAAACCCACTGCCAAAAAGGCAGTGAAGAAGACTGCCGCCAAGAAGGCAGTCAAGAAGGTCGCCAAAAAGGCAACCGCCAAGAAGGCAGTAAAGAAGACTGCTGCCAAGAAGGCCGTCAAGAAGACTGCAAAGAAGGCGACCGCCAAGAAGGCAGTAAAGAAGACTGCGAAGAAGGCAACCAAGAAGACGGCCGCCAAGAAGGCAGTGAAGAAGACTGCAAAGAAGGCGACCAAGAAGGCTGCCGCCAAGAAGACCGCCAAGAAAGCCGTCAAGAAGACCGCCAAAAAGGCAGTAGCGAAGAAGGCGACCAAGAAGTCCGCCACCAAGAAGACCGCTACCAAGAAGCCTGCCGTGAAGAAGGTCGCCAAGAAGAAGCCGGCCGTTCGCAAGAAGAAGGCCGCTCCGGTCGCGCTGCCCGCAACCCCGGCACCGCTGATCTGATCTTGTAATACCCGATCGCCGTAAACATCGAGCTCTCTCCCCGACGCCCAGCGGGGCGGGAGCTTTTTTATGTGCCTGGCGCTGGCGCGCTCGGTGCGAGGCTGCGCGTTGCCAGTCCGCAAACGGCGTAGGTGTTGCCGGCCGAACAACGTCGCTCATTCAAGTTTGCGGCATTGTGCCGCCAGGCGCGCGTACCGGTCGGCAGTGCAGATGCCGCCGCGGGATCATTCTGACTTTGCCGGCCAACTTGGACAGTTGTCGATGCCTTCGCACGATGGCTCGAGGACAGCACGCCACCGCTGCCTGACCTGATGGCGTGCCGGCAATGCAGCAGGTCGGAAGGCAGAGACCTTTGGGAGAACCAAGCCGCGAGACTCCAGAGCCGACTGCCGGTGCTTCCACTTCGGTACGCCGAACAGATCGGCTCAGCCGCAACGTTGGTGGCAAGGGGTGTTTACGGCAGCCAGACAATGCCGGCGTAGTGCGCATCCACGGCCTTGCTCTTTGCGCGCCAGGCAGGCATGCCTTCGCTAGCCGAGCAACGCGCGTCGGAGACACAGAAACAACGAAGGCGGCCGAAGCCGCCTTTGCCGACGTCACCGACACGAGGTCAGTGCACGAGGTCCACTCAGCGCGGCGAGGCCACCGACTTGCCGGAAGACGCACCCTTGCCAGCCGGGTCGGGTTTTTCTGCCAGCATGTTCTCGCTGCCGAAGTCGCCGTCCACGTCGATGTCCAGCCAGCGCTTGGCCGGCAGGCCGAGCGCGCGATCCAGGATGGTCGGCAGCATGCCCGAGGGCAGGCCGCTTTCGCCGTTCCACAGGATCGCAACACCCAGGTCGCGCTCCGGCAGCAGTGCGACCAAACCGCGATAACCTTGCACCGCGCCGGCATGGAACACCACTTGATGGCCGGCGTAATCGAACACGCGCCAGCCCAGCGCATAGCTGGCCGCGTCCACGCGCTCGTGGCGCCAGCCCGAACGCATTTCGCCCGGCGTGGAAATCAACGGCGCGTGCAGCGTCGCCAACAGCGGCGCAGGCAGCACATCGGTGCGATGGCCGGTGTGCGCGAGCAGCCACTGCGCCATGTCACTGGCGCTGGCGTTGACGCCCGCAGCGGGCGCCAGACGGTAGTAGGTGGGCTTGGGCGTCAGCGAGACCCAGCCATTGCGGCTGCGCACATGCGGACGTGCCCAGTGCGGGCTCGCCTGGATACCGGCCAGCCCCATGCTGGCGTCGTTCATGCCCAGCGGCTTGAAGATGCGACGCTCTACCGATTGCTCGTAGAAGCTGCCCGATGCGGCGAACACCACATCGCCAACCAGGCTGAAGGCGACGTTTTGATACGCGTAGCAATCGCCCGGTGCGCAACGCAGCGGCGCAGCAGCCAGCTTATGGCTGAGCGAGTAGTAATCGACGTTGGATTCGATATCGCGGTCGTAGGCGTTGCGGGTCAGGCCGACGCGATGGCTGAGCACTTCGGCCACGGTGAGTTGACGGGTGGCGGCGTTGTCGCTGAGCTGGAAGCCGGGCACATAGTCGACCACCTTGCTGTCCCAGCGCAGCACGCCATCGTTGACCAGCAGGCCGGCCATGGTGCCGGCGAAGGCTTTGGACAGCGAGGCCAGGCGAAACACCGTATGGCCATCGACCGCCTGCGGATGATTGACATCGGTGACGCCATAGCCGCGCGCGCTGAGCACCTTGCCGCCCTGCACGATGGCCATTGCCATCCCGGGCACCCGGTTGCCGTAGGTCAGCTGGTCGGCCATCGATTCGAATGCCGCCACATCGAAACCGGCAGCAGGTGCCAGCACCTGGTTGGCCGGCAGCGAAGTGCGATAGGGCAGCGGTGCGGTGGGCGACTGCGCCACAGTGGCCGCCTGCAACGCAGTGGCGGTGGGCGCGGGTGTCTGCGCGGTGGATGAGAGGGCCAGGGGCAATAACGCCCCGAACAGCCCGATAGCCAACGGTCGGAACCGTCGGCGCGTGCGCATTTCTGTCATGGTTGTCCCGCCTGTTCCGCTGCCTCCGGCGATTCTAGCGCCGCGCTTTGCAATAGCACAAACTGCCGGAAGATGAATGGGCATCGCATTGATCCTATTGATGATTTTAGATTCAGCATTCGAGGATTCCGGTGCCGCCGAAGCGGTGCCACGGCTTGGTGCAAGACGAGTTGCAAGCAGCGTGCCGGCGCGGAGGGCACCCGGGCCGCAGTGTCCAGCAACTGGTCGCTGGTGGCGCTGCCTCGCATCGGCTAACTTGCGCGCTTCCTTCACAAGTGCTGCCGTTGCCATGTTTTTTCTGTCGGGCCCGCTTGTGCGAGCGGCCGTTACCTCATGACCAGCCCCTCTGCGCCGCGATCTGCGGCTGGCCGTTTGCGCGCGGCACTGCGTAGCTCGCCACCACTGGCGTGGTCGTTTCTTTACTTCTTTTGTCTGCTCAGCGGTTACTACGTGTTGCGTCCGGTGCGCGAAGCGATGGGCGCCTCGGCCGATGTAGAGGCACTCTTTCCCGCTGGCATGATCGCGTTCTTCGCCGCGCACGGTGTGCCGCTGAAGGACTTCACGCTGCAGGTGCTGTTTACCTGCACCTTCCTGATCATGGTGTTGCTGCAACCGGTCTACGGCGCCCTGGTCAGCCGCTATCCGCGGCGGGTGTTCCTGCCGGGGGTGTACGGCTTCTTCATCGCGACCCTGCTGCTGTTCTACGTGCTGTTCGACAGCGGCGTGCCGGGCCGTGGCATGGCGTTCTTCTTGTGGGTGACCGTCTTCAACCTGTTTGCGGTGGCGGTGTTCTGGAGTTTCATGGCTGATGTCTTCAGCAATGCCCAGGCACGTAGCTACTACGGCTATATCGGCGCGGCAGGCACGCTGGGCGCGTTTCTGGGTCCGGTCCTGACGCGCGTACTGGTCGAACGTATTGGCATCGCGCATCTGATGTTGGTGTCGGCCGGGTTTCTGGCGGTATGCGTGGTCTGCGTGCTGCGCCTGCGGCTGTGGGCCGTTGCGCGCGAACAGGAGGGCCAGCTCAGTTCTGGCGAAGTGCCAATGGGCGGCGATGTACTCGGCGGCCTCAAGCTGATCGTGCGTGAACCGCTGTTGCGCTGGCTGGCCTTCATGGTGTTGTTCGGCGTGGGCGTGGGGACCTTGCTCTACAACGAGCAGGCGGCGCTGGTGCGGCGGCTTTACACCGATGCAGCGGCGGCCACCGCCTATTACTCCAGCATCGACCTGGCGATCAATGCGCTGGCGCTGGTGCTGCAACTGCTGGTGACGCGGGCGTTGCTGTCGCGCTTTGGCATCGCGCCGGCGTTGTTGATCCCGGGCGTGGCAATCATGCTGGGTTACGCGGCTTTGGCGGCGTCGCCGTTGCCGATGATGATTGCGATCGTGCAGGTGATTACCCGCTCCAGCGAATTCGCACTGGCCAAGCCTGCGCGCGAAACGCTGTACACGCGGGTAAATCGCGAGTGGCGCTACAAGGCTGGCGCCGCAATCGACACGGTGGTCTATCGCGGTGGCGATCTCACCTTCGTTTGGGTGCACAAGCTGGTCTCTGCGTTCGGCTCCAGCGCGGTGTTCGGCGTCGGCCTGGTCGTGGCGACCGGCATGACGGTCGGCGCGTTCGGCTTGTTGCGCCAAGCGCGCAAGCTGCCCGTCGAGCGCGACGTGGAGACGGACAAGCGCGTTTCCGAGTAAGCACCGCCACAGCACACGTGGCAGATGCAGCTTGGCGCTTGGCATCGACCACGCAGACGGACTGCTTCTCTCACTCTGGCAGCGCCAGAAGCGCACTCACCAGCTCGGTAGTGCAGGTGTGCCGAACAGAGCGACCGCAATCGCGGCTATGCTGGCGGCACCATTTGTCGAGGCGGTCTGCCATGTCCCTGCTTGCCATCATTGCCGGCCTGTGCATCGCACTGTTGCACGTCTACATCCTGGTATTGGAAATGGTGCTGTGGACGCATCCGCTGGGCTTGAAGACCTTCCGCAATAGCCTTGAGAAGGCGCAGGCCACCCGCGTGCTGGCGGCCAACCAGGGGCTCTACAACGGCTTCCTTGCCGCGGGCCTGCTCTGGGGCGCACTGGCCGCCCGCCCCGACGTGCTGAGCTTCTTCCTGGTCTGCGTGGTGGTGGCAGGTTGCTACGGCGCCTACAGCGTCAACCGCCGGATCTTCTTCGTGCAGGCGCTGCCGGCGTTGATCGCCTTGGCGCTGGTGTGGCTGCCGTTCTGATCCAGCTGCGGCAGTTGTTCGCTGCAGGTTCGCTACACGCAGGAGTGGGGCATGGCTGCGATGAGCTCTTGTTCTGTAGCCTCAGCGCCTGGCTGCTGCCGGCGTGTGACGTGCGCGACTCTCGCACGCGTTCGCCCCTAGCACGTGCTCATTCGATAGCCGGCCGACAGGTCGCGCCGCCGGTGCGCGCGTTCTGCCGCGAAGACCGCAGCCGATGAAGCTGCAGGCAGCATGCTGCTGACAAGACCCATCTCCACAAACAACAACGGCGGGCCGAAGCCCGCCGTGTCTATTCTCGCCCCAGCTTTATGCCTTACGCGGCTTCGCGTGGCTGTTGCATCTGCGGCTTGTCGTAGAAGCTGGCCGCACGCAATTCATGCGGATCGAAGTCGTCCACGGTGATGGTGTCCATCATGATCTCCCGCAGCTCCTCCAGCAGCTTGCGCTCTTCCATGCTGATCACGCCTTCGGCCACGGCTTCGTCCAGCTGCGCCGGGAAATCCAGCGCTTCGATGCCCTTGGTCTTGAGCGCCTTCAGGAACTTGCGCTCCACCGGTTCGGCCATCACCGCCTTGGTCAGGTAGCTGGCGATACGGCCGCCCGGATTGTTGGCGCACGGCGTCAGGAACACGCCCTTGGCCAGACGGTCGCGCGCCTCGTTGGGCGTCATCAACAGCGAAGCCACGCGATGGCCCAGGCGATCGCCAGGCGCTTCGGCGCGACGGCCCAACGGGAAGATCAGCACCCACATCAACCAGCCCACCGGGCGGATCGGGAAGTTGCGTAGCGCCGCCGACAGCGCGGTTTCGATCTTGTGCACGCTGTCGTGGAAGGCCCAGGCCAGCAGCGGCTGGTCGCTCGCCGGTGCGCCCTCGTCGTGATAGCGCTTGAGGATCGCGCTGGTCATGTAGATATGGCTCAGCACATCGCCCAAGCGACCGGACAGCGACTCCTTGAACTTCAACTTGCCGCCCAGCATCAGCATCGACACGTCGGCCATCAAGGCCAGGTTGGCCGAATAGCGATCCAGCTTGCGGAAGAAGCGACGGGTATACGCATCGCCCGGCGCCGCACCGAGACGCGCACCGGTCAGGCCGAACCAGAACGAGCGCACCGCGTTGGAAATGCCGAAGCGGATATGACCGAACAGGCTCTGGTCGAACTGCTCCAGACCACGACGGGTGTCGGGATCCTGCGCGGCCTGCATCTCCTTCAACACCCAGGGATGGCACAGGATGGCGCCCTGGCCGAAGATCAGCAGGCTGCGGGTCATGATGTTGGCGCCTTCCACGGTCACGCCGATCGGCGCGGCCTGCCAGGCGCGGCCGGCGAAGTTGCGGGGCCCCAGGATGATGCCCTTGCCGCCGATCACGTCCATCATGTCGCTGACCACTTCGCGGCCCATGGTGGTGCAGTGGTACTTGGCAATCGCCGACGGCACCGACGGCACATCGCCGCGATCCACCGCCGCGGCCGTGGCCTGCGACAGCGCACTGATCGCATAGGCCTTGCCGCCGATACGGGCCAGCGCTTCTTCCACGCCCTCGAAACGGCCCACCGACAGGCCGAATTGCTTGCGGATACGCGCATACGCACCGGTGACCACCGCTGCGGCCTTGCTGCCGCCGCTGGCGGTGGAGGGCAGGGTGATCGAACGGCCAACAGCCAGACACTCGTTGAGCATGTTCCAGCCCTTGCCGACCATCTCCACGCCACCGATCAGCTGGCTCAGCGGGATGAACACCTCTTCACCGTGGATCGGGCCATTCTGGAACGGCGAATTCAACGGGAAATGGCGGCGGCCGATTTCCACGCCCGGAGTTTCGCGCGGCAGCAGCGCCAGGGTGATGCCGATGTCCTTTTTGTCGCCAATCAGACCATCCGGATCGTAGGCGCGGAACGCCAGGCCGATCAGCGAGGCGACCGGTGCCAGGGTGATGTAGCGCTTGTCGAAGGTCAGCTTGACGCCCAGCACATTGGCGCCATTCCATTCGCCCTTGCAAACGATGCCGTAATCGGGAATCGAGGTGGCATCGGAGCCGGCGAACGGACCAGTCAGGCCGAAGCACGGCACTTCCGCACCGACCGCCAGCCGCGGCAGGTAGTAGTCCTTCTGTTCGGGGGTGCCGTAATGCAGCAACAGCTCACCGGGGCCGAGCGAGTTGGGCACGCCAACGGTGGAGCTGACCACGCTGGAGATCGAGGACAGCTTCTGGATCACCTTGTGGTGCGCCAGCGCGCTGAAACCCAGGCCGCCGTACTGCTTGGGAATGATCATGCCGAAGAACTTGTTCTTCTTGATGAAGTCCCACAGCTCTGGCGGCAGGTCGGCGTGGACGTGGGTGATTTCCCAGTCGTTGATCATCTTGCACAGCTCTTCCACCGGGCCATCCAGGAAGGCCTGCTCTTCGGCGGTGAGTTGCGGCTTGGGATAGTTCAGCAGCTTCTGCCAATCCGGATCGCCGGTGAACAGCTCGCCTTCGAAGCCGACCGAACCGGTTTCCAGTGCGATGCGCTCGGTCTGCGACAGCGGCGGCAGCACCTTGCGGAAGAAGCCCATCAGCGGCGTGGTCAGCAGCGGCTTGCGCAGGAACGGCAGCAACACTGGTGCGGAGATCAGTACCACCAGCGCGGCGGCCACGATGGTGGCGGTGAGATTGGCGCCCAGCAGCCAGCACGCCACCAGCACACAGGCGCTGATCGCAACCCACGTGGCAAGGCGCATCCGGTGGTAGGCAGCGATACCCGCCGCCAGGACGACGAGGAGGAACGGTGCAATGATGCTCATGGTCTTGCTCCAGTGACATGCTCGGTAGTGTTGGACGCTGCGATGGTGCAAGCCGCCGGCAGTGCGTCCAGATAATGCAACACGGTGGCGGTAAACGTGGTGTTGTCGTCGCCTGCCAGCATGTGCGTGGCATCGGGCAGATGCACATGCTGCGCATGCGGCGCGATGGAGAGGAATTCGGCGATGTTGGCTGGTGTCACTAGATCGCTGCGTCCGCCGCTGATGAGCAGCATCGGGCAACGCACCTGTGCTGCCGCTTCCAGCAATGCATGCTGCTGGAGCTGGGCATCCTGGCCGGCCAGTTCGTCGACCAGGCGTGGATCCCAATGCCAGCGCCAACGCCCATCGGTACGCTGCCGCAGCAATGCCTGCAGTTGGCCCGGCGTTTTGCGCGGCCGATGCGGCAGGTAGGCGGCAATCGCATCGGCGGCCGCATCCAGCGATGCAAAGCCGTCCGGATGCGCGGTCATGAAGCGCAGGATGCGCTCCACACCCGTGGTATCCCAGCGTGGTGTGATGTCGACCAGCACGATGGCACGAAACAGGCCCGGCCACCGCGCTTCGGCCAGTAGCCCGAACAAGCCCCCCATCGACGCAGCAACCAACACCGGTGGCTGGGGCTGCTCGCCGGCCAGCACGATCAGATCGTCGGTGAACTGCGTTGCCGAGTAGGGCTGGTCCGCCGCATTGGCGCTGGAATCGCCATGCCCGCGTGCGTCGTACGACAGGGTGCGGTAGCCCTTTTCAGCCAGCGTCGTGGCAGTGGCTTCCCAGGCATGTCGGGTCTGTCCAAACCCATGCGCGAACACTACCGACGGCGCATGTTCGCCCCCCCGCATCGACACCGCGAGCACTGCATCGCCAGCGTTGACGCTGGACAAGGACGCAGCTGAGGCGAGGCTAGAGGGTGAGATGACCATACTTAATGGTATGGATGCGCGATGGCGGCTGTCAATACTCAATCGTATGGACGGTTAGGCCACGGAATCATGGCGCTGATATGTCAATTTCGTGATGCATACTGCAACTGACACAAGCGTATGGTTAAATCGCGGTATGAACGACACCATCGACTCTAGCCCCACCACGCCCCGCGCCAGCTCCGGTCGCGGCAATCGCCTCAGCGCGGACGATTGGGCACAGGCCGCGCTCGACCTGATCGCCGAACAAGGGGTGGGCGCGGTTGCAGTCGAGCCCCTGGCGCGCCGGCTCGGCGTCACCAAAGGCAGCTTCTACTGGCACTTCCCCTCGCGCGACGCCCTGCTGCAGGCCGCCCTTGAGCGCTGGGAAATCTTCGAGCAAAAGGAAGTGTTCGGCAGCCTGGAAGACGTGCCCGACCCCAGCGCCCGCTTGCGCGCCTTGTTCCAGCTGGTTGCCCACGAAGTCAAACCGCACGTTATCTATAGCGAACTGCTCAAAGCACTCGATCACCCGGCCGTACGCCCGGTCATCGATCGCGTGTCCCAACGTCGCCTCGATTACCTCATCGCCTCGTTCCGCCAGGCCGGCCTTACCCGTACCGATGCCCAGCATCGTGCCCGCTTGGCCTACGCCGCCTACGTCGGCTTCCTGCAACTCTCACTGCAATTGCAGCAGCCCAAGCCAGCCCGGGAAGATTTCGAAGCCTACGTCGAGCATGTGATCCAGACGTTGATTCCGGGGTGAGCTGACTATGTTGGTGTAAGGCAAACGGATTTTTCTGTTCGAATCTTGGCGCTCGCCAACAAAAAAACGGCCCCTTGGGGCCGTTTTTTCATAACTTACTTTGTTCCAGTTTTAAATCAGAAACGCTGCTGATACTTCATGTACATGAAGCGACCAATGTCGTAGCCACCGTAATAGGAGTAGCCGGAGTTGGGCTGGCCATAAGCGGGTGCCGAATAGTGTTCGAAGATGTTGTTCGCACCGACGGCGACCGTTGCGTTCCACGGAAGGGCATAAGCCACTTGCAGATCGTGGAAAGTATTGGAGCCGAGCTCGTTCATGCCAACAGTTGCGCCCTGGAACTCGGGAGCAGTGAAGTCAGGCAGGCTGCAGCGATCGGCGGCGAAGCAACGCTCCTTGGTACGCGAGTAGTAACGCGCGCTCCAGGTCACAGACCAATCGTCCCACTGCCAGTTCACCGAAAGGTTGGAGCGGACGCGGAAGTTGCCGCCGAATCCGTTCTGCTGGCTTGGCGGATTGCTGGTGTTGTCGGCCTTCAGTTCGTTCTTGGACACGTAGGTGTTCAACAGCGATGTGGTGAAGTTGCCCCACTGCGTCTCGAAGCGATAATTCAGATCGAAGTCGAAGCCTTCGGTCTCAACATAGCCGGCATTGCGCAGGCCGAACGACAAGCTGGTGATGTTGCCCGCTGCGTTACGGGTAAAGCCCACGCAACGCGACTCGATACCGCGCAGGTAGCAATCGTCCAGCAGGTCGGTCGGCGTGTCGCCAACGATGGTGTTTTCGATGCGGATATTCCACCAATCCAGCGAGGCGTTGAGGCCGGTGATGAAACCGGGGCTCCACACCAGGCCAAGCGTCTTGGAGGTCGAGGTTTCCGGGGTCAGCGTGGGAGTCGAGCCGGACACGAACGGCACATTCGTCTGTTCGCCAGGGCCCGGTGCGGGAGCGACACCCGACGCATTGAGCTGACGGAAACCTGCCGGCACATCAGCCAGGCAGCGTGCATTGCCGGCAGCCGGGCCGAACGAGGTATCGCACGGATCGGTGTAGTTCTCGAAGCTCTGCGACAGGCCGCCGAACAAGTCTGCAACGGTCGGCGCGCGGAAACCTTCCGACCATGTACCACGCACCAGCACAGACTCGAACGGCTTCCACTTGAATCCGAACTTGCTGTTGGTCGTATTGCCGAAGGTGTCATAATCCGAATAACGCGTTGCCAGCGTGACGCTCAATTCCTTGGCGCCGGGAAGGTCCGCCAGCAACGGAACCTGCAACTCGGCATAGACTTCGTTGAGGTTGTAGCCACCGCGGGTCGGGCCGGCGGCCAGATCCGTCGAGATACCCGTCTGTGCGAGTGCATCTGGCGAGAACGAGCCGGTTTCTTCGCGACGTTCCACGCCAACCGCCACGCCCAGGTCGCCGGCCGGCAGCGAGGCCAGGATGCCGGAAACGCTTGCGAAGTAGTTCTTGGTGGTGGTTTCGGACAGCGCCTGGCCGGGCTGATACAGGTAAGCCTGGACGTTGGGGTCGTTCAAGCCGTTCGGCGCGTTGTAGCCGAACGGAACCAGCGGATTCCAGGGCGTGCATGCCCCGGGGCCGGAGCCGAGGGTAATCGGGTTCGCGGCGGTGCCGCACTGTGCCACACCCTCGGAATTGATGAAGGACGGACCGGTGGCCTGGCCGACGGCATAGGTATTGAGATTACCCGTGCTGATCTGCGTGCCTTTATTCTGGTTGTAAAGGAAGCCCGCTTCCCAATCCCAGTATTTCTCGCCGAAATTGAAATTGCCGCTAAACTTGCCCGTGAATCGCGAGGTGGTCAGATTGTTCTGAACTTCGCGCGGAACTTCCCAGCCACGCCGCACATATTGAACAGCCTGCGGGGCGACGCCTGCAGGCAGCGTGCCGGTCGCCTGATTGCCCAGCGGATTGAAGACGCTGTCGATGGACAGGCCGCCGTTGCTCAGGTTGAAATTGGCGCTCTGCATCGGATAGCCGGCATTCTGTGCGAACGACTCGCGGTCGGTGTACAGAACGCTGGTGTCGAACGCGACATTGTCGGTGAAATCGAAGTGCCCATTGAGGAACGCCGATTTGCGCTTGATGCCGCTGTAGACCGTGGATGCCAGCGAGGGATTGGAGGTGTCGGTGCCGTTTAGCGCGCGATAGCTGGAAAAGTCAGCCGGATCCAGCCCAGCAACGTCGCGGCGCAGCGTGCGCGTCGAGGTGCCGCCTGCAGCATTGGTATAAGCAAAACGACCAAATTCAGTGGTTCCCGAAAGACCGCCCGGACGCGGATCGGTCTTTTCCCCAGTCGGGAATCGGGCGCGGCTGAACCAGCGGTTACGTGCCCAGACCGGGTCTTCGTTGGTGTATTCGACGCCGGCGGTCAGCGAGCCGCGATCACCACGGAAGCCCATCGTGAAGTCGTACACGTCGCGCTGACCGTCGCCCTGGCCCCACTGGCCAATGTAGACGTTCGCTTCGGCGCCTTCGAAATCCTTGCGGGTGATGATGTTGATCACGCCTGCAATCGCGTCGGAACCGTAGATCGTGGATGCGCCGTCCTTCAGGACTTCGATGCGCTCAACCATGACGGCCGGGATCGAGGCAACGTCCTGCAGGCCGCCGTTGGTGATGCCGAGGCGGTGACCGTCAACCAGGACCAAGGTACGGTTGGCACCCAGGTTGCGCAGGTCGATGTAGTAACCACCGACGTTTTCGCCGGAGCTCAGCGGCGAGGTACGGCTGATGGCCGGCGAGCCCGCGGTCGGAATGTTCTGCAGGATGTCCGCAACCGACTTGAAGCCCTGCTTTTCGATCTGATCCCTGCTGATCAGCAGCACCGGCTGGGCTGTCTCGCTATCGACCTGGCGGATGCGCGAACCCGTCACCTCGATCTTGTCGAGATTGGTAGTGCCGGCTTCCTGGGCGATGGCGGTACCGGTACCGCCCACACCCACGACAAGCGCGAGGACAACTGCATCGCGCAGCTTGTTGGACTTGCAATTCATTAGCTCTCTCTCCAAGTGATCTTGGGTACTGCCAAGGGTTGTTTTGCCTGTCGGGGGTTCCGAAAAAAGCGGATCCAAAACGTCAGGGTGAACCGATGGTATATGCGTTGCGAGAGAAATTAAAGTCCCGTTAACGAAAAAGAAGAAGGTTGTGAAGGTGCCGGCTGGAGGGGTGATCCGTAACGGAAAACGCCACCGGCTGCAGGCCGATGGCGTCTTGTGAAACACTCTGAAATCAATAGGTTACAAGTCTTGCTCGTATCTGACGTACGGAACCGTACCGTCGCTGTTGCTCTCGTTGCTTGGTGCGAACGGGTTCTTGCCACGGGAAATGACGTTCTCCGCGCCAACGGTGAGCTGGCCGCTCCAGGGAGTGCGCCAGGTCAGGCCCAGGCCCAGGCCTTCCCATTTTTCGGGCTGGCCGGGGACGTCGACAACGCGGCCTATGACATTTGCGCTGAAAGCGCCATAGCCGCCGCCAACGCTCAAGGTCTTGCTGTCCCATTGATCGGCAATGGCCGGGGACACGTCGGCCAGCGGCACCAGGCGCGCGCGAGCATACGTGCCGCCGATCGAAACAAAGCCTTCGCGACCGATGTTCTTCTGCCCAAAGACGGTGAGGTCGTTTTGCTCGACACGCGTCAACGGGGCCTTGCCGGCACCGATCAGCCAGGCTGGCAGGGTGTCGCGGCCAGTGCCCGCGGTGACGCCAACCCGGCCACTGCCGCGATTGAAGCCCAGCGTGCCGGACACGCGACGCGAGGCAGCCGCGCTGTCTTCTTCGTCATCGCCGATGCCTGCAAGCAGGCAATGGCTGGCAAGACCGCTGATATTGGTGCCGCGGCTACTGTTGCAGAGCAGGCCAAGCGAGTCGCCGGAGCTCAGGCCGAACGCGGCATCGAGCGAGTTGCGACCGAAATGCCAGCGCGCACCGGCTTTCTGCTCGCCGGTCGGCTCCAGGTACAGAAAGGCTTCCACCTTGCCGCTGCCCTTGTTCCACACCGGCAGGATCGTACTTTCGCGCAACTGCTGCGCCGACTGCGCGTGCACGCCTGTGGCCGCCGCAAGGGCAACCATCAAAGCTAGCGGGAGGCGCAGTAGGTATCGCATACCAGAGGTCAGACCCAGGGGCAGTTGTTAAGTTCCCGAGAGCGGGCAAGTAGGATGCTAGGGTGTTTATGATTATTTAACAAGTGGTCGCGTCCCCCCAGAACACCACCGTCATCCTATCTATTGCAACCTTTCTGGCGCTTCCTGCGAGGGCTGCGCCGCGTTGAAAAGTACGTCCAGCGCGGTCAACGGAAAGTGATACTCACGGCCGCAGAATTCGCAACGCACCTCGACTTCGCCCGTTGCCTCGGCGGCCGCGCGCGCCTCCTCCTCGCCTAGCGATTGCAGCATCGAGGCGACCCGCTCGCGCGAACAGGAGCAGCCGAAGCTGAGCGGCTTGCTGCCGAGCAACTGCGGCTCTTCCTCGTGGAACAGACGGTGCAGCAGGTCCTGGCCGGCAACCGAGAGCAGCTCCGGTGCGCCCAGGGTGTCGAACAGGGCGCCAATCCGGGTCCAGCCATCGGTGTCGCCCTCGTCGCCGGGGAGCTTCTGCAACAGCAGGCCGGCGGCCTGATCCGGGCCAGCGGCCAGCAGCAAGCGCGTCGGCAACTGTTCGGACTGCTGAAAATAGGTTTCGAAGGCTTCGGCCAGGTCCGGTGCCTGCATGCCGACCAGACTCTGGTAGCGCTGCGGCTCGCGCGGGTCCAGGCCGGGGTTCTCGATGGTGATCGCCAGCAGCGCGGCCTCGCCCAGTTCGCGCAGGTCGGTCGGCGCATCCGCGCCCTCGGCCAACTGCACGATGCCGCGCAAGGTGCCGGCGGCGGTGCATTCGGCAAACAGGGTGCGCAAGATGTCGTTGCCGCGCAGTTGCACCGACAGGCGCCCGTCGACCTTGGTGTGGCCGGTGAACAGTGCAGCGGCCACCGCAGCTTCGCCGAGCAGTTGGCGCGCGGCGGGCGGATACTCGGCGGCCCCCTGGATGTCGTGCCAGGCCTTGGTCAGGCGCACATGGACGCCGCGCACGCCAGCGGCGGGCAGCAGGAAACGGGAAAGCTGATCGTGATCGGTCATGGAAACATCGGGCGTAAGGGACGCTGGTTGCCGGATAATGCGGCAGGCATCGGGATTGAAGGTCGTAGCGAACAATGGGGACGGATGCATGGGATGGCAAGCAGGCGGCGCCACCGCGGCGCGCGCGGCGGTGGTTGCGCTGGCTGATGGCAGCACCGCTACTGTTTGCAGCGGCGAGCGTGCTGCAGGTGCTGGTCTTGCGGGTGGTCGATCCGCCGATCAGCAGCATGATGGTGGGGCGTTACCTGGAAGCCTGGGGCGAGGGCGACTGGAGTTTTTCGCTGCATCAGCAGTGGCGTGATTACGACAAGATCGCCATAAGCCTGCCGATTTCGGTAGTGGCCGCGGAGGATCAGCAGTTCCCGATGCACCACGGTTTCGATCTGCAGGCGATCGAAAAGGCGCGCGATCACAATGCCCGCGGTGGACGCGTGCGCGGCGCCAGCACCATCAGCCAGCAGGTTGCCAAGAATGTGTTCCTTTGGCAGGGGCGCAGTTGGGTGCGCAAGGGCCTGGAAGCCTGGTACACGGTGTTGATCGAGCTGTTCTGGCCGAAGCAACGCATTCTGGAGATGTATCTCAACGTGGCCGAATTCGGCGACGGGGTGTATGGCGCGCAAGCGGCTGCGCAGCAGTTCTGGAGCAAGGATGCGGCAGGCCTGTCGCCAAGCGAATCGGCACGCCTGGCAGCGGTGTTGCCATCGCCACGGCGCTATGACGCGCGTCGTCCGGGCGCATTCGTGCAGCGACGTGCGGGGTGGATCCAGCGGCAGGCGCGCCAGCTGGGCGGCCCTGCCTATCTGCAGGCGCCCTGACGGTGAGCGCCATCGACGCTGCCCAGTCGCCGGTTGCGCCCGAACGCCTGACGGTGCTCATCGCGGCCTTCAATGAAGAAACCAGCATCCCCCTGCTGCATCCGCGCCTGTGCGCGGTGTTGGCGCAGCTGCCTGCACTGCAGACGCACGTGCTGTATGTCGACGACGGCAGCACCGATGGCACCTGGGAGGTGGTGCATGCGCTGACCGAGGCGGATGCGCAGGTGAGTGCGGTGCGGCTGTCGCGTAATTTCGGCAAGGAAGTGGCGATTTCTGCCGGACTGGACCACGTGCTGCCGGGGGCTGTGGTGTTGCTCGATGCCGATGGCCAGGATCCACCGGAACTGATCCCGGAATTCGTTGCGCTGTGGCGTGGCGGCTACGACAACATCTTCGGTACGCGGGTCATTCGCGAGGGCGAGAGTTGGCTCAAGCGTAGCGCTGCGCATGCGTTTTATCGTGTGATAAGGCGCTTGTCGCGCACCCCGATCCCTGCCGATACCGGTGATTTCCGCTTGCTGTCGCCACGTGTCGTGCAAGCCTTGCAGCAGCTGCGCGAACGCCACCGTTTCATGAAGGGGCTCTTCGGTTGGGTCGGGTTTCGCCAGGTGGCGCTGCCGTATCGGCGTGAGCCGCGTCTGTCCGGACACAGCAAGTTCACGGTCTGGCGGCTGTGGAATTTCGCACTCGATGGCATCACCAGCTTTTCCACGGTGCCGCTGCGGGCGGCCACGTATCTGGGCCTACTTACCGCGCTGCTGGCATTCCTGTTCGGTGCCTGGGTCGTCATCAAGGCTGCGCTGGTGGGCGACCCAGTGGCCGGTTGGCCAACGCTGATGTCGGTGATCCTGTTCCTGGGGGGCGTTCAGCTGATTGCTCTGGGCCTGATTGGCGAATACCTGGGCCGTTTGTACGACGAGGCCAAGCAGCGCCCGTTGTATCTGGTCGATACCCACCGCGGCGCGGTAGGAGTAGGCTGCGATCACCAGAGCAAGCGCGGAGCGGGCCATGCAGACCGTACGACAGCTGTTGGGGACCAAGCAGGTTGAGGTATTTGCCGTTGCCGCCGATGCCGCGGTGATCGAGGCGATTCGCCTGATGGCCGAGAAGGCCGTCGGCGCGGTCTTGGTGATGGACGGGCCGCGCTTGGTCGGCATCGTCTCCGAGCGCGATTACGCGCGCAAGATAGTGCTGCGCGATCGCTCGTCTTCCACGACCAGCGTCGCCGAGATCATGAGCGCCGAGGTGGTGACAGTATCGCCATCGGATACGGTGGAGCGCTGCATGCAACTGATGACCGACGGACGCTTTCGCCATTTGCCGGTGGTCGAAAACGGCCGCGTGCAAGGCGTGATTTCGATCGGCGACCTGGTCAAGGCGGTGATCGAAGCGCAGCGACAGGATATCGACCAGCTGCAGCGTTACATCGCCAGCTGACGCTGCGCTGCATTACTGCGCGTACTTGCCGCCGCAATCGCTGTCTTTGCCCGGGCCCGGTTCGAAGGTCGCCAGCAGGGCAGCCGGTGGTGCGATGCTGCCGAGTGCGACCGCGATCGCGCCGCGCACGCCTAGCGCCTTGAAGTCGGGGCGGAAGCTCGGGTCCTTGAAAGTGCCGCCGATCCGCAACGGCGAGCGCAGGCTGAGGATGCTGCGATCTTTCGGGCGCGGGCGCAGCAGCAGATCGAGTGTTTCGTTCTTGAGGCTGATGTTGCCTTCGCCGACGATGATGGTGTCGGTGCTGTCGAAAGCCAGTGCCCGCGACTGCATCAGCCCGTCCTGCACGCCGAAGTCGCCGAAGATGCAGCGCACGGGGATCTGGCGATCCTTGGTGAGCAGGTATTTCAGCGATTCGGCGATGTCCAGGCCGGCCAGCTCCATGATCAGGTTGCCGACATGGCCGCGGCCCATGCCGACGCCGATGCTGCCATCGGCGCTGCCGAGCATCGCGGCGATGGAGTTACCGCGGCCACGCAGATCCAGCTCGCCGCCGATCGCCCCCGAGGCCTGCTTGGCGAGCGTGGCATCGGGAAACAGCCGATCCAGACGAATGCCGCGAATGCTGGCCTTCAGTTGGGTGGTGATTATTGCTTTGCGTGCATCCATGCCGATGGTGGAACGAATGTCGCCGCCGGCGACGCCGAAGTTCAATGGATCCAGCTGCAGCAGGCCGTCTTTCAGGGTCAACGAAGCGTCCATGTCGTCCAGAGGCCAGGACGGTGCGTTGATGCGCTGTGCGCGCCAACGCACCTGCGCGTCCATTGCGCGCAATTTGGACAGGTCGTACGGGGTTGTCGGCAGAACGCGCGCGCTGGCGGCAAGCTGCGCGGCCTGCTTTTTCTGCTCGGCGTTTGCCGACTCGTTGGTTCCGGTCTTGGGCGGCGCGCCAACGAAACCGGCCAGGTCGTCGAAATCCAGTCGTTTGGAAGCCAGGTCAGCGCGCAGGAACGGGCGCTTGTTGCGCAGGTCGATTTCTGCAGTGCCGGAAAGATCGCTGTCGCCGGCAGTGCCGGTGAACTTTTCATAGCGCCAGACATCGCCGTCGCGGCGCAAGCGGCCGTCCAGCTTGTAAGGGGGCGTGGATGGCATCGCGACGCCGATCAGCGGATAGAGGTCTTCCATATCCTGGCCGCTGAGCGCCATCTGCAGGTCGAACACCCGGAACTGGAATGGATTGGTCAACGTGCCGCGCACATGCGTCCGCGTGGCGCCGGCGCTGCCGCGCAGATCGATGCGGAAAGGATGTTCGCTTTGGCTCAATTCCAGCGGTGAGGCAGTATTGCCCTTGAGCGAGAATGGATAGCCTTTCCAGCGGCCCTTACCGTCGATGCCGATCGGTGCGGCGCGCTGGTCGCTGCTGGGCGGTGCCAGGCTGTTGATGGCCACATCCACATCCGAGCGGCTGGCATCGTCGATATATTGCAGCCGCCCGTTGGTAACCAACAGGCGGCCCAGGCGCGGCATGCTGCCGTCGCCATCGCTCTGGTCGAAGACCCAGTTACCCGGATGGCTATCGTTGCCGGCTTCCAGCAACAGCGTGGGGTGCTCCAGCCGGATCTCCGGCAGCCGCAGCTTGCCGCGCAGCAGTGGCCAGAATTCGACATCGATCTCTGCCGCGTGCAGTTCTGCCATTGCGCCGCGCTTGGACCACGATGCATTGCCCAGGCTCAATCGCTCGCCACGCACCGTGGTGATGCGGCCCAGATCGACATCCAGATGACCCAGATGAAATTCGCGCCCGGTCTTCGCACTGACTGCGCGTTCGACCGGCCCGCGTAACCAGTTCCAGTCGAACAGCAGCACGAAGATCGCCACGAGCGCAGCAACGATGCCGAGCCCGATCCACCAGCGGCGATGGCGCGATACGCGGGCGGGCGAAGGAGCGGGGGAGGAGGGCACGTTGTTCACGTGCGCAATGGTTGGCGATGGCTCGTGCACGGCGCGCGAACGCGCTGTTGGTCACAGATCACATCACCTGCGCAATCACCGCAACGAAGTGGCAAGCGCTACCGGCGAGCACGAACAGATGCCAGATGGCGTGGAAGTAACGCTGGGTGTCGCGTTGGTAGAAATACGTGCCCAAGGTGTAGAAGAGCCCGCCAGCCAGCAGCCAGCACAGCGACCAGGTGTCGACAGAGCGCAGCAGCGGCTCGATGGCCACGATGATCAGCCAGCCCATCGCCAGATACAGCACCGTCGAGAGCAATCGAAAGCGACCGGTAAAAAACAGTTTGAAGATCACGCCGGCGGCGGCGATCGTCCAGATGGCGGCGAACAATCCCCAGCCCCACGGACCGCGCAGATTGATCAACGTAAACGGTGTGTAGGTGCCGGCGATCAGCAGATAGATCGCGCAATGATCGAGCACCTGCAGGCGCGCCTTGGCGCCCGGATGCGGAATGGCATGGAACAGCGTGGAGGCGACGTAGAGCAGTACCAGGGTGGCACTGAACACGATGGCGGTGGCCAGTTGCCAGCCATCGCCATAGATGGCAGCCAGCGTGATCAGCACCGAACCACCGGCCAGTGCGGCAATCGCCCCCAGGCCGTGCGTGACGGCGCTGGCGATTTCGTCGCGCAGGTCGGTCGAGGGGGAGGCATCTGCATTCATGCCAAAAAGGTACCGCAATTGCGAGCAATTCGCATCGCCAGCGGTGCCGCACGCTTGCTGCAGGTCACGCGCAGGTCAATCGACCGCCTTGACATGCGCATGTTCGCGGGTGGCCGAGAAGCGCACATCCGGCGCGCGTTCCTGTGCCAGCTGCAGATTCACGCGGGTCGGTGCCAGGTACACCAGCTCGCCAGCCGCGTCGATGCCCAGGTTGCCGGCATTTTTCTCGCGGAATTCTTCCAGCTTCTTGGGGTTGTCGCAGTGCACCCAGCGTGCGGTGGTGACGCTCACCGGCTCGAAGATCGCATCCACGCCGTATTCGTCCTTGAGCCGGTACGCGACCACGTCGAACTGCAGTACACCGACCGCGCCCAGGATCAGGTCGTTGCTCATCAACGGGCGGAAGAATTGCGTGGCGCCTTCTTCGGACAGCTGCGCAAGACCCTTCTGCAATTGCTTGAGCTTGAGCGGATCGCGCAGGCGCGCGCGGCGGAACAGTTCCGGCGCGAAGTTGGGAATGCCGGTGAACGACAGCGATTCGCCTTCGGTGAAGGTGTCGCCGATGGAAATGGTGCCGTGGTTGTGGATGCCGATGACATCGCCCGGCCACGCTTCTGCGGCGATCTCGCGATCGGACGCCATGAAGGTCAGTGCGTTGGCCAATTTGACGTCCTTGCCGCTGCGCACATGCAGCGTCTTCATGCCGGCAGTGAACCTGCCAGAGCACACGCGCATGAAGGCCACGCGGTCGCGATGCTGCGGATCCATGTTGGCCTGGATCTTGAAAACGAAGCCGCTCAGTTTGGCTTCGGTCGGCTCCACGCGGCGGCCGGTGGTCTCACGCGTCTGCGGCGGCGGTGCATGTTCGACGAAGAAATCCAGCAACGGTTGCACGCCGAAATTGTTGACACCCGAACCGAAGAACACCGGGGTCTGTTGGCCCGCGCGGTACGCGTCAAGATCGAACGGGTTGCTGGCACCTTGCACCAGTTCCAGCTCCTCGCGCAGCTCGGCCAGCATCTGCTCGCCGATCTTTTCGACCAGGCCGGGCGCATCCAGCGAGGGGAAGATGGTGGAATCCTGACGGGTGAAATTGCGCCCCTGTTCGTACAGATGCACTTCGCCGGAGATCAGGTGCACCACGCCCTTGAGGCGCTGGCCCATGCCGATCGGCCAGGTGACCGGCGCGCACTGGATGCCGAGCACGGTTTCCACTTCGTCCAGCAGATCGATCGGGTTCTTGCCTTCGCGATCGAGCTTGTTGATGAAGGTCATGATGGGGGTGTCGCGCAGCCGGCAGACTTCCATCAGTTTGATGGTGCGTTCTTCCACGCCCTTGGCCACGTCGATGACCATCAGCGCCGAGTCCACTGCGGTGAGCACGCGATAGGTGTCCTCGCCGAAGTCGGCGTGGCCGGGCGTGTCGAGCAGGTTGACGATCTTGCCCTCGTACGGGAACTGCATGACCGAGGAGGTCACCGAGATGCCGCGCTCTTTTTCCAGCGCCATCCAGTCCGAGGCGGCATGGCGTGCGGCCTTGCGGCCCTTCACCGAGCCGGCCATCTGGATCGCGCCGCCGAACAGCAACAGTTTTTCGGTCAGCGTGGTCTTGCCGGCATCGGGGTGGGAAATGATGGCGAAGGTGCGGCGGCGCGCGGCTTCGTTGGAGACTTCGGACATGGGCGGGGCGCGCCCGGTCGGACGCCTGCGGAAACTGAGGAAGCCGACGATTATAGCGGCTTCGCTGGGGCACGCTTTTGCGAAAGGCGCGGGCGCCGTGCGATTCCGGCGGTGGGAGGTCGACCGGGCTGGGTGGCGGTCAAGGCGCCGGCGAGGGAAACTGCAGCTCGCCCTGCGGGCCGAGCATGCGGAACGGCAGCGAGAGCAACTGCATGTCGGCATTGCGCTGGATCGCGAAATGCAGGTGCGGCGCGGTGCTGAAGCCGGTATTGCCTGAGGCGCCAAGCCGCTCGCCGGCGTGCACCGCCTGGCCCGGTCGCACCGCCACGCCATCGGGCGCCAAGTGGGCGTACAGGGCCATGCTGCCGTCGGCATGCAGGACGCGCACCAGATTGCCGCCGCCAGCGGCAGGGTCGTTCGGGGTGCTGTCGACCACATCGCGCCGCACTTCCATGACCACGCCCTCGCGCGCTGCCAGCACCGGCGTGCCCTGCGGCATGGCGAAGTCCACCGCATACCAGTTGGGCGGATCGGTATGGCTGAACTGCCCGCCAAAGCCCTGCGCCACCTGTACCGGCACGTTGTGGAACGGCAATTGATAACGCACCGGCTGCGGGACGGCCCCCGGATTGCCCGGCACCACCTCGAGCGTGAGCCCGAAACCGCCCAGGGTGCGCTGGTTGCTGGCCGGATACAGCCGGGTCACAAGGCGGCGCTCATGGGCGGCCAACTCAAGCGTCAGCGGTAATTGCGGCACGGCGCGGTAATCCTCGCTGGGCGGCGCGCTCAGGCGCAGTTGCGCAGGCCCGGCCAGCGGATTGGTGACCCAGGCCCGGTACACCGGTGCCTGCCACTCCAGTTGCAGCGACGCGCCACTGCCTGAGGCTGCGATCGCGGACGGTGCGCCAGGTGTCTGGGACGAGGGCTTTGCGGCGCCAGGCCAATGCCAACGCTGCTGCGCGTGTACCGCAGGTACCCAGGCCGGCAGCAAAACGCATGCCGCGATCAGGGCGGGCAGGGCGGTGCGGGACACTTGGTAGGGCACGCCATCGACTCGAGCAAGGGAGCGCAAGTATGCGGCCCCGCATCGGCCGCAGTGGTATCGGATGAAAATGTATCTTTCCATCCGCATGAAGAGATTGACATCGCAAAAATCCGGTGGCATCTTAGCCTCACCATCGAGACCGGCGGAGGGACAGGCCCTTTGATGCCGGGGCAGCCAGCGGAGCGCGCAAGCGTCCGCGTTTGGTGCCAAATCCTGCGGGGACCTCCGCGTCCGCCGAAAGATGGTTCGAATCGTGCTTTGCGCACGTCGAACGCGAGCTCCGCGAAGCTCGATGGCCGATCCACCCTGGATACCGCCATGAGCCTCGTGAATACAGCATCGCCGTCTACCAACGATTTCGTTGACACCCCTGCCAGCAGCGACGACGGCATCACTGCCGTGCGTGGCGAACTCGTCATTGCGCTGCCGATGCGCCATGCCGGCATGCGCGAGCTGCGGCTGCGCTATGAACTGATCGGTGCCGCCAATGCGCCGGTGGTGTTCGTGGCCGGCGGGATTTCCGCACACCGCCATCTGGCCGCCAGCGACCTGTTCCCCGAGAAGGGCTGGGTGGATGGGCTGGTGGGCAGTGGCCGCGCGCTGGATCCGGCATCGCGCCGCCTGCTGGCATTCGATTTTCTCGGTGCCGACGGCATCCTGGACGCGCCGATCGATACCGCCGATCAGGCCGATGCGATTGCCGCCTTGCTGGACGCGCTGGGCATCGGGCGCTTGCATGGCTTTGTCGGCTATTCCTACGGTGCATTGGTGGGCTTGCAATTCGCAATTCGCCACGCGGCCCGTGTCGGCACCCTGGTCGCGGTGAGCGGCGCACACCGCGCCCACCCGTACGCCGCGGCCTGGCGTGCCCTGCAGCGTCGCGCGGTGGCGCTGGGCCAGCTGCAGTGCGCGGAGCAGCATGGCCTGGCGCTGGCGCGTCAGTTAGCCATGCTCAGCTACCGCACGCCGGAAGAATTCAGCGAGCGCTTCGATGCGCCCCCGGAAGTGATCAATGGCCGGGTGCGTGTGGCCGCTGAAGACTATCTGGACGCCGCTGGTGCGCAGTACGTGGCGCGCACGCCGGTGAACGCGTATCTGCGCCTGTCCGAATCCATCGACCTGCATCGCATCGACCCCGCGCAGGTGCGCGTGCCTACCGTCGTGGTGGCGGTGGAGGGCGACCGCCTGGTGCCGCTGGCCGACATGGTCAGCCTGGTCGAAGGCCTTGGCCCGCGCGGCAGCCTGCGCGTGTTGCGCTCGCCGTACGGGCACGACGCCTTCCTTAAAGAAATCGATCGCATCGACGCGATCCTCACTACCGCCCTTCGCAGCACCGGAGAAACCCCATGAGCTTTCGTGACCCCACCGACGCCCCCTGTACTGCTGCCACTGCCGCCGTGCGTGCCGGTATCGATCGCGACACCGCCTACGGAGCAGTGACCCCGCCGATCGTGCTGTCGTCGAATTTCTCGTTCGATGGTTTCGGCAACAAGCGCCAGTACGACTACACCCGCAGCGGTAATCCGACCCGCGACCTGTTAGGCGAAGCGCTGGCCGAACTGGAAGGCGGCGCGGGCGGCGTGATCACCTCCACCGGCATGGGTGCGATCAATCTGGTGCTCAATGCGGTACTGCAGCCCGGCGATACGCTGGTGGTGCCGCACGATGCGTACGGCGGCAGCTGGCGCCTGTTCAATGCGTTGGCCAAGAAGGGCCACTTCGCGCTGATCACCGCTGACTTGACCGATCCGCGCTCGCTGGCAGATGCATTGGCGCAGTCGCCCAAACTGGTGCTGATCGAAACCCCGTCCAACCCGCTGCTGCGCATCACCGATCTGCGCTTCGTCATCGAAGCTGCAAAGAAGGTCGGCGCACTGACGGTGGTGGACAACACCTTCCTGTCGCCGGCGTTGCAGAAGCCGCTGGATTTCGGTGCCGATCTGGTCCTGCATTCCACGACCAAGTACATCAACGGCCATAGCGATGTGGTGGGCGGTGCGGTGGTGGCACGCGATGCCCAACTGCATCAGCAACTGGTGTGGTGGGCCAATGCGTTGGGCCTGACCGGCTCGCCGTTCGATGCCTTTCTCACCTTGCGCGGTCTGCGCACGCTGGATGCCCGGCTGCGCGTGCATCAGGAAAACGCCGATGCGATCGCCGCGCTGCTGGATGGGCATGCGGCGGTGAATCAGGTGTATTTCCCGGGTCTGGCCTCGCATCCGGGCCACGCACTGGCCGCGCGTCAGCAGAAGGGCTTCGGGGCGATGATGAGTTTCGAACTGGAAGGCGGCGAAGCGGCCGTGCGTGCGTTCGTCGATGGCTTGCGTTACTTCACCCTGGCCGAATCGTTGGGCGGCGTGGAAAGCCTGATCGCGCATCCGGCCTCGATGACGCACGCGGCAATGACCGCCGAAGCGCGTGCGGCAGCCGGCATTTCCGATGGCTTGCTGCGCTTGTCGATCGGGATCGAGTCGGCCGAAGATCTGCTGGCCGATCTGCGCGCCGGTCTGGCCCGGGCCGAAGCGACCCTGACTAACGCCAGCCGCAAACAGGTCGACGCGTGAGCAATGTCCTGCCCGTTTCGCGCCGCTCTCCGGTCGCTGCAGTGACGCCTACGCCGCGGCTGGCCTTGCTGGGGACCGGCACCGTGGGGCGCGCGTTCGTGACGCGCTACACCGCGCTGCAGCAGCGCCAACTGCGCTTGCCGCGCTTCGATTGGCTGGCCAATTCGCGTGTTGCGCAGGATTGTGGCGTCAGCGCCGAGCAGGCCCTGCAGCACGCCAATGCGGCGCCGCGCGGGAAGACGGTCTTGCAGCCGTGGGCAGAAACCACCGCGCTGCGTGCCGGGGATGTGCTGGTGGATGCGACTGCCAGCGATGTCGTGGCCGATTGGCATGTCGAATGGTTGCAGCGCGGCGTGCATGTGGTTACCGCCAACAAACTGGGCCAGGGCACCGCGTTGGCGCGTGCACAGGCGCTGCACGCGGCCCGCCATGCCAGTGGCGCGTATTACGGCGATAGCGCCACTGTGGGCGCGGGACTGCCGGTGCTGAGCAGCGTGCGCGCCTTGGTCGCCGGTGGGGACCGCATTCATTCGATCGAAGGCGTGTTGTCCGGATCGTTGGCGTGGCTGTTTCACCGTTACGACGGCAGTGGCGCGTTTTCCACCTGCGTGCGCGAAGCGATGGTGGCTGGTTATACCGAGCCGGATCCACGCATCGATCTCTCTGGCGAGGATGTGCGGCGCAAGCTGCTGATCCTGGCGCGTGCCGCGGGATGGCAGCTGGAGGCCGAGCAGGTGCATGTGGAATCGCTGGTGCCTGACACTATTACCAAGCTGCCGCTTGCTGAGCTGGATGCGCAGTTGGGCGCGCTGGATACGGTGGTGGGGGCGCGTTGGCAACAGGCGCGTGCGGCAGGACGTTGCCTGCGCTTTGTCGGCCGCGTGGACGCGCATGGAGCGAGCGTGGGCGTGCGCGAATTGGCACAGGATCACCCGTTGGCAGGCGGTGCCGGGACCGATAATCGGGTGGCGATCAGCAGCGACCGCTATCGTGCGCAGCCGCTGCTGATCCAGGGGCCGGGCGCCGGGGCCGAGGTGACTGCAGCGGCGCTGCTGGATGATGTGCTGCGGATAGTGGCCGGCTGATGACGCGACCGAGCTGACTCCGGTGCGTTGCCGCGCGCCTAGCGGCGGTGCGGATGCGTGTGCGCGATCGACGCTGCGCGTGCCGACGCGTTGGAGCCTCGGATGTGCGGGCTGCAGGCGCCCGATCGCTCGATCCAGGCGTGGTTGCAAGATGACCGGATGTCGGATGGGTGCATGATGGATGAAAGTTGGCGCGCGGGTTTCCAGCTGCCGGCACGTTGACTGCCGGGCAGGCGCCATCTACCCATCGTTGCTGGCTGCAGCCGGCTTCGACCCGCCGCGGTGAAGATGAGAGGGCGACCAACCGTTGCCCGCTCATCCACCCACAGCATTACTGCGCAATGGCCTTCAACAGCGCGGCATTGAAACGCGCCGGGTCCTGCACCTGCGGCGAATGGCCCAGGTCGGCAAACTCGATCAGTTTGGCATTCGGAATCGCGGCCGCCGCGCGCTTGCCCAGCCTGGTGTAATCGCCCACGCGTGCCTTGACCTCGGGCGGTGCGGCGTCCTTGCCGATGGCGGTGCGGTCCTTGAGGCCGATGAACAGCGTGGTCGGCACCGCAAGTTTGGGCAGCTCGTAGACCACCGGCTGGTTGAAGACCATGTCGTAGGTCAGCGCCTGATTCCACGCCACGGCCTGCTTGCCCTTGCCCAGCGACATGCCGGCCTGCATGCGCGCCCAGCGTTCGAATTCCGGCTTCCATTGACCGGCGTAGTACACGTCCATCTGGTACGTCTTGATCCGTTCGAAGCTGGTCTTCAATTCGTTCTCGTACCACGCATCCACGCTGCGCCAGGGGATGCCTTCGGCCTTCCAGTCTTCCAGCCCGATGGGGTCCACCAGCGCCAGATGCTCGGTGGCTTGCGGGTACATCAGCGCATAGCGAATGGCCAGCATGCCGCCCATCGAATGGCCGACCACCACTGCACGTTGGATGCCAAGGGTCTTCAACAACGCATGCGTATTGTCTGCCAGTTGCGCGAACGAAAATTGATAGGCGGCCGGCTTGCTGGATTTGCAGAAACCGATCTGGTCTGGAGCGATGACGCGGTAGCCGGCCTTGCTTAGCGCTGCGATGCTGTCTTCCCAGGTGGCGGCGCAGAAGTTCTTGCCATGCAAGAGCACCGCAGTGTGGCCATTGGGCGTGCCGGTTGGCGCAACATCCAGGTAGGCCATTTCCAGCGGCTGCTGTTGCGAGGTGAATGCATAAGTCTTGACTGGATGTGGGTAGTCGAAGCCTTCCAGGCGCGGGCCATAACTGGCGTCCTGCGCCAGTAGCGGACTACTGGCCAGGGCGAGCATGAGGGTGCAAACGCGCTTTCGCATCGTGATCTCCATCCAAATCCAGGCTCTGACGGTACAGCGGCGGATGTGGTGGGAACGTACAGCCGGGTGACGGTTGGCGGGCGCTGCGGGCGCGTTGCTGATGATGGCTGGCGACCAGGCTCCAATGCGTGCGCCGACGTCTGGTTGCCCTCATCCGCGCTTGGCGCACCTTCTCCCGCGTGCGGGAGAAGGGCAGAGCGTTTCCCGCGGCTGGTGCGTTCCCTCATCGGCATTCGCCCATCTTCTCCCGTGTGCACGAGAACGGCAGTGCAAGGGCATGCATCTGTGCAGCGGGTTTTTTCGTCGCTGCGCGCGCTGGGTTGATCAGCACCCCGCCTACGATTGGCTCAGCATTCGATGACGTTCACCGCCAGGCCGCCGCGGCTGGTTTCCTTGTACTTGTCCTGCATGTCGCGACCGGTGTCGCGCATGGTCTTGATGACCTTGTCCAGCGAGACCTTGTGCTTGCCGTCGCCGCGCATGGCCATGCGGCTGGCGTTGATGGCTTTCACCGCGCCCATGGCGTTGCGTTCGATGCACGGAATCTGTACCAGCCCGCCGATCGGGTCGCAGGTCAGGCCGAGGTTGTGCTCCATGCCGATTTCCGCGGCGTTTTCGATCTGCCCAGGGTTACCGCCGAGTGCGGCAACCAGGCCGCCGGCGGCCATCGAACAGGCCACGCCCACTTCGCCCTGGCAGCCGACTTCGGCGCCGGAAATCGAGGCGTTTTCCTTGTAGAGAATGCCGATGGCGGCAGCGGTGAGCAGGAAGTCGAAGATGCGTTGCTCGGAGGCGCCCGCGCAGAAACGGTCGAAATAATGCAGCACCGCCGGAATGATGCCGGCCGCGCCATTGGTCGGCGCGGTGACCACCCGGCCGCCGGCGGCGTTTTCTTCGTTGACTGCCAGGGCGTACAGGTTGACCCAATCCAGCGTGGTCAACGGGTCGCGCATGGCCGCTTCCGGTTTGGAGGAGAGTTCGCGATACAGCGCAGGTGCGCGGCGGGAGACATTCAGGCCGCCCGGTAGCGTGCCTTCTTCGCGGATGCCGCGCGTCACGCAGGACTGCATCGCATTCCATAGTTCGCGCAGGCCAGCACGGATCTCGTCTTCGCTGCGCCAGCTCTTCTCGTTTTCGAACATGAGTGCGGCAATGCTCAGGCCGCTGCGCGCGCACTGCGCCAGCAGTTCGTCGCCGCTGAGGAACGGGTAGGGCAGCGGCGTTTCGTCGGCCACGATGCGATCGTCGGCAGCGTCGTCCTGATTGACGACAAAGCCGCCACCGACCGAATAGTAATCGCGTGTGGCGATGACCGCGTCATCGGCGTCATAGGCCGTAAAGCGCATGCCGTTGGTGTGGTATGGCAGCTTCTGCCGCTTGTTCATCGGCAGGTCGCGCTTTTCGTCGAAGACGATGGCGTGCTGGCCCATCAAGGCGATGCGCTTGCTGGCGCGAATGCGCTCCAGCGTGGCAGGGATGATGTCCGGGTCGATCAGGTTGGGGCGATGGCCCTCCAGCCCCAGCAGCACGGCTTTGTCGGTGCCATGACCGCGGCCGGTCAGGGCGAGCGAACCGAACACTTCGGCGCGGATGCGCACCACATCCTGTAGGCGCCCGGCATCGAGCAGCCAGCGGTGCACGAAGCGCTCGGCGGCGCGCATCGGCCCCACGGTGTGGGAGGAACTCGGGCCGATACCGATCTTGAACAGGTCGAACGTGCTGACAGCCATGCGTGCCGAAGAGGTGAGCGTAAAGGCGGCTATTCTAGTCGTTCGGCGGTTGCGGCACGGCTGCAGCGCAGCATGAGATCCCGGCGGATGCCCCTGACCCTGTACCAGCGCGACGATTGCCACCTGTGCGACCAGGCCGTGGAAGTGCTGGCGCAGGCGCGTGCGGGCGATTTCGACAGCGTGTTTATCGACGACGACGCGGCGCTTGAGGCCGTTTACGGCGCGCGCGTGCCGGTGCTGCGCGATGCGCGTGGGCGCGAGCTGGAGTGGCCATTCGATCGCGTGCGCTTACGCGCGTGGCTGGACGAGGACGTCGCCGAGCGGTAGGGGCGGCACGACAGCGCGCCGACGCCGCGATCTGTAGCGCAGCCGATCAAGGGACGGGGGGCGCACACCGGCCACGTCCTGAAGGTGAGCATCAACGCTCGCTATCCCACGCCATGTGGGCATAAAAAAGCGGCGGACCCGACGAGTAGTCCGCCGCTCAGTGGCTGCGTCCGGTTGCAGCCTGTGGCGTTACTTCGCCTTCAACACGACCTTGGTGCTGATCGCGGTTTCGTTGGGAATGGTCTTGGTGTCGGCCCAGTCGCCGCCGCCCACGCCAAAGTCCAGCCGCTTGACGACGGCCTTGCCGACCAGCACCGGCTGCGCGCCGGGCGTCCAGGTAAAGGTCAGCGTCACCGGCTTGCTGACACCGCGCAGTTCCAAGGTGCCATCGGCGGCGTATTGGTTGCCGCCCAGGGCGCGGAACTTGTCGGCGCGGTAGCGCGCAGTGGCGAACTTGGCGACGTTGAAGAAATCCGGACCCTGCAGGGTGGAATCGCGGTCGTTGTTGCCGCTGACCGCGCTGGCCAGCGGGATGCGCACGTCGAGCTTGGCCCCGGCAAGGTTGGCCGGATCGAAACTCAGCATGGTGTCGAAGCCGGGGAACTTGCCGGTGAACACTTCGCCGTCGTACTTGCTGGCAAATACCAGGCTAGAGCCCGGCGCCTGCACGTAATCGGCGGCCAGCACCGGTGCGGCGGCGAACGTGGCAACCAGCGAGGCCGCGACCAGCAGCGGAGAGACAAACAACTTGGACGACATGGGAAATCCTTATGGTTTGGGAGCCAGCCAGCCACGCGGCAACATCCGCGCCAGCGTGGCGTCGCGCTGGAACAGGTGGTGGTAAAACGCAGCGCCGGCATGCGCCAGCACCACGGCAATCAGCAACCAGAAACCCCATTCGTGGATGAAGTGCGCAATGGCGCGCAGTTGTTCGTCCGGGGGGCTGAGCTTGGGCACATTGAACAGGCCGAACCAGCGGAACGGCCGCAGACCGCTGGTGGAGTCGTACAACCAGCCCGACAGCGGCATGGCGAAGATCATGGCGTACAGCAGCCAGTGGGTGAACCCGGCGATGCGCTCCTGCCAGCGCGGTGTACCGGCCACCGGAGGCGGTGCGCCGGCATAGATGCGCCAGCCAAGCCGCACGATCACCAAGGCCAGGACGGTCAGTCCCACCGACTTGTGCGCGGTGTACACCCAGAAGTACTTCGGCGTCTTGGGCAGTTCGCCCATGGTCAGGCCGACGATACCCAATACCAGGATCAGCAGTGCGATCAACCAGTGCAGGGTCTGGCTCACACCGCCCCAGCGTTCGACGTTCTTCATGCTCATGTGCCCGATTCCTGGTTGGCGGCGGAGCCCGGCGGCGTGGGTGCGGCTTGCGGCTCGGGCGTCTGGTCGTCGGCGCGGCCTTCGCGCACGGCTTCGGCTTCGATGCGCAACTCCACGCTGTCGCCGATCATCGATTTCCATGCGTCGATCCCGAACTCCGCGCGGCTCAGCGTGGCGGTGGCGGAGAAACCGGCGGTGCGGCGGAACGGCGGCAGCGGGTGACGTTTGAGCGCGTTGAGGGTGACCTCCAGGGTGACCGGGCGGGTGACCCCGTGCAGGGTGAGGTTACCGGTGACCTTGGCGTGGTTTTCGCCGCTGGCCTCGACGTGCGTGGAGACGAAATGCGCGTCGGGAAAGCGCTCGGCGTCGAGTAGGTTGCGTGCCAGGGTGGCCTGATTCCACTTGGCATCGCCCAGGTCTGCGCGGTGCAGCGGCACGGTGACATCCAGCCGGGCGGCGGCCCAGTCGTCCGGGTCGAAGACCAGGGTGCCGCTACTTCCGGAAACGGTGCCCAATGCCTTGGAAAAGCCGGCATGTTCCACCGCAAACAGTACCCGGGTATGCACCGGATCCAGCGCGTACCGCGCTGGCGCAGCGGTGGCGGCGAGGCTGGTTGCTACCAGGGCAGAGGACACCAGCAGGCGGGCGAGGATTGTCATGGGCGGATTCTAGACATATCCCGGCAATGCGCGCTTGGCTTGCGCTCGCAACGATCCGTTGCGAGCATGCCGGCTGGACGAGGAAAGGATTCCCCCATGCGTGTACTCATCGTGGTGCTGGCCGTGCTGTTGGCGATCTGGCCGTGCGCGGCAACGATTCCGGAAGTGCCACGCTTTCGGATCGTGGGACCCAGCGAAGGTTTGCCTTCGACGATGGTGGTTGCCATCAGCCAGGATCGCGCCGGCTATTTATGGCTTGGAACGCTCGACGGTCTGGTGCGTTACGACGGCGCGGGATTCAGGACCTGGCGCCACGATCCGGCCGACCCTGGATCGTTGCCCTGCAACGCGGTGCAGGCACTGCACATCGATGCGCTGGACCGGGTCTGGGTCGGCTGCGGCAAGACGTTGAGCGTCCTGGATGCCGCCCGCGGGCGCTTTCGTCACTATCGCGCTGCAGACTATCCATTGTTGAAGGATGGCGAGATCTTCAGCATCGCCGCATTCGATGGCGGCATCTGGGCCGGTACCACCACCGGTGCGCTGGTGCGCATCGATGCCAGCGGAGGGATGTCGTCGGTGGATCTGGGCGGGATCGAAGGCGCGCTGGATCAAGCCATGGTCATGAACCTGGCGGTGGACAACCGGCACCGTCTGTGGATCGGTACCAGCAATGGCCTGGCCTATTACGACGGCAAGCAACTGCATCGCCAATACATCGCGGACGAGCCAAACCGGCAATCGTCCATTTTCGGTCTGCAGTGGACCGGGGACCGTCTATGGCTGGGAAGCGAATCGGGATTGCACGTGCTGCGCGCCGACGGTCACTGGCAGCCGCTTGCCTGGTCGACGATGTTCGGCAACGGCAATGAATTCTGGGGCGCGGTCGCGACGCCGGATGGCGAATTCTGGCTGGGCAGCGGACGTGGCCTGTGGCGCACGCGCGGAGAGCGTCCACCGGTGCCCGCCCTGAGCGGCGAGGGGCCGTTGTCGCGTCGTAACGTGGTCGGCTTGATGGGGGCGGCCGATGGCGGGCTGTGGGTGCCCATGCATGGCACCGGGCTGGGGTATCTGCCAGCCGACTGGAAACGCAGTGCCGTACTCAAGCCCGCGGTGCCGATGGGCGATGCGATTTATTGCAACCTGGCGCCTGCCAGGCGCTCAGGGGGCTTATGGCAGGTCGATGCGCAGGGGCGTCTGTTGCGCGTGGATCCGAGCACCGGCGATTCGTTCCAGACAGGCCTGCAGTCGCCGCAGCTCAAAGGGATGGAGTTGGTGTCGGCGTTGGAGGATCGCCTGCAACGGGTGTGGCTGGGGAATCTGACCTTTGGCCTTTCGCGGATGGATCTGCGTACCGGGGACTTCGTGCACTGGCCGTCCGACGGGCCCGAGCCGTCGTCGGCGTTGTCGGCGCCGGAATGGATCATGGAGCATGGCGACACCGTCTGGATGGCCTTCATCGACATGGTGCAGCAGCGCGACCTGCGCACCGGCAAGGTCCTGCAGCGGATGACCCAACAAGACCTGCATGGCCTACGCGCGATCGATATCCAACAGCTGGACCAGGGCCCCGACGGACGCGTCTGGGTGGCCGGCGAGGGCGGCATGTTCGCATGGGACGACGCGACAGGCCGCTTCGTGCCGGTGGCAGGGCTTGAAGGAACGCCGATCCAGGCATTTGCCAACCAGTCTGCGGACACACTTTGGGTGTATCGCGCCTCCGGCGCAGAGCAGTGGCAAAAGCGTGCAGCCGGCTGGAAGCGCATCCGTCAGGTCGGCGAAGCGGATGGACTGAACGGGTTCGATGCCTCTGCCATGCAGATCGACCCGCGTGGCCGTGTCTGGATTTCCAGTCTGCGTGGGCTTTGGCGGATCGACCCCTCGGTGCATCCGGCGCGGGTCCGCAATATCGGCACGCGCGATGGCCTCACCAGTCAGGAGTTCATCCAGCATTGCCTGTTGATGTCGGGCGGCACCTTGATCGGAGCGACCAGCGACGGCTCTACCGTGCTGCTGGATACCGCAATGCCGGACGTTGCACCGTTCGTGCCGGCACTGCAGTTGGAACATGTCAGCGTGCTGCGCAATGGCGCACGCATCGCCTTGCCCATGGACCGCCCGTTCCAGCTGGCTCCTGAGGACCGCCAGCTGCAGATCGTCAGCCGCTTGCTGTCGTACAGCGACCCGCTTTCCAATCGGTATCGCAGCTTCCTGAAAGGCTTCGATACGGACTGGCAGACCATCGGCAACACCGGCATCCGCGAATTCGCCAGCCTGCCTGCCGGCAACTATGAGCTCGCGCTGCAGGGCATCGACCCGCTGGGCAATCGCTCGCAGGTGCGTTCGCTGCAATTTTCGGTCAGGCCGCCCTGGTGGCGTAGCGAGATCGGGATGGCATTGATCTGTTTTTCCGGATTGCTGTTGAGCGCCTTGCTGGCCGCCGCCTATCGCCGACGTATCCGCATGCGCGCGCAGTGGCAGCTGGCGCAGCACAAGCGCGAGTTGGCCGAGCAGGCGTCGCTGGCCAAGACGCGCTTTCTGGCAACGTTGGGTCATGAGGTGCGCACGCCGATGACCGGTGTGCTGGGCATGAGCGAGTTGCTGCTGCAGACCCCACTGGATGGCCGTCAGCAAGGCTATGCAAGCGCGATCCAGCTGGCCGGCAAGCATCTGCTGCGTCTGGTCAACGATGCACTGGATCTGGCCCGGATCGAAGCGGGAAAATTGCCGCTGGATTATCGCGATTTCGACCTGCGCCAGTTGGTCGGGCAGGTGGTGGAACTGGTGCGCCCGAGTGCCGAGCAGAAGCAGCTGGCCTTCCATTGCGAGATCGACGATGCATTGCCGCCGGCATTGCATGGCGATGCCAGCCGCGTGCAGCAGATCCTGCTGAATCTGCTGTTCAATGCTGTGAAGTTCACCGAGCGCGGTAGCGTGCACCTGCGCGTCACCACGTTGCCGCAGCACACCCGGCAGGGTCTGCGTGTGGAGGTACGCGATACCGGGCCGGGCATGAGCGCCGAGCAGCGCGGACGACTATTCCAGCGGTTTGAACAGGCCGAAGGCGCGCTCACGCTGGCACGGCACGGCGGCAGTGGGCTGGGGCTGGCGATCTGCCGCGAACTTGCGGCGGCGATGGGCGGCGCGGTGACGGTCGCCAGTGAGTTGGGGCAGGGCGCCTGTTTTGTGGTCGAGCTGCCGTTGCACTGGGTGTCCACGTTGCCTGCGGTCACGCCGCCTGCAGTGCGCGCTCCGCCGATGCGTGAGCAAGCGCCGTTGCAATTGCTGCTGGTCGAGGACGATGAGACCGTGGCGCAGGTGATCGTGGGCCTGTTGCAGACGCGTGGGCATCACGTCACGCATGCGTTGCATGGTCTTGCCGCGCTGGCAGAGGTAAGCACGCGCAGTTTCGATGCGGGATTGTGCGATCTGGATCTGCCCGGCCTCGACGGCGCGGCGCTGGTGGCGCAGTTGCGCGCGCGCGGCGTGCACTTCCCGATCGTGGCAGTGACCGCACGTGCCGACACTGACGCCGAACCGCAGGCGATGGCCGCCGGCTGCAATGGCTTTCTGCGCAAACCGGTCACAGGCGAACTGCTGGCACAGGCATTGGCGCGGGTACTTGCCGATGTCGATGATGGCCAGCGCGATGACGAGGCCGGCGACGCCTAGGTGAGGTGCAAGCCAGACCAGTACGCGACAGAACCTGGGTATCTGGGCCTGGCGAAAGCGCCTGCGGCGTCAGCAGGAGTGGGGCTGGCACGGCAACGGCAACAGCTTACCGAGCAGGCAGCCTTCGATCCCGCACAGCTCCCCCGGGAGCTGGCTGATTTCATGCACCCCCGTCGCTGACGCGCGCGGCCTGCGCTTCGAGTACCGCAATCAGCTCCCCACGCATGTGGTGGTCGTGGGCGATGCGACGCGGGTGCGTCAGATCCTGATCAACCTGCTGGGCAATGCGATCAAGTTTGCCGACCGCGGCGAGGTGTCGCTCACCGTCAGCCAGCATGGAGATGCCCTGCGCTTCACGGTGCGCGAGGGGGCCTGGCATCGGGCCGGAACAGCAGAAGCGATTGTTCCAGCGCTTCGAACAAGGCGAGGCTGCGCGCACCAGTTCGCGCGACGGCGGCAGCGGGCTTGGGCTGGCGATCTGCCAGGAACTCACCGTGGCGATGAAAGGCCGAATCCGCGTGGGCAGCCGGCTTGGCGTCGGCACCCGGTTCACCGTGGATCTGCCCTGCCGATCGACCGCTCCGGCACGCACATCGCTGCCGGTCAGGTCCAGCTGCTTGCAGGCGAGCCGCTGCGCATCCTGCTGGTGGAAGACGACCCTGCCGTGGCCGAGGTGATCAGCGGCTTGTCGACCAACCGAGGTCACCGTGTGGTGCATGCCGTGCATGGGCTGGCTGCATTGTCGGAAACGGTGGATGGCCGGTTCGACATCGCGCTGCTGGATCTTGATCTCCCCGGGCGGGACGGCTTCGCCCTGGCATTGCAGCTGCGTCAGCTTGGCCATCGCTTCGCGCTGCCGGCGGTCACGGCACAGGCTGACAGCCCTGCGCAGACCCAGACGAAGGCCGCAGGCTTCGACGGATTCCCGCGCAAACCGGTCACTGCCGATCTGCTGGTGGAAGCGATTACGGCTGCGTGCGACGTTGTGAGTTCATGCGCGGCGGTCGCAGATGGCACCGCATCGGCCGACTTAAGGAAGGTCTGAACAACGAGACCTGACAGGGCGGAAGGTGGCGTCGTTCCGAAGAGT
>NZ_JAGHWU010000008.1:0-110193 GCF_017746145.1 Xanthomonas sp. D-99 | reverse complement strand
TTGAGCCGGCGGTTCTCCTCCTCCAGCTCCTTCATGCGCGCGACCATGGACACGTCCATGCCGCCGAACTTGCTGCGCCACTTGTAGAACGTCGCCGAGCTGATGCCGTGCTCGCGGCACAGCTCCGGCACGGGCGCACCGGCCTGGGCCTGCTTGAGCACGGCGATGATCTGGCTGTCGGTAAAGCGGGACTTCTTCATGGAACCTCCTCGAGAAAGGGGACGAGAAAATTCCACTTCTGGCGTCTGCTAATGGGCGGGGGGATTACCCCTACTTCTTGCTGATTGTGACGTAGCTTAAGCTGGACTGATCTTCGCTCAGCCCAAAGATGACAGTTGCCGTTTCCGTCTGCATCGACCAATAGGCGCGGGAGCCGCTAGCATCTGGGCGCGGTGGATAGAGAGACGCATCTGGCGAAGGCATACCCTCGAACTTCGGGCCAGGCGACGAAAAGTCGAGTACAAGCGTCGCATGCGCGGGCGCATCCCGAGTGCTGCGAAGCTCAATGCGCTTTAACGCGGTACCGGCGAGCGCACCACCTTCACCCCGCCGCACCACCATCGCGTCTTGCTGCTCGCCGGGGCCGAACTGCGTTTGAAGCTGAGCGTTAAGTGCTGCGACATCCTGGAAGTCAGTGGCGATCAACCGATCGACGTCTTGCTTGAGGCGTTCCGTCACGTCTTTGCTCCTGGTTTCAACGGAGGGCTTTGCAGCCGCTACGGCTGACTGATCGCGTGGAGTGCTGGGGGCACATCCCGCATGAAAGGTGCAGAGTGCCAGCAACGCAATTGACAACAACGCTGCCCGAGGGAGCGCGATGCGTCCCTGGTTAACTTGCCGTCCATGGGATTTCCCAGGGTGAAGGGCCATCTCTGATCCTGCGCTAAGAGCGTCGCTGAAAAGTAACACGTACATGCCCACTGATCAGGCGGCGGCAGCAATCACCTCACGAGGCCCTGCCTGTGCAACATCGGCTAGCGGCGAACAGAATTCACCTGAATACGGCGGGTAGCGCTCACCGACGCGCCCTAAGTTGCTTTGCAGGCACCTCCACCGGCGGCAACACCTCCATCAGCAGCTGCCCCGCGCTGGCGGTGATGCGCAGCTTGGTGCCAATGGCAAAGCCCAGTTGTTCCAGCCATAGGCCGCTGAGGCGGACGTGTGGCACGTGCTGGTCGCCACCATGGTCGTAGGCGCCGGGGTAATGGGTGTAGCTGACGGTGCATTGGCGCGGGCGACGGGCGCGTCGGGGTGCCGGTAGCGTGCCGGGGCCTTGCGGGTTCGCGTCCGGGTCGGGCGGCAGCATGGGTGGCAGCTTGGTGCGGTCGGGCTCAACGTAGTTCCACTGCACTCGCTTGGTCGCCGCAGGGCCTGCACGCTTGCTACTGGACTGTGCGGTGGCAGATGCCGTGGGTGGGCGACGGCGTGTCATGACGCGTCCGCATGATGATGGGTGATGCGTGAGGCGGCGCAGCACTGCAAGATCACGTCAGCGCACGCGGACAGGCAGCGCAAGGTGTGCGGCAACACAGCGAGCTGGCGACTCAGCGAATGCGCGGGATCGTGGATCGCTCGCTCAACAGCCGCGCGTGCGACGAGCCGGTGCAGCACCTCACGCACATCCCACCGCAGGCGGTGAGCGGAAGCTGGCATCAGATCAATCGACGCAAATGCCGGCGCAGATGGTCCGGTAGACATGGCAACGCCCTCCTGGAACAACCCAAGAACCGCCGCCAACGGCGACGGGATGTCGGGAGGTTCGAAACCGCTAAGAGCCGGCGGGCGTATTTCCCTTGCGGGTGTTGTATTAGCCGCCCTCCCGACGCAGGCATCGCATCGGCTTGTACCTGCAGGATGCAGGCACAAAAAACCCACCGGTTTGACGGAGGTGGGTACCGCTATGAGAGGAGTTTCTACGCTCCTTGGAGCAAGAGATTGCTACCGCACAGGAGCCATGTCAATGGCTTCGTAACGTCGAGCTCAACGCCACCAACACCATGAGCAACCAGGGCGTCATTGCCGGCGCCGATGTCAGCGTCACGGCCAGCAACCTGCTCAACCAAGGCCGCATCAGCGGCTCTGGCGGCGTGTCGCTGGAAGCGCGTAACGACCTGCTCAATCAAGGCCAGATCCAGGGCCGCGATGTCGCATTGGTGGCCGGCAACAACCTGGTCAGCGAAGCATCCAAGGCCATCAACGGCGTCGGGATCCTGTCAGGCATTACGGCCAGCAACACGCTGCAACTGATGGCCGGCAACGACATGACATTGACCGGCACCCGCGTGCAGGCAGGCGGCAGCGCGGCGTTGATCGCCGGCAACAACCTCAGCCTGACGCCCAGCGCCTTACGCGACGACAACGGCCTGCTGCGTGGCGGCGACGCGGTGTCGGTGACCACTGGCAAGGATCTGGTGATGTTTCGACGTCCCCCCAAGTTTAAATAGCACATCGGTTTGGAGTGTAATTCCCTATCCCGAGAGATTGGACCTGACGGCACGAATCCCTACGGCCTCAGCTGACGGCGGACTCGCTTATTTGCGTAGTCACGGCTTGCACAGGCGCTCTGCGAAGATGACGAACGGTGATGAGAGGTCACAGCAGTCATGATCCGAGGACGTTCAAAAAAGCCGCAATGGTTGGGTCTTCTCGGCTGGCTGATGCTTTGCTATTCCATCGCCGGTTTAGGCGCAATGGCATCAATCCAGGCGGCCAGCTTTTATGCGCAGCTGCAACGGCCGGGGTGGGCGCCGCCGGGGTGGTTGTTCGGGCCGGTGTGGACGGTGTTGTACGGAATGATGGCGGTGTCGGTATGGTTGGTGTGGCGCCGTGGGGGATGGGCTGGTGCGCGCGTGGCGCTGACACTGTTCGTCGCGCAGCTGACGCTCAACGGGCTGTGGAGTTGGTTGTTCTTTGCGTGGCATCAGGGGGCGTGGGCGTTCGCGGACATCGTGGCGCTGTGGCTCGTGCTGGTGGCCACCATCGGGGCGTTTGCGAAGAGGCAGGCTTTGGCGGAGTGGCTGTTGGTGCCGTATCTGGCATGGGTGAGCTTTGCGGCGGCGCTCAATTTCTCGGTATGGCAACTCAATCCTCAAGTGCTCGGCTGATCCCGTGTTGTCACGCAGGGAGTTGGCTGGATCTGCTTTGTCTCGTGGCTCGCAACTCAGGACGACGATCACCTGTGCGGGGCGACGACAACCCGCAGTGGGAAGCGGCATGTCGGCAGCAGCAAGGGGACAGGGCGTTCAAAGGTTATGACGGCCTCTGAGCCGCATCGCACGTCCGCGCTCACCAGACAGGTGCACGCGCGTAGATGGCGCTAACGATGCAAGTTAAGTCTTTCCCGTCGTGCCACGGCGGTGAGAGGTCTTCCAAAGCTGCGCACAGCGGTCCGCCTAGGTCCCCAGAAAAGTTTCCATGGCAATCAATTGCTTGCACGCGCGGCGCTTAAATCCCTGAGCGGCAAGGTTTTCTGTTCCCTGCGCCCGGCGTATGCGCCTGCCCATTCACGCAATGCTTGACAGGCCTCGGCCCGGTGATGTCTTTTGCATGCATGGGTAATGCCTCCGCCATCGCTTCGCTTCTCTGCCAGCCGCTGCTGCGGGCCGGTGCGGGCGTGGCCGGCATTACCACCATCATTACTACCGCCACCATTCGCCCGGTGCGGTCCGTCGTCTTCGCGTAACTTCCGAAAACAACGGCCCCGCACCCGGATCAGGATGCGGGGGCTTCCCTCTCTCATCCGATGCGGACGGGGCCTCCCCAATGAGGTCTGTCGATGTCATCGCCCGCTGTTTCGTTCGAACCCGCTGCTGTTCTTGCGTCCTCTGCGCGCACCGTCGTGCACAAATTCGGCGGCACCTCGGTGGCCGATGCCGAGCGTTATCGGCATGTGGCCCAGCTGCTGCTTGCACGCGACGAGACGGTGCAGGTCACCGTGGTCTCGGCGATGAAGGGCGTCACCGATGCCTTGATCGAACTGGCCGAACTGGCGGCGAAGAATCGCCCCGAATGGCGCGAGCGGTGGCACGAAACACGCGCACGCCATCGCGGTGCGGCGGTGGCGTTGCTCGGCGAGCATTCCGGGCCAACCGTGGAGTGGCTGGACGAGCGCTTCGAGCATCTGTCGCAGATCCTCGGCGCGCTGGCGGTCATCGGGGAATTGCCGCGTGAAGTGCTCGACCGCGTGCAGGGTTTGGGCGAGGTGTATTCGGCGCAGTTGCTGGGCGATCACTTTCGCGCGATCGGCGAAGACTGCGCGGTGCTGGACGCGCGCGATGTGCTGGTGGTCAATCGCGGCGAACTCGGTGTGGACGTGGACTGGGAGGCCAGTGCGCAACGTCTTGCAACCTGGCGGCAAGCGCATCCGCAAACGCGCGTGGTAGTGACCGGATTCGTGGCGCGCGATCGCGCCGACCGCATCACCACACTGGGCCGCAACGGCAGCGATTACTCCGGTGCGATCTTCGCCGCATTGTTCGACGCTGATGAGTTGCATATCTGGACCGATGTGGATGGCGTGCTGTCGGCCGATCCGCGCGTGGTGCCCGAAGCGGTGCAACTGGAAACCCTGAGCTACGACGAGGCCTGCGAGCTGGCGTATTTCGGTGCGAAGGTGGTGCATCCGCAAACGATGTCGCCTGCAATCGAACGTGGTTTGCCGATCATCATCCGCAATACCTTCCAGCCCGAACACCCGGGCACGCGCATCACCGCCAGCAGCGCGGTGAGCGGGCCGATCAAGGGGCTGACGCTGAGCCCGGATCTGGCGGTACTGAATCTGGAAGGCACCGGTCTGATCGGTGTGCCGGGAACGGCCGAGCGCGTGTTCGCCGCTCTGCGCACCGCGCAGGTGTCGGTGGTGATGATCTCGCAGGGTTCGTCAGAACATTCGATCTGTTGCGTGGTCAAACAGCACGAGTCCGAGCGTGCACGCAATGCCTTGCTGCAGGCGTTCGCGCATGAACTCACGGTCGGGCAGGTGCAGCGCGTGCAGCTGACCACCGGCATCAGCGTGCTCGCAGCGGTGGGCGATGGCATGGCCGGCCAGCCAGGCGTGGCGGCGCGCTTGTTCGAATCATTGGGGCGAGCGCAGGTCAATATCCTGGCGATTGCGCAGGGCTCGTCGGAGCGCAACATCTCGGTAGCGATCGATGCGGCGCATGCCACCAAGGCGTTGCGCGCGGCGCATGCGGGTTTTTGGTTATCGCCGCAGACGTTCTCGGTGGGCGTGATCGGGCCGGGCAATGTCGGCGCGGCGTTGCTGGATCAGCTACGCGTCGCGCAACCGCAGTTGCTGGGCAAGGCCAATCTGGATCTGCGTCTGCGTGCGGTGGTGTCGCGTGGTCGCATGTTGCTGGACGAGCGCGGGTTGGTCGGCGACTGGCGCGATGCGTTTGCATTGGCCACCACCGCGACCGATCTGGAACGCTTCACCGCGCATCTGCTGTCGGCACATTTGCCGCATACGGTGATCATCGATTGCAGCGGTAGCGCCGAAGTCGCAGACCGTTATGCGGGCTGGCTGGCCGCCGGCATCCATGTGGTGACGCCGAACAAGCAGGCTGGTTCCGGGCCGCTGGCGCGCTATGAGGCGATTTGCGCAGCGGCCGACGCCAGTGGTGCGCGCTTCCGTTATGAAGCCACCGTGGGCGCCGGTTTGCCGGTGATCACCACGCTACGCGACCTGGTCGATACCGGCGATGCAGTCACATCCATCGAAGGCATCTTCTCCGGCACGTTGGCATGGTTGTTCAACAAGTACGACGGCAGCGTGCCGTTCGCCGAACTGGTGACGCAGGCGCGTGGCATGGGATACACCGAGCCGGATCCGCGCGACGATCTGTCCGGCGTGGATGTGGCGCGCAAGTTGGTGATTTTGGCGCGCGAAGCGGGGCGTTCCATCAGCCTGGAAGATGTGCAGGTTGAAAGCCTGGTGCCGGAAGCGCTGCGTCAGGCCAGCGTGGACGATTTTATGGCGCGCTTGCCGGAAGTGGATGCCGCCTTTGCGCAGCGTCTGGCCGACGCGCGCGTGCGCGGCAACGTGCTTCGCTATGTGGCGCAGCTGCCGCCGGACCGCGCGCCCAGCGTGGGCCTGGTCGAACTGCCGGCCGATCATGCATTCGCCAACTTGCGTCTGACCGATAACGTGGTGCAGTTCACCACGCGTCGCTACTGCGAGAACCCGCTGGTAGTACAGGGGCCGGGCGCGGGGCCGGAAGTGACCGCGGCAGGCGTGTTCGCCGATCTGCTGCGCGTGGCGGCAGGCGAGGGCGCGCGGCTGTGACGCAGACTGTTGTCAGCCAGGCCGGCGTGAGCCAGGCAGCGGTGGTGCAGGCGCAGGCGCAGGGCAGCGATCGCGCTTCCCCGGGCAAACATGGCCTGCACGAAGCGCGCGCCTTCGCACCGGCATCGGTTGCCAATGTTGCGGTGGGATTCGACCTGCTCGGCTATCCGATCGATGGCGTTGGCGACACTGTGACCGTGCGCCGGATCGAAGCGCCAGTGGTGCGCATCGCTGCGATTCGCGGCACGACGGTGGCGCTGCCACTGGATGCCGAGCGCAACACTGCAGGCGCTGCACTCATTTCGCTGCGGGCAGCCTTGCAGCTGCCGTATGGATTCGAAATCGAGATCGACAAAGGTATTGCGCTGAGCTCGGGCATGGGCGGGTCTGCCGCGTCATGCGTGGCAGCGTTGGTCGCGGCAAACGCGCTGCTGGCCTCGCCGCTGGATCACCACCAGCTCTACCAATACGCGCTCGATGGCGAAGCGGTGGCCAGCGGCAGCCGCCACGGCGACAACCTGGGGCCGCTGTTTGCCGGTGGCTTGGTGCTGTGCACGCTGGAGCGCCTGGTGCCGATCAACGTGCCGGCGGCGTGGCATAGCCTGCTGGTGCATCCGGATGCAGTGCTGGAAACGCGACGCGCGCGCGAAGCCTTGGCAGGAAACTATCAATTGCGCGAATTCGTCGCGCAGAGCACCAATCTGGCCTTGGTGTTGGCCGGTTGCCATGCCGGCGATGCAGACCTGGTACGCGCGGGCTTGCGTGATGTGCTGATCGAACCGCGTCGCGCCCCATTGATCGCCGGCTTCGCCGACGCCAAACAGGCAGCGCTGGACCACAACGCCCTCGGCGCCAGCATTTCCGGCGCCGGGCCGAGCGTGTTTGCCTGGTTCGAATCGCGCGCCGCGGCCGAAGCTGCGGCACCGGCAGTGCAGGCCGGGTTTGCGGCTGTAGGGTTCGATAGCCAGGCCTGGGTTTCGCCGATCGCAAGTCCTGCGGCGCGGTTGCTCGGATGAATCGGGACGCACGCAATGCCAACGCGCCGCAGGCAGCCGGTAGCAGGTCTGGCCTGCAGATTGGCACACGTCATTTAGTCGACGACGACTTCGCTGATCTGCATGACCGGGGTCAGGTCGGTGTAGTTGGCGATGTCGGCGAGGATTTCCTGTGCATGCGGCCCGAAGCCGGCGTTGAAGGTCTCCACCGACCCGCAAAAGATGTGGCACATGCCGATGAACGCCGGCGGGCTGCCGGCCTCCCCCCCGCTGATGCCCTTGTCCACGGTGTATTTCAAACAGGCCGCGCCCATGCGCGCGCTCACCAGCGGCATGTGCTGGTCGCGGTAGTAGGCGTGATCGAAGCGGGCGCCGTCGCGGTACGGGTACATCACACTGACCTTGATCATCTGCCGACTCCACGGAAGGGTGCGCGCAGCATAGCCCCGCGCCATCGACCGTACGCAACCCTTCGGCCGAACGCCGGTGCAACGCGACGCCCGGCTACCTCACACGCGGCACCCCTTGTCATGGGTGCCGCCCAGCCTTCGCTTTATCTGGAGTCATGCTGATGTTTATCTCCACCCGTGGCGGTGCCCCCGCTGCAAGCCTGAGCCAGGCCATTGCCGCCGGGCTGGCGCCCGATGGCGGCCTCTACGTGCCGCAGACCCTGCCACCTGCCCGTACGCTGGTTGCGGGCGCCGGCCTGGCCGACACCGCCACTGCGCTGTTGCAGCCATTTTTCGAGGGCGACGCACTGGCGGCCGAACTGCCTGCCATCTGTGCCGAAGCCTTCGATTTCCCGGCGCCGTTGGTGGCGCTGGGTACGCCGGGCGATTACGCGCTGGAGCTGTTTCATGGCCCCACGGCCGCGTTCAAGGATTTCGGTGCGCGCTTCCTGGCTGCCTGCCTGACCCGCTTGCGCCGTGCTGAAGACCGCCCGCTCACCATCCTGGTCGCCACCTCCGGCGACACCGGCGCCGCCGTGGCCGCCGCGTTCCATCGCCAGCCCGGCCTGCGCGTGGTGGTGCTGTATCCGGACGGCCGCGTGTCGCCGCGGCAGGCGCATCAGCTGGGGTGTTTCGGCGACAACATCCAGGCCCTGCGCGTGGCCGGCTCGTTCGACGACTGCCAGGCAATGGTCAAGCAGGCCTTGAACGATGCCGCGTTGCAGACGCAGGTGCCGCTGAGTTCGGCCAACAGCATCAGTCTGGGCCGGCTGCTGCCGCAGATGAGTTACTACGCGCATGCCGCGCTGGAGCACCATGCAGCGTCGGGTAGCGTGCTCAATCTGGTGGTGCCCACCGGTAACCTGGGCAACGCCCTGGCGGCGATCATCGCGCGCGCGCTCGGGGTGCCGTTGGGCCGCATCGCGCTGGCGTCCAACGCCAATCATGTGTTGCCGGACTATTTCGCGGGCGATGCCTACGTACCGCAGCCCAGCGTGGCCACGCTGGCCAATGCGATGGACGTGGGGGCGCCGAGCAATTTCGAACGGCTGCGCTGGCTCTACAACGGCGACGACGCCGCCTTGCGTGAGGAATTCCGGGCCTTGTCCGTGGACGATGCGGCGATTCGCCACACCGTGCAGCAGCGCTTCGCGCGCTACGGCGAGGTGCATTGCCCGCATACCGCCACCGCGGTGCATGTGCTCGAACAACTGCGTGCAGAAGGCGCGGAGGGCGGCACTGGCGACTGGGCGGTAGCGGCCACCGCGCATCCGGCCAAGTTCGAGGGTGTGGTGGAGCCGCTGATTGGCCGTGCCGTAGAGGTTCCGCCGGCACTGGCTGCACTGCTGCAGCGCCCAGCGCAGGCCGAAGCACTGGCGGCGGACTACGCCGCCCTTCGGCAGCGCTTGCTTGCCGATGCCACCTGACCCAACGCGTTCAGCCACCGGGGTTGGAAAGTGGCCCATATGCGGCTATTTCTAGGGGGTGCGGCCCCGCTGTGGCGCCGCGTCCGCTGTGGGTTGTTGCATGTCTGATCGAATGATCGCCGTTGCCGCCGTCTTGTGCGGGTGGGCAGCGGCCGGTGCGGCCAATGCGGCCGATGCATTGTCTGCGTCACCGGTGCCGCCGCTGGGCGCCCCGCGTGTGGGTCTGGTCGAGGCGCTGGCGCGCCAGGCGCCGTCGCTGGACCGCCAGGTGCTGGCCCTGGCCACCGAGGCACTGCAATGCGCGCGACAGCGCCAGCAGGTGGGTGCCGAACGGGTGCTCAGCGTCATCGACTACAGCCGCCCCTCGACCGAGCGCCGGCTCTGGGTATTCGATCTGGACAAGCAACGCCTGTTGTTTCGCGAATGGGTCGCGCACGGGCGCAATACCGGCGAGAACCAGGCGGCGAAGTTCTCCAATAACGACGGCAGCTTCCAGTCCAGCCTGGGCGCATTCACCGCGCAGGAGTCGTACACCGGGCACAACGGTTACTCGTTGCGGCTCAAGGGTCTGGAGCCCGGTTTCAACGACCACGCGCGCGACCGTGCCATCGTGATCCACGGCGCACCCTATGTCAGCGAAGCCATCATCCGCACCCAGGGCCGGCTCGGCCGCAGCCTGGGCTGCCCGGCGGTGCGGCCAGCGGTGGCCAAGCAGTTGATCGATACCTTGCGCGACGGTGCGTTCGTGTTCGCCTACTACCCGGATCGCGCCTGGCTGCGCCAATCGCGGCTGTTGAGCGGTGGCTGTAGCGGTGCGGCAGCGCGTGCAGTGGCCGGGCGCTGAGCGATTGCGCGTCACCGACCCGACCGACTGCTTCGACAAGCACGCACCGACGCATCAATGAAATCCATCAATCAGCCGCCAATCCTCACACCGTATCGCCGGCCAGACGGCGCAGTGCAGCGTAATCCAGGATCTGCACCAGATGCAGTTGCGGCAGCGCGATCAACTGCTGCTGCCGCAGTTTGGTGAAGGTGCGGCTCACCGTTTCCACGGTCAGCCCCAAGTGGTCGGCGATGTCGCTGCGGCTCATCGGCAGCGCCACCGTGTCGCCGCTGGCGCCGGGTTGGGTGGAGCGGGCGGCCAGCCGTAGCAGGAAATGCGCCAGCCGTTCGCTGGGGTGCAGGCGCGCCAGCAACAGGCCGGTGTCCTGCGCGGCGGCCAGCTCCATGCTGGCGCGTTGCAGCAGCTTGCGTTCCAGCTGTGGGTAGCGCTCGCGTAGCTGGCGCATTTGCGCCATCGGCGTGCGGCACACCCGGCTGTCGACGATGGCTTCGATATCGTGGCGGTGCTGCGCGGTTTCGGTGAGCCCGACGTAGTCGCCGGGCAGCACTAAGCCGGTGATCTGGCGGCGTCCGTCGGCCAGCGTGCGCACCATGCGCAACGCGCCGGAGGTCACGGTATAGACGTTGTGCCGGGTCTCGCCCGCACGCACCAGGGGGCTGCCGGGCGCGTAGGCCGCCGCGTGGGTGACCTGGTCCAGCGCGTCCATTTCCTGCGCCGAGAGCGCCGCACAAATGGCCCGGCCGCGCACGGTGCAAAGGGCGCAATCTGAGTTGGGCGTGCCGCTGGCGGATGCCGCGCTGGGCGCCGGGCAGGTCGCGCTGGGGTCGGAGAGCTGCCGGTACATGGGCCACGCACTGCTGGGACGCATTGAATGATACGCCATGCGGTCAGCGCGGCCGCCCAGCCGGTAGAATTGTGCGTTCGCCACATTGTCCTGCAGGAGTTTCGCTCGTGATCAAGCCCCGTACGCCGCCCGGCATCATGGAATTGCTGCCGCGCGAGCAGATCGCGTTCCAGCGCATGCTGGACGTCATCCGCCGCAACTACGAGCGGTTCGGGTTCCTGCCGGTCGAAACGCCGGTGTTCGAGCTTTCCGATGTGCTGCTGACCAAATCCGGCGGCGAGACCGAGCGCCAGGTGTATTTCGTGCAGTCCACCGGCGCGCTGGCCAATGCCGCCGCTGCGGCCGATGAGGGCGCCGAGAACGGCGGCTTGCCGGAGCTTGCGCTGCGCTTCGACCTGACCGTGCCGCTGGCACGCTACGTCGCCGAGCACGAGCATGACTTGAGCTTCCCGTTCCGGCGCTACCAGATGCAGCGCGTGTATCGCGGCGAGCGTGCGCAGCGTGGGCGTTTCCGCGAGTTCTACCAGTGCGACATCGACGTCATCGGCAAGGATGCGTTGAGCATCCGCTACGACGCCGAAGTGCTGGCAGTCATCCATGCGGTGTTTGCCGAGCTGGGCATCGGCGACTTCAAGGTGCAGTTGAACAATCGCAAGCTGCTGCGCGGCTTCTTCGAAAGCCTGGGCGTGGCCGAAGGCGAGTTGCAGCTGGCGGTGCTGCGCGAGGTCGACAAGATCGACAAGCGTGGCGCCGATTACGTGCGCAACACGCTGGTGGGCGAGGGCTTTGGCATTCCTGCCGAGCAGGTGGCCAGGATTCTCGCCTTCGTGGCGGTGCGCTCTGAAGGGCATGCCGATGCGCTGGCGCAATTGCAGGCGCTGGAAGGCTCGGTCGGGGCCAGCGCGACGCTGGGCGAGGGCATCGCCGAGTTGCGTGAAGTGCTGGAGCTGGTCAAGGCGCTGGGCGTGCCGGAGAGCGCGTACTGCCTGAATTTCTCCATCGCGCGCGGGCTGGATTACTACACCGGCACCGTCTACGAAACCACGCTGACCGACCACCCGCAGATCGGCTCGATCTGTTCGGGCGGCCGTTACGAGAGCCTGGCCAGCCACTACACCAAGTCCAAATTGCCCGGTGTGGGCATTTCGATCGGCCTGACCCGCCTGTTCTGGCAGCTGCGCGAGGCCGGCCTGATCCAGGGCATCGCCGAACGCAGCGTGCAGGCGATGGTGGCGCTCATGGACGAGACCCGCCTGGACGACGCGCTGGATATCGCGCGCCGGCTGCGCATCGGTGGCATCAACACCGAGGTGCAGATGGAGCCAAAGAAGGTCGGCAAGCAGTTCCAGTATGCCGCTCGTGCCGGCATCCGCTTCGTGGTGCTGGCCGGCGACGACGAACTGGCACGCGGCGTGGTGGCGGTGAAGGACCTGGTCCGCGAGCAGCAATTCGATGTCGCCCGCGACGAGCTGGCCAGCACTTTGCTGGTTGAGCTGGAACAGGCCAAGGCGATGCCGTGAGGCGGAGCTGGTCGTTTCTGATTGCCTGATTTGAAGGGCGCTACAGTTGCTTGCCGTGCGAGTCCGGCGGGCATGCTTTGTGTCATCTATGTAAGAGCGGCGGCGCATCGGATGTGTGCCGAAATGGTGAACATCGTGCCTCTGCGCCACGTTGCCGCTTGCGACAAACCGGAGCGGGCCTGCCTGGGCTGATCGCTCCCGGCTCTCTGGCGGCGACGGAAGAACCCAATGTGCGCAGACCAGCCCTTGGTCCTTCTCCCGTCAACGGGAGAAGGTGGCGCGTAGCGCCGGAGGAGGGGCTTCGGAGCTTCCCGGCAGCGCAGTTGAGAAGTGTGGCGCAGCGTTCGGCTAAGGCTTCGTTGCTGGCTTTGCGATGGAAGGGCGCGCAATCCGCACGTGAAGCGGTGTGTGTTGCTGTACGAGATCTCGCCCCCATCCGCCCTTCGGGCACCTTCCCCCGCAGGCGGAGGAAGGGAACCGCCTGCTTTTCTTCGTCCGCCTGCGGAGAAGATGGCGCGAAGCGCCGGATGAGGGCCAGCCGAACGAGCGCTCTCCACACCATCCGAACAGGTGACAAGTCCCGTCGTTTGCGTTAATGTACTAACACGCTATTACATTAACGCAATGAAACAACGATCTGCCCCCGAAACTACCGACGTCGCCGCCTCGCTGACGATGCTGGCCGACGCACTGGCATGCCTGCGCGAGCCTGGGGCCGTCGAAGCGTTTCTGCGTGACCTATGCACGCCCGCCGAGCTGGAAGCCATGGCCGACCGCTGGCGGGTGGTGCCGCTGCTGGTCAAGGGCGTGCCGTATCGCGAAATCCACGAGCTGACCCAGGTCAGCGTGACCACCATCGGGCGCGTTGCACGCACCCTGGACCACGGCGCCGGCGGCTATGCCGCGGCCCTGCGCGAGCAGTCGTCGCGCCCTGACGACTCCCACTGAGAGAACAAGATGAGTGCTTCCACGGCAGCGCCGGCACGTGACCGGTTGCGTATCGCCATCCAGAAGAGCGGCCGTCTGGCCGAGCCGGCGCGCAGCCTGTTGGCCGCCTGCGGGCTGAGCTGGCGGCAGAGCCGCGACAAGCTGTTCTGCTACGGCGAGTCGTTGCCGGTGGACCTGCTGCTGGTACGCGACGACGATATCCCCGGCCTGATCGCCGATGGCGTCTGCGACTTGGGCATCGTCGGCCAGAACGAGCTGGAAGAGCAGGCCGCCGAGCGCCGCCGCAATGGCTTGCCGGCCGCCTACCACGCGGTACGTGGGGTGGGCTTCGGCCAGTGCCGCCTGATGCTCGCCGTGCCGGAAGAATGGGATTGGCACGGCGTGGCGCAACTGGCGGGCAAGCGTATCGCCACCAGCTACCCGGCGATTTTGGCCGATTGGCTGGAGCGGCAGGGCATCGACGCGGCGGTGGTGGAGTTGTCCGGTTCGGTGGAAATCGCCCCGCGCCTGGGCACCGCCGATCTGATCTGCGATCTGGTCTCCAGCGGCGCCACCCTGGCCGCCAACCAGCTCAAGCCGGTCGAACTGGTGATGGAAAGCGAAGCGGTGCTGGCCGGCGCGGTGCGCGAACCTGCCGATGCGCGTGCCGGCCTTCTGGCAATGCTGCTGCGGCGCATGGACGGCGTACTCAAGCTGCGCGACAGCAAGCTGCTGATGTTCCGTGCCGAGCACGGCAACGTGGATGCGCTGCGCCGCCTGCTGCCCGATGCTGATCCGCTGGTGCAGTTGCCCGACGACGGCAACGGCGCGCTGCGCTTGCAGACTATGTGCCACGGCGCGGTGACCTGGCAGCGCCTGGAAGAACTCGAACGCGCAGGTGCGCAAGGCTTGATGGTGTTGACGGTGGAGCGCTCGCTGGCATGAAGATTCTCGATTGGTCCCAACTCGACGGTGCTGCACGCACCGACGCATTGACCCGCCCGGTGCAGACCGTGGCCGCACGAACGCGCGATGCGGTCGCCGCCTTGATTGCCGACGTACGCACGCGCGGCGATGCGGCGTTGCGCGAGATCACCGCGCGTTTCGATGGCGTGTCGCTGGACAGCTTCGCAGTGAGCGAAGCCGAATTCGTCACCGCCGAAGCGGCCGTCCCACCGGAGCTGCGCCAGGCCATGCAGGATGCGGTCGCACGCATCGACACCTTCCACCGCGCCGGGATGAGCCAGGGCTATGCGGTGGAAACCGCGCCCGGGGTAGTGTGCGAAAAGATCGTGCGGCCGATCGGCCGTGTGGGCCTGTATGTGCCGGCAGGCAGTGCGCCGCTGCCATCGACGGCCTTGATGCTGGGCGTGCCGGCGCGTCTGGCCGGATGCCGCGAGGTGGTGTTGTGCACGCCGCCGCGCAAGGACGGCAGCGTGGACCCGGCGGTGCTGGTGGCCGCGCAACTCACCGGCGTGCGCCGCGTGTTCAAGCTCGGCGGTGCGCAGGCGATCGCGGCGATGGCGTATGGCACCGAATCGCTGCCCAGCTGCGACAAGCTGTTCGGCCCGGGCAACAGCTATGTTACCGAAGCCAAGCAGCAGGTGGCCCAGTCCGGTGCGGCGGCGATCGACATGCCGGCCGGCCCCTCGGAAGTCTTGGTCATCGCCGATGCGGGTGCGCAGCCGGCGTTCGTGGCTGCCGATCTGTTGTCGCAGGCCGAACACGGCCCCGATTCGCAGGTGCTGTTGCTCTCCGACAGTGCCGCGTTGATCGATGCGGTGCAAGCGCAGCTGGAAGTTCAGCTGGCGCAACTGTCGCGCGCGGACATTGCGCGCCAGGCGCTGGCGCAATCGCGGCTGATCAAGGTGCAGACGCTGGTTGAGGCGTTTGCGATCAGTAATCGCTATGCGCCGGAGCATCTGATTCTTGCGCTGCGCGAACCGCGCGCGTGGTTGGAGCACGTCGAAGCGGCCGGTTCGGTGTTTCTCGGCGATTACACGCCCGAAGCGCTGGGCGACTACTGCAGCGGCACCAATCATGTATTGCCGACCAGCGGTGCGGCGCGCGCCTACAGCGGCGTGAGCGTGGCCAGCTTCCAGAACATGGTCAGCGTGCAGGCGGCCAGCAAGGCCGGCATCGACGGCATCGGCGAATGCGCGTTGCTCCTCGCGCGGGCCGAGGGGCTGGATGCCCATGCCAATGCGGTGGCGCTACGCATGGGAGCGGCAGCATGAGCACGTCGTCGATTCTGGATCTGGTGCGCGAAGACCTGCGTGCATTCGCGGGCTATTCGTCGGCGCGCACCAGTGCGTTGCAGGGCGATGTGTGGCTCAACGCCAACGAGTCTGCCTGGGCCAATCCCGCCGATCCCGCTGCCAGCACGCGGCGCTATCCCGACCCGCAACCCAAGGGCCTGCGCAGCGCGCTTGCGGCGCTGTACGGTTGCGCCCCGGAGCAGCTGTTGATCGGTCGCGGTAGCGACGAGGCGATCGATTTGCTGGTCCGTGGCCTGTGCGTGCCAGAGCGCGACGCGGTGCTGGTCACGCCGCCGGTGTTCGGCATGTACGCCGTGTGCGCACGGCTGCAGAACGCGCCGCTGGTGGACGTGCCGCTGGTCGACGGGCCCGACGGTTTCCATGCGGATATCCCGGCGATCGTGGCAGCGGCATTGTCTTCGAACGCCAAGTTGGTGTTCCTGTGTTCGCCGTCCAATCCTGCTGGTTCGGCCATTGCGCTGGACGAAATCGAACAAGCGCTGCAGGCTTTGCAAGGCAAGGCGCTGGTGGTGGTGGATGAGGCCTACGGCGAATTTTCCGATGTGCCTTCGGCGGTCGGCCTGCTCGGGCGTTACGACAATCTCGCCGTGTTGCGCACGCTTTCCAAAGCGCATGCATTGGCGGCGGCGCGTATCGGCACGCTGATCGCCAATGCCGAGCTGATCGCCTTGCTGCGCCGCTGCCAGGCGCCGTATCCGGTGCCCACACCATGTGCAGCCATGGCCGAGCAGGCCTTGTCTGCGCCAGCGCTGGAGGTTACACGCCGCCGCATCGCCGAGGTGCGTAGCGAACGCGAACGTGTGCACAAGGCGTTGGTGCAGCTGCCTGGGGTGCGTCAGGTCTATCCCTCGCAAGGCAACTTCCTGCTGGTGCGTTTCGACGACGCCGAAGGCGCATTCCAGGCGCTGCTGGAGGCCGGGGTGGTGGTGCGCGATCAACGCGCAGTGCCGCGCCTGGCCGACGCGTTGCGGATCACGCTGGGCACGCACGAACAGAACCAGCGCGTGCTGAGCGCGCTGCAACGCACGCAGGAGGCCGCCGCATGACCCCGATTCTTTTTGTCGACCGCGACGGCACGCTGATCACCGAGCCGGCCGATTACCAGATCGACGCCTACGAGAAATTGCGCTTTGTCGATCATGTGATTCCGGCGATGCTCAAGCTACGTGATGCAGGCTATCAGTTCGTCATCGTCAGCAACCAGGATGGGCTGGGCAGCGAGAGCTACCCACGCGCGTCCTTCGACGGCCCGAACAATCTGATGCTGCAGATCTTCGCCAGCCAGGGCATCGTATTTCGCGAAGTACTGATCGATTGCAGCTGGCCTGCCGACAATGCGCCCACGCGCAAGCCAGGTGTCGGCCTGATGGTGCCGTATCTGCAGGACCGCAGCATCGACTGGGCACGCTCGGCAATGGTGGGCGACCGCATCACCGACATCCAGTTCGCGCAAAACCTGAATATCCGCGGGTTTCAGCTGCGCACCGATGAGTTCGGCGGCGAGTGGGACTGGCCAGGCATCGCCCACGAGCTGGCCGATGCGCCGCGCCGCGCGGTGGTCCAGCGCAACACCAAGGAGACCAAGATCCGCGTGGAACTGGATCTGGACCGTGTGGCCGAGCCGAAAACCGCCACCGGTCTGCCGTTCTTCGACCACATGCTGGAACAGATCGGCAAGCACGGCGGTTTTGCGCTGGAGATCCGCGCCGAAGGCGATCTGCATATCGATGAGCATCACACCATCGAAGACACCGGCCTTGCACTGGGCCAGGCGCTGCGTGAAGCGCTGGGCGACAAGCGCGGCATCGGCCGTTACGGCTTCGATCCGGAAAGCAGCCCATGGCAAGTTGCCGGCGACACCGCGCAACATGGCTTCACGTTGCCGATGGACGAAACCATCGCCAGTGCGGCGCTGGATTTCAGCGGCCGCCCGTATTTCGTCTTCGACGGCGAGTTCAAGCGCGAGCGCGTCGGCGACATGCCCACCGAACTGGTGCCGCATTTCTTCCGCTCGATCTGCGATGCGTCCGGCTTGAATCTGCATCTGACCGTGCGCGGTGAGAACGATCACCACAAGGTGGAAGCCTGCTTCAAGGCCTTGGCGCGTGCATTGCGCCAGGCGATTCGCCGTGAGGGCACTGCGTTGCCGACCACCAAGGGCGCGCTATGACCGACGTTGCGCTGATCGACGCCGGTGGCGCCAACCTGGGCTCGGTGCGCTATGCGTTGGAGCGCTTGGGCGTCGACGCACGCGTGGTGCGCGATGCGGCTGGCCTGCAGGGCGCGCAGCGGGTGATCCTGCCTGGCGTCGGGGCGGCGCCAGAGGCGATGTCGCGTCTGCGCGCGCAGGGCTTGGTCGAGCCATTGCGGGAATTGCAGGTGCCGTTGATCGGCATCTGCTTAGGGATGCAGTTGCTGTTCGAACATTCCGAAGAAGGCGATGTCGAGTGCCTGGGCCTGCTGCCGGGCATCGTGCGGCAAATGACGCCGGCACTTGGCATTCGCGTGCCGCATATGGGCTGGAATCAGCTGGTGCCGATGCGCGACTCCGCGTTGCTGGCCGGTCTGCCCGAGCGTGCCAGTGCGTACTTCGTGCACGGCTATGCGGCGCCGGTGACCGCCGACACCGTTGCCGCCTGCGATCACGGCGGATTGTTCACTGCCGTCGTGCAGAACGGGCTGCGCTGTGGCGCGCAATTCCACCCTGAGCGTTCGGCCGATACCGGTGCACGCATCCTGCGCAATTTTCTTGAGATGAGCTTCCCATGAGTTTCACCGTTTACCCGGCGCTGGATATCCGCAACGGTCGTGTGGTGCGCCTGCTGCAAGGCGATTACGCGCGCGAAACGCAGTACGGCGACGACGTGCTGCCGCGTGCGCAGGCATTCGCCGCTGCCGGTGCGCAGTGGATGCATCTTGTCGATCTGGATGCGGCCAAAGCAGGCGGCTACACCTTGGCCAGCACACTCGGAGAGATTGCGCGAGCCACCGGCTTGCGCGTGCAGACCGGCGGCGGTGTGCGCTCGCGCGAGGATGTGGCGCGCATCCTCGACGCAGGCGCCGCACGCGTGGTAATCGGCTCGTTGGCGGTGCGCGATAGCGCGATGGTGATTGGCTGGCTGCAGGAATTCGGTGCCGATCGCCTGACGATTGCACTGGACACGCGCCAGGATGCCAATGGCGTCTGGCAGTTGCCGGTGCACGGCTGGACCGAGGCTGCAGACGCCACGCTGGATCAATTGGCCGTGCGCTACGCGCAAGCCGGGCTGCAGCATCTGCTGTGTACCGACATCGCCCGCGACGGCATGCTGTCGGGCCCCAACATGGCGCTGTACGCGCATCTGCGCGCGCTGACGCCGCAGTTGCAGGTGCAGGTCTCCGGAGGGGCGCGCAATCTGGCCGATGTCGCCGCTGCCAAGGCCGCAGGCTGCGCCGGCATCGTGCTGGGCAAGGCCTTGCTCGAAGGGCATCTGAATCTCGACGAGGCACTGGCATGCTGAGCCGTCGCATCATTCCGTGCCTGGACGTGCGCGATGGCCGCGTGGTCAAGGGCGTCAAGTTCCGCGACCACATCGACATGGGCGACATCGTCGAACTGGCATTGCGCTACCGTGCGCAGGGCGCCGACGAACTGGTGTTCTACGACATCGGTGCCAGCCCGGAAGGACGCTCGGTCGACTACACCTGGGTCGAGCGGGTGGCGCGGCTGATCGATATTCCGTTCTGCGTGGCCGGTGGTATCGGCGATGTGGAAACAGCGCGCGCGGTGCTACACGCCGGTGCCGACAAGATATCGATCAATTCGCCTGCACTGGGCCGCCCGCAATTGATCTCCGAGCTGGCCGACGCGTTTGGCGTGCAATGTGTCGTGGTCGGCATCGATTCGATTCGTGAGGAAGATGGTCAGTGGCGCGTGCGCCGCTACACCGGCGACCCGAGCAAGACCCAGGCGCTGCCGATGCGTACGCTGGATTGGGTGGCCGAAGCGCAGCGGTTGGGCGCAGGCGAAATCGTGCTCAATTGCATGGACAACGACGGCGTGCGCCGCGGTTACGATATCGCCCAACTGCGCCAGGTGCGTGCGTTGTGCCGGGTGCCGCTGATCGCTTCCGGCGGTGCAGGCGAGATGCAGCACTTTGCCGACGTCTTCGACCAGGCCGATGTGGATGGCGCACTGGCGGCCAGCGTGTTTCACAGCGGCGCTATTCCGATTCCGGAACTCAAGCAATTCTTGCGCGCGCAACAGATCGAGGTACGCGATGGGCAGTAACGACGTGGCGACGGGCGACGCGCTCGCGACGCTGGATTGGAGCAAGGGCGAGGGCCTGTTGCCGGTGATCGTGCAGGACGCCGACAACCTGCGCGTGCTGATGCTGGGCTACATGAATGCCCAAGCGTTGGCCGTGACCCAGCAGCGCGGTGAAGTCACCTTCTTCAGCCGCAGCAAGCAGCGCTTGTGGACCAAGGGCGAGAGTTCGGGGAACGTGTTGCGCGTGGTGTCGATCCAGACCGACTGCGATGCCGACACGTTGCTGGTGCAGGCGCGCCCGCATGGCCCGACCTGTCACCTGGGCCGCACCAGTTGCTTCCCGTCTGCGCCCGGGCAGTTCCTGGGCAGCCTGGATGCGCTGGTGGCCGAGCGCGAGCGCGAACGCCCGCATGCCAGCTACACCACCAAACTGTTCGAGCAAGGCATCCGTCGCATCGCGCAGAAGGTGGGCGAGGAGGGCGTTGAAACCGCGCTGGCCGGTGTGGTGCAGGACGATGACGCGTTGCTCGGCGAATCGGCCGATCTGCTGTATCACCTGATCGTGCTGCTGCGCGCACGTGGGCTGGGCCTTGGCGACGCGGTGGCGTTGCTGGAGTCGCGACATCAATAACGTGGTCGCTCCTACGGATAAGCGGGCATGTGTGCCGCCTGCGTACACGCACTGCGCGCCTTGCGATGGCATGTACAATTTCCGCTGATCTTCGCGCGGGAAAACGCATGCATCGTCGCTTCGCTTTGTTGGCACTGGGCTTGCTCGCGGCAAGCGCATACGCGCGCGGCACCACGGTCGATGGCATCGTCTACGAAGAACGCGACGGGCGCGCCGGCCGCAGCGCGGATGAGCCGGGCGTAGCCGATGTGGCGGTTTCCAATGGCGAGCAAATCGTACGTACCGACGCACAGGGGCGCTACCGCCTGCCGGTACGCGACGGGCAGACGGTATTCGTGATCAAGCCGGGCGACCGCCGCTTTTTACCCGCCGCCGACGGTCTGCCCGCATTCTGGCGCCACTACGCACCGCGTGGTTCTGCCAAGCATCGGTACAGCGGTGTCGCCGCGACCGGCCGCAACACACGCAACTGGGATTTCGCGCTGACGCCACGCGCAAACACCGCGGCCGATGGCTTCCAGATGCTGGTGTTCGCCGACAGCCAGACCGCCAGCCTTGCCGACGTTGGCTACTACCAGCGCGACATCGTGGAACCGATCATCGGCAAGACCACCGCCAGGCTGGGCACCACGCTGGGAGATATCGTCAGCGACGATCTAAGCTTGTATCCGGCGTTGAACAAGGTCACCACGCAGCTGAGCGTGCCGTGGTTCCACGTGCCGGGCAACCACGATCTCAACCTGGACGCGCACGACGATGCGCAGTCGCTCGACAGTTGGCATGCGGTCTACGGTCCGGACACCTATGCGGTGGAAGAGGCCAATGCCAGCTTCGTGTTCCTGGACGATGTGGTCTACACGCCGGGCGGCAAGCAGGCCTACATCGGTGGCCTGCGCGAAGATCAATTCGCGTTCCTGCAGAATTATCTGTCGCAGCTGCCACGTGACAGGCTATTGGTGCTGGGCATGCATATCCACCTGTTCGATGCAGTGCCGGGGCAGGAAACCTTCCGGCATGCCGATCGCCGCCGCCTGTTCGCATTGTTGAAAGAGTTTCCGCATGTATTGGTGCTCAGCGGCCATAGCCACACCCAGCGCCAGGTGGATCACGGTGCGGACGAAGGCTGGCAAGGTGCGCGCCCGCTGCACGAGTACAACGTCGGCGCTGCCTGCGGTGCGTTCTGGTCGGGCGCCAAGGATGCCGACGGCATTCCCGATGCGACGATGAGCGATGGAACTCCCAATGGCTATGCGGTGCTGCAAGTTGCCCCTAGCGGCAACTACACGCTGGCTTATCACGCCGCGCGCGCGGCCGACGATGCGCAATTGCTGCTGCACGCGCCCAAGGTACTGCGCAAGGGCGCGTATGCGGCATGGGGCATCTACGCCAATGTCTTCATGGGCCAGGACGACACCGTGGTCGAGATGCGCATCGATAACGGCGCATGGCAGCCGATGAAGCGCGTAGAGCGTGGCGATCCGCGTGTGCTGGCAGAGAATGTGCGCGACGATGCGGCAGACGCGTTGCGCGGTTACGACCGCTCGCCGGAGGCCACGCCATCTACGCATCTCTGGCGCGGCGCATTGCCGACCACGCTGGCGGTGGGCGAACACACCGTCCAGGTGCGCGCGACCCTGCCCACTGGGCAATACAGCGCGAGCACGGTGTACCGCCTGCAAGCCGCTGAGCCGTAAGGCGGCTAACAGTGACCGTCGCCTCATGTCCTTCTCCCACTGGGAGAGGATGCCCCCGAAGGGTGGATGAAGGAGCGCGCAGCGCCTGACAGCACCCAATCCTGGGACACCTCGCGCCAGGAATCCAGGTCGCATCAAACGATTGCCTGTTACCTTGCTCTTGATGCAGCGATAGGGCGCTGTGTCTGCGTGATATCCAGCATGGACAAGAACGCGGCTGCGACATCGCGACGTCGAAGCATGCGTCAGCTGCGACGCAGCCTCATCGCCACAAACACAAACGCCTCCACAAGGGAGGCGTGTTGGGATCCGGGCTGGCAGGCATTGGCGCGCTGGCGAAGATCGGTGCTGGCTGGCGGTTGCTGGCTGGCTGGGCGAGTGTAGCGATGCCCGGTCAGCGCTGCCGAAATGAGAATTAGTCTCAGCGCTCGCCGTGGTTATCGATTGGATGCTGCAGGTGCAGTTGGCGGCGTGGTTGTCGGGTTCGCGGGTGCCGGGGCCTTCGAACGCGGCACGGCGTCCACGGGCGCATCGTCCGTTGATCCGGTTGACTCGACGTCCTGGTCCGACTCGGCATCCATGTCCACTGCCGGATACGGATACGCGACCGCCGGCCCGAGATGCACGCCGGCACGCCAACGCGCCAGCACCGGCGCGATGCGCTTGCCCAGCGACTGCTGCGGCAACGAGGGCAGCTCGCCTTCCTGCTTTTCGCGTGCGGTGATGGCGGCTTTGGCGATGTCGAATGCGGCCAATGGGTCGTCGCTCTGGTTCATTGCATCGATCAACCAAGCCTGCCCAAAATAGGTGGCGTTGGAGGTATTGCCGCAGCCGAACGAGGGCCGGTCGGCGCGCGCAGCGGTGAGGATCAGCGTTTGCGGCGAACGCAGTGCGGGAATGAAACCTCCCGAATAACAGGCCGACAGCACGATGACGCGATTGTCGATGCCGGCATCGTCCAGCGCCTTGCGCAGATCCTGCGGGCTGATGAAATCCTCTTCCTTGTCGTCCACCTGCACGTACAGGCTGTGATCTTCGGTGCCGTGGGTGGTGACGAACAGCAGCAGCGCGTCTTCCTTGCGATCCATGCGCTTGCCGATTGCGGCAAGCGTGTCGTACAGATTGTCGTAGGTCGCCAACGGGGCGTAGGGATGTTCGCCCAGGTTGTCCGGATTGTTGACCAGCGTGACCACGCGCCCGCGCGCATCGAAGCGTTGCTCGAACAGCTGCTTGAGGTAGAGCGTCTCGTTGCGGAAGACATCGTCGCTGGCATCGCCGGCAAAACCGACCACGTACAGATCGGTGACGCCTGGCTGCTGCGGTTGCAACGCTTTCAGCGCTTGCGCCAAGGCGGCCTGATCGACCGGATCGACCGGATCGACCTCATCGCGGTTCTCGGCAGGCTGAGCCTGCAACGCCGCACCAGCGTCCGGATGGCAGCCGGCCATCAACGCCACCACGACGATCAGCGCGGAAAGTCGACGCCATGCTGCATGTGGTGCGAAAGGGGAATGCAGCGACATGGCGCGCCGAGGTCCAGAGAAGACAGGGGGGAGCGGCGGAGCACGGTGCCCGCAGTGCAGACCATCACCCCGCCAGAGAGATGCATGCGGCGCGTCGCAGCTGGAACATCTCAGCGGCTTGCGCAGCGCCAACGCCCGATTGCGCTCAAACGGCAATGAGCGCAACCGGCTTGCAGATCGTGCTTACAGCACCAGCTGGCTGAAACTCTCCACGCGCTGGTGGCTGCCGACCTCGTCGGCCGAACGCGGCGTGGGGTAGTCGTCCAGGCGATCCAGCAGCGCGGTGCGCATGCCGGCACGTTTGGCGGCGTCGAGCTCTTCAATCACATCCGACAGGAACAGGATCTCCGGCCCCGGCACGCCAATGCGCTCGGCGATGCGGCGGTAGCTGGCGCTTTCGCGCTTGGGGCCGACTTCGGTATCGAACCAGTCGGTGATCAGTCCGCTCAGGTCGCCCGCGTCGCTGTGCGCGAAGAACAGTTTTTGCGCCGGCACCGAGCCGGACGAATACACATACAGCGGAATGCCCGCTGCGTGCCAGGCTTTGAGCTGGATCGCGGCATCGGCGTAGATATGCGCAGTGAAGTCGGCCGTCTTGTAGCCCTCGCCCCAGATCAGGCCCTGCAAGGCCTTGAGCGCGGTGTGCTTGCGGTCCTCATCGATCCAGGTCTGCAGCGTGGTGATCAGCACCTCGTCCGGCACGTCCTCTCCGATTTCATCGGCCACCTGGTTGAGCCAGTGGCGCACCTGCGGATGATTGCCGTGCTCGCGCACGTAGGCCGGCATGGCACGGCGCGCGTACGGAAACAAGACGTCCTTGACGAACGAAATGCTGCTGGTCGTACCTTCGATATCGGTGAGGATCGCTTGCGGTCGTGTCATCGTCAGCTGGCCTTGTGAGGTTTCTCGGGGGCGTAGCGGGGGAATTGTTTGGCGATTTCGGTGCCGGTGAAGTGCCCGACCCAGCCGTCCGGCTCGGTGAAGAAGCGGATCGCCACGAAATGCGGTTCCGGTCCCATGTCGAACCAGTGCAGGGTGCCGTCGGGCACGGCAATCAGGTCGTCCTTGACGCATTCGATCTCATAAACCTTGGCATCGACGTGCAGCGTGAACAGGCCCGAGCCGGCGACGAAGAACCGCACTTCATCTTCCTTGTGGAAGTGTTCGTCCAGGAACTTGGCGCGCATTTCTTCGCGCTTGGGGTTGTCCGGCGCGATGCTGACCACGTCCACGGTCTTGAAGCCGCGCTCGGCGCTGATGCGGTCGATATCGGCGCGGTAGGCGTCCATCACCTGCTCGGGCGTTGCGCCCGGTTCGACCGGCGCGCTGGCATGCCAGCGTTCGAAGGTCACGCCGATCTTGACCAGCTCGGCGGCGATCGCATCGCCGTCGCGGCTATCGAACTCGGGTGTGGCGGGATTGGTGTCGGCAAAGATACGCAGTCGGCTCATGGCGGTCTGGCTCACGAATGGGGGACGGGCATTACTCAGCGCGTGCCGCGCAGTTTCAGCAGTTCGAGTTCGCAATGCAGCAGGAATTCGAACGCTTCCAGATGACGACGTGCCTCGGCCATGTTGCGGCCCCAGGCATACAGGCCGTGTCCTTCGATGAGATACCCCCACATGCTCTGTTTGTCCAGCAAGGCATCGACCTGCGTGGCCAGCACCTGCATGTCCTGGGTATTGGCGAACACCGGTACTTCCATCGCGGTTTCGTGGGTGGTGTTGCCATCGAAGGCCTTGAGCAGTTCGTAGCCTTCCAGCCGAATCACACCGCTACCTGCATACAGGCGGGAGGCAATCGTCTGCACCGGCGAGTGCGTATGCAGCACGCAACCGATCTCCGGAAACCGGCGATACAGCTGGGTGTGCAGCAGGGTTTCGGCAGACGGGCGCAACGGGCGGCCGACGGCCAGGCCATCGAAGTCCACCACCATGATGTCTTCTTCGACCAGGCGACCCTTGTCGCGGCCGGAGACGGTGATGGCCGCGTGCTGTTCGTCCAGGCGGTGGGAGAAATTGCTGCTGGTCGCGGGTGTCCAGCCGGCATGGGCCAGCTCGCGGATATTGGCGATCAGCAGATGCGCCAGCTCGTGCAGACGCGCGGCGCTATAGGGCAGGGGGGCAGTGGTCGCATTCATGGACCTATTCTACTGCGCCCCCGGTGCATGGGCAGGTGCAGCGCAGCAGGCGTCGTCTTGCCGCGCCCGACGCCGGCTCATGCGGGGGCTCAGCGGCCGTCGCGCAGACGGCTGTGGCGATACCCGTAGCCGAAGTAGATCACCAGCCCGACCAGCGTCCACAGGCCCATCAGCATCCAGTTGTGCAGCGTCATTGCCGACAGCAGCGCAAGGCAGCTCAACACGCCGGCGGTGCAGATCAGCCAGGCGGCCGGCATGCGGAACGGGCGCGGCAGTTCCGGATGGGTGCGACGCAGGATCAGCACGCCGGCGCACACCGCGGCGAAGGCGATCAGCGTGCCCATCGACGTCAGTTCGCCCAGCACATCCAGCGGGAACACCGCTGCCAGCAGCGCGATGCCGACACCGGTAATGACGGTATTGACATGCGGGGTGCGGTACTTGGGATGGATGCGGGTGAAGATCGAGGGCAGCAGGCCATCGCGCGCAATGATCATGAAGATGCGCGGCTGCCCGATGATCATCACCAGCACCACCGACGACAGCCCGATCAACGCGCCCACTTCCACGACCACACGCAACCAGGCCAGCTGCGGATGCGCCGCCACCGCGGTCACCACCGGCTCGTCGGTGCCGAGCAAGGTGTATGGCACCAGGCCGGTCATGACCGCCGCCATGGCGATGTAGAGCACGGTGCAGACCACCAGCGACAGGATCATGCCGATCGGCAGGTCGCGTTGCGGGCGATGCGATTCCTGTGCTGCCACCGACACCGCTTCGAAGCCGATATAGGCGAAGAACACCATCGCTGCGCCGCGCAGCACGCCTTCCATGCCGTATTTGCCCGGACCTTCGTTGGCCGGAATGAACGGGTGCCAGTTGGAGGTGTCCACGTATTTCCAGCCCACCGCGATCACCAGCAGGATCAGGCCGGTCTTGAGGATCACCATGGCCATGTTCATGGCCGACGACTTGCGGATGCCGACATAGCACAGCCAGGTCAGCAGCAGCACGATGCCGGCCGCCGGCAGGTTGGCGATCGCCCCGGTGGGTTGCAGTTTGCCGTCCAGCGGCGCGCTGACGAATGCGGCCGGCAGGTGGATGTCGAAATGCTCGAGCAGGCTCAAGAAGTAGCCCGTCCAGCTGACCGCCACTGCCGAGGCGGACACGCCGTATTCCAGCACCAGCATCCAGCCGATGAACCACGCGGCCAGCTCACCGAAGGTGGCGTAGGTGTAGGTATAGGCGCTGCCGGAGACCGGCACCATCGCGGCGAATTCGGCGTAGGCCATCGCACAGAACGCACAGCACACCGCTGCGAGCACGAACGAGAGCATGATCGCCGGGCCGGCATGGTCGGCCGCCGCCTGGCCGGTGATGACGAAGATACCTCCGCCGATCACCGCCCCAATCCCCAGGGCCGTCAGCCCCCAGGGGCCAAGCGCGCGTTGCAGGCCCAGCCCATCGGCCGCCTCATGGCTGGCATGCGGGTGTTTGGTGGCCCAAAGTTGTTTGAACATGAAGCGGTTCCGGCTTGGCGCTACGCGCGATCATTGAACAAGAAGACCGGCGTCGCGCGCCGGTCTTAAGAGAAGGTTAGGCCCGTTTCGCGAGGCGACTGTGGTGGATGCCGTAGCCGAAGTAGATCGCCAGGCCAATCACGGTCCAGCCCACGAACACCTTCCAGTGTTCCTGAAAGGCCTGGAAGAACAGGAACAGGCAGGCCAACGCGCCCAGTGGGCAGATCACCATCGCCAGCGGCACCCGGAACGGGCGCGCCAGGTCGGGCTTGGTGAAGCGCAGCACCAGCACGCCAGCGCAGACCGTGGCGAAGGCGAGCAGGGTACCCATCGAGACGAGTTCGCCCAGCACGTTCAACGGGATCACCCCGGCCAGCAGCGCGGCGACCACGCCCACGAAGAGCGTGCCGACGTAAGGCGTGCGGAATGTCGGATGCACCTTGCCGAACAGCTTGGGCATCAGCCCATCCTTGGCCATGGTGTAGAAGATGCGCGGCTGCGCCATCAGCATCACCAGCACCACCGACGACAGGCCGGCGATGGCACCGATTTCCACCGCGGTCTTGAGCCAGGTCAATTGCGGATGGGCTTCCAGCGCGGTGGCCACCGGCTTGGCGGTGCCGAGCTGGGTGTAGGGCAGCAGGCCGGTCAGCACTGCGCAGACGATGATGTAGATGATGGTGCAGATGGCCAGCGACACCAGGATGCCGATTGGCATGTTCTTCTGCGGATCCTTGGTCTCGCCGGCGGAGGTGGAAACCGCGTCGAAGCCGATGTAGGAGAAGAACACGATGGACGCGGCGCGAAACACCCCGTCCCAGCCGAACTGGCCAGGGCCGGTATTTTCCGGGATGAAGGGGTGCCAGTTCGCCGGGTCGATATAGGCAATGCCGAAGCCCACGAACAGGCAGATCACCACGACCTTGATCGCCACCACGATCGCGTTGGCGAACGCCGACTGGGTGACGCCGACGTAGCACAGGATGCTCACTGCGGCGACGATCAGCACGGCCGGCAGGTTGACCAGGTTGCCGGAGCTGACAAAGCCGTGGCCGTCCCAGGCCAGCGGCGCACCCGCGAGTTCTGCGGGGAACGGCAACCCCAGGGTGCCGGTGATGAAGCTGATCAGGTAGGCAGACCAGCCGACCGCAACGCTGGAGCCGGCGAACAGGTATTCCAGCACCAGACACCAGCCGATGAACCAGGCGATGCCTTCGCCGAGCGTGGCGTATGAATACGAATAGGCGCTGCCGGAGACCGGCATCATCGCGGCGAACTCGGCGTAGCACAGGCCGGCGAAGGCGCAGGCGATACCGGCGAACACGAACGACAGCATCACCGCCGGGCCGGCGTGATTGGCCGCGGCCTGGCCGGTCAGCACGAAGATGCCGGCGCCGATCACCGCGCCGATACCGAGCATGATCAGGTGCTTGGCTGTGAGGGTCCGTTGCAACGTGGCTTCGCCTTGCAGGCTACCTTCGACCGGTTCGCCCGCATCGACGTGGCCGGCGGGCTCGATCGGTTTGACCCTCAACAGAGACTTCAGCATTCGGTACATCCCTAAGTGGCAAAGCGCAGGCGCAGGCGCCCGGACGAATTGGTGCGCCGCATCCCGGTGGGACAGGCAAGCGGCCTACCTTGCCAAAGCTACACGCTCACGACAAGCGCGTACGCAGCATGAATGGCGATAATGGCCGCCTGGCCCGCACCGGGCGCCCGAGAACGAGCGATGGTGGATACAACCCTGCAGCAGCAATTGGCGGCGTACCGCCTGCGTTGGCCGGAGGAAGCCGCGCTGGCCGAGCAGTTCGCGCAACTGCTGGACGATGCCACCGATCCGTTCGTGCGCGAGCGTGTCGAAGGTCATTTCACCGGCTCGGCGTGGGTGGTGAGCGCCGACGGCACACGCACCTTGCTGACCCATCACCGCAAGCTGCAGCGCTGGCTGCAGCTGGGCGGGCACGCCGATGGCGACCGCGATCTGGCCCAGGTGGCGTTACGCGAAGCGGAGGAGGAATCCGGGCTCGTCGGCTTGCGGCTGGCCGACGGAGAGCTGTTCGATCTGGACCGTCACTGGATTCCGGCGCGCGGCGACGTGGCGGGGCACTGGCACTTTGATGCGCGATACGTGGTGGTGGCCGGTGCGGACGAGGCATTCGAGGTCAGCGAAGAATCGCTGGCACTGGCATGGCGCCCGATTGCCGAGCTGCTTGCGGAGCCCGAGCTCGATCCATCGCTGCGTCGAATGGCGGAGAAGTGGCTGGAGAGCCGGGATTCGGGATTCGGGATTGGTAGAGGCGGTGGTCCGGCGCCGATCTACCTAGCCGGCCCCATGTTTTTACCTCCTACAGCGTGATTGGACCGGTGAACCCGCCAGTTGCCGCGTAGCGCTATTGCGAATCCCGATTCCCCAATCCCGGTAACTGAAGAGCCGGGATTCGGGATTCAGGATTGGTAGAGGCGGTGGTCCGGCGCCGATCTACCTAGCCGGCCCCCATGTTTTTACCTCCTACAGCGTGATTGGACCGGTGAACCCGCCAGTTGCCGCGTAGCGCTGTTGCGAATCCCGAATCACGATTCCGGTAACTGAAGAGCCGGGATTAGCGATTCGGGATTTGGGATTGGTAGAAGCGGTGACCCGGCGGCTATCCACGTGGCCGGTTCCCATGTTCCCTGCCCGCAGCGTGATTGGACCGGTGAACCCGCCAGTTCCGCGCAGCGCTGTTGCGAATCCCGATTCCCCAATCCCGGTCACTGAAGAGCCGGGATTAGCGATTTGGGATTCGGGATTGGTAGAGGCGGTGGTCCGGCGCCGATCGACCTAGCCGACTCCCATGTTTTACCTTCTGCAGCGTGATTGGACCGATGAACCCACAGGTTGCCGCGCAGCGCTGTTGCGAATCCCGAATCCCGAATCCCCAATCCCGCTCAATAAAGGACCCGGGTCCGCAAGGTGCCGGTGATCTGCCCCAGCTCGTCCTTCAGTACGCCGGCAAGTTCCTCGCTGGCGCCGACATCGATGACCACATAGCCCACCTTGGGGTCGGTGCGCAGGAACTGGCCATCGATATTGACGTTGTGGCGCGAAAACAGTTCGTTGATCTGCGACAGCACGCCCGGTACGTTGCGATGGATGTGCAGCAAACGCAGGCTTTCGGCATGCTCGGGCAGGGTGACTTCCGGGAAGTTCACCGCCGACAAGGTGCTGCCGTTGTCGCTATAGCGCACCAGTTTGGCGGCGACCTCAATGCCGATGTTGTCCTGCGCTTCCAGCGTGCTGCCGCCCACGTGCGGGGTCAGGATCACGTTGTCGTGCGCAGTGAGCGGCGATTCGAACGCATCGCCATTGCCCTTGGGCTCGATCGGGAAGACATCCACCGCCGCGCCGCCGATCTGGCCGGAGGTGAGCGCCGCATCCAGCGCGTCGATGTCGATGACGGTGCCACGCGAGGCGTTGATGAGATGCGCGCCGGGTTTCATGCGGGCGATCTCCGGTGCGCCGATCATGTCCTTGGTCGACGGCGTTTCCGGCACGTGCAAGGTCACCACGTCCGCGCGTGCCAGCAGGTCGTCCAGATCGATCGCCGCGCGGGCATTGCCCAACGACAGCTTGGTTTCGATATCGTGGAAGATCACCTGCATGCCAAGCGATTCGGCCAGCACGCCGACCTGGGTGCCGATATGCCCGTAGCCGACGATGCCCAGCACCTTGCCGCGCGTTTCGTGGCTGCCGGTGGCCGATTTGGACCAGCCACCGCGATGGCATTGCGCGTTCTTCTGCGGAATGCCGCGCAGGAGCAGGATCGCCTCGGCGATGACCAGTTCGGCCACGCTGCGGGTGTTGGAGTAGGGCGCGTTGAACACCGGGATGCCGGCCAGCTCGGCCGCGTCCAGGTCGACCTGGTTGGTGCCGATGCAGAAGCAGCCGACTGCGATCAGGCGCTTGGCGTGCGCCAGCACGTCGGCGCTCAGCTGCGTGCGCGAGCGGATACCGACGATATGCGCGTCGGCGATGCGGGCGATCAACTCGTCTTCCGGCAGCGATTTGGCGTGCAGTTCGATCTGCGAGTAGCCGGCGGCACGGAACACGTCTACGGCGGTCGGGCTGATGCCTTCGAGCAACAGCACGCGGATGTCCTGCTTGGGAAACGAGGTTTTCTTCGGCGACATGGGGGAACGCACTGCAGCAATCGGGTCGGCAACTATGCCAGATGGGGTGCGCGATTGGGCGGTCGCAACGCAGTGTTTGCACCGGCGAAGCCCTTGCGGTGCAACGGTTTCAGCTGAATCCAACGCGGCGTCGGCCGGGAGTGCGCCGGCTGGACGGGGCAGGCCGGCGCTGGCACGCTGTGCGGTTCCTACCGCAGCGCCGCGTGCCATGACCGATCCCCGCATCCTTTCGTTGCAACAGGCCGTGCCTGCGTTGCGTTTGAAGACCGAGCCGGCCGACCTGGAGCACTACGGGCGCGACTGGACGCGCCGCTGGACGCCGAACCCGCTCGCCATCGCCTTGCCCGGCTCGGTGGAGGAAGTGCAGGCGGTCATGCGTTGGGCAAACGCGCAAGCCGTGGCGGTGGTGCCCTCGGGCGGGCGCACGGGCTTGTCCGGCGGCGCAGTGGCGGCCAACGGCGAATTGGTGTTGAGCCTGGAGCGGTTGAACAAACCGCTGGATTTCAATGCAGTGGATCGCACGCTCACCGTGCAGGCCGGCATGCCGCTGGAAGCGGTGCACAACGCCGCGCGCGAGCATGGGCTGGTGTACCCGGTGGATTTCGCGGCACGCGGCTCGTGTTCGATCGGCGGCAATATCGCCACCAATGCCGGCGGCATCCGGGTGATCCGCTACGGCAATACGCGCGAATGGGTGGCCGGGTTGAAGGTGGTCACAGGTGGCGGCGAGTTGCTGGAACTCAACAATGCGCTGGTGAAGAATTCCAGCGGCTACGACTTCCGGCATCTGATGATCGGCTCTGAAGGCACGCTCGGCATCGTCGTCGAAGCCACGTTGCGGCTGACCGACCCGCCGCCGCCCAGCAACGTGATGCTGCTGGCATTGCCGTCCTTCGACGTATTGATGCAGGTGTTCGCCGCGTTTCGCGCGCAGCTGCGTTTGGAGGCGTTCGAATTTTTTACCGATCGCGCGCTGGAGCATGTGCTTGCGCATGGCGCGCAGGCGCCGTTCGCCGAGGTCCACCCGTATTACGTGGTCACCGAATTCGCGGCAGGCGACGAGGCGCAGGAGGCGGCTGCGATGGCGGCCTTCGAGACCTGCATGGAGCAGGGCTGGGTCAGCGATGGCGTGATCAGCCAGAGCGATGCGCAGGCCGCGCAACTGTGGCGCCTGCGCGAAGGCATCACCGAAGCGCTGGCGCGCTATACGCCGTACAAGAACGACGTGTCGGTGCGCATCTCGGCGATGCCCGCATTCCTGGCCGAAACCCAGGCCTTGCTCAGCCAGGCGTATCCGCACTTCGATGTGGTGTGGTTCGGGCATATCGGCGATGGCAACCTGCACATCAACGTGCTCAAACCCGATGGCACCAGCCAGGGCGATTTCGTTGCGGCCTGCGATCAGGTCACCAAGTTGCTGGCGCAGGCCCTGCAGCGTTTCGACGGCAGCATTTCCGCCGAACACGGCATCGGCCTGGTCAAGAAGGCCTATCTATGGAGCACGCGCTCTGCCGAGGAAATCGCCTTGATGCGCGGCATCAAACATGTGCTCGATCCTCATCTTTTGCTGAATCCCGGCAAGCTGTTCGCGACGCATGACGCACCTGCCGACACGCCCGCCGGTTAGTCTTCCAGCACCTTCACACGGAATCGATCAGCCCATGATGCGCTCCCTCGTGTTCTGCGCTTTGACGCTGCTGCCGCTGGCAGCGTTCGCATCCAGCCTGGCCGGCACTTCGGCAGGTGCCTCGTCGGCTGGCTCGTCCAATTCTTCCGGCAGCAGTTCCGGCGACGACAAGGTGGTGGCCGACGCCCGCGAAGATGCGGCCGGCTTTGTTGCCAGCGATGGCGTCATCCGCGGCGCGCGTCTGGAAGCGGCGTTGGTGCAGTTGCGTAGCCGTAGCGACGCGGCGCGGCTGGCCAGCGACCTGGAACTGGCGCAGTCCGTTCTGGCCCAGTGAGTCTGCGCCGGCGGTGCGGTTGGCTGCTGCTGGCTGCCTTGATCGCACCGCAGGCGCAGGCCGAACTGTTGTTGGAGGTTGTTCCCTCGGATTTGCCTGCGGCGCAAATCGACGCAAGTAATGCGCTGGTGCAGCAGGTCGCACAGCGATTGCCGCAAGGCTGGACCCAGCGGATGACCGCCCCGATCCAGCTGCAATGGCGCACCGATCTGCCGATGCAGGTACACGGCCGTGCAATCGGCAATCGCATCCTGCTCGATCGCGCGCTGCTGCAGGCGTGGAGCGCGCAATCCGACGATGCAAGTGCCGATCGCAGCGCGGCGGCCACGCGCGCGGCGATGGCTGCGCTCATACACGAACTGGCGCATGTGCTCGATCGCGGCGCACACAGCGCGTTGTCGCGCGATCCGCGCCTGCGTGATCTTGCCGGCTGGCAGGTACGGCCGTGGCGGGTAGGGCGCGGCGCAAATCGGTTCAGTGACCGCAGCCCGGACGCGTACGAACGTCGCAGCCCGGCCGAGTTCGTTGCGGTCAATCTCGAGCATTACGTGCTGGACGCCGACTACGCCTGCCGGCGCCCTGCGCTGGCGGCCTGGTTTGCGCAGCGCCTCGGTACGCCGCGGGGCGCTACGCCCTGCGAGACTGCGTTGCCGTACCTGCAGGCCGACAACGATGCCGGTGCGATGTCGTTGCTGTCGCTGGATCCGGCACGCGTGTACGCGGTGGACTATCTGCTTGCCGAGGGCAACGAGCAGCCGATGAGCCGCTGGGGCCATAGCATGTTGCGCCTGGTGATCTGTGCACCCGGGCGCGCACCAGGCCCGGCATGCCGGCTGGATCTGCAGTACCACCGTGTGCTGTCGTTCCGCGCGTTCGTGGGCGATGTGCAGATTTCCAGCTGGCGTGGGCTCACCGGCTCGTATCCGTCGCGGCTGTTCGTGCTGCCGTTGAATCAGGTGGTCGACGAATACACCAAGGTGGAATTGCGTGCCCTGTCGTCGGTGCCGCTGACACTGGCGCCCGATGAGATCGCGGCCCTGCTGAAGCGCGCCGCGCAGGTGCACTGGAGTTACGACGGGCACTATTACTTCATCGGCAACAACTGCGCGGTGGAGACCTATAAGTTGCTGCATGACGGGGTGCCGCGTCTGGCTGCAGCGAACTTGTCCTCGATCACGCCGCGCGGGGTACGGCAGCGACTGCAGCGTGCCGGCATCGCCGATCTGCGGGTGCTGGACGACCCTGCACAAGCCATCCGTCAGGGCTATTACTTCGAATCGGCGGCGGCGCATTACCAAACCATGTTCGATGTCGTCCGGCGCGGCATCGCGGTGCCGCAAACAACTGTCGCGCAGTGGCTGGATGCCACGCCCGAGGTGCGCGCGCAATGGTTCGGACGCGGTGGCCTGCGCGAGACTGCAGCGGCATTGTTGCTGGAACAGGCGGCCCTGCGTCGTCAGGAATTACTGGCGCGCGATGCGCTCAAGCGCCTGTTGCAACCGGGCATGGCCGCGCGCGACGCAGTGCAGGGACAGCTGCAAGCGCTGTTCGCGCGCCAGGCGCAACTCAGTCATCCGGCGGTGCTGCTGGGCAGCGCGGGGTATGGCTTGCCGCAAGCGGACGAGCAGCAACAGCTGAGCGCGCGCGTGGCGCAGGAAAGCGCGGTGTTGGTCGGCGGCTGGAAACAGCTGCAGTTGGCTGGACGGCAGCAATTGCCGGCCAACATGCGCAATGGGTTGGAGCAGGGCGAAGCGAATGTGGAACGTTTGCGTGCGCGCCTGCGCGTGCTTGCGCGCGGTGATGCCGCCGCCGCGGATGTGTTCACCCCCGCGCACGCGCAATCGCGACCCTGACCAGAACGGGTGAGTTGCTTGGCGCTCTCCCGTCGGGAGAGGGGTTGGGATGAGGGGGCAGCCAGCATTCTCCCGAATTGCCTCGCCCTCATTGAGGGGGCAGCGCGCCGTCTTCTCTCGGCGAAATAAGGAAGGGCGGCAGTCCGCAGCTGTGAGTTCTGACTACGCTGCCACTAGCAGGAGTAACCCACCGCATCAGCACACAGCTGTCATGTCAGCCGATGTATCTCAGCCGGCTGGTTGCAGATCCGCTTGCTTTGCATACTGACGCAGCCATTGGCTGACATGCGCGTCGTTGCGGTACCGCTGCATCAACGTGGCCAGGCGTGCCGGTGCCGGCGTGCAGAACTGTGCCACGGCCACTTCGATTTCATGCCGGCGGTCGGCGTCATACGGCTCTTCGCCGGCGAAGTGCTCGCAGGTGTCGTAGTCCTCGACCAGTTTGCGCACATCCTCCGGCATGCCGCACAGGCCTGCCGGATGCTGCAGCCATTCGTCTTCCACCTTGGGATCGGTGCAGGCCACCGGCGCAGGCGTTGCGGCCTGCGTCGGTGCTTGTTGCACGCTGCAGGCCGCCAGCACACCCACGGCCACGACAACGGCAAGGCGACGCATCAGTCGGCGCGACCGGCAAATTCGCCCGTGGTGGTGTTGACCAGCACGCGTTCGCCATTGGTGATGTACTCGGGCACCATGATTTCCATGCCGGTGTTGAGCTTGGCCGGCTTGGGCCGCTTGGTGGCGGTGCCGCCCTTCAATTCCGGCGGCGTCTCCACCACTTCCAGCGTCACCGTCTGCGGCAGTTGGACGGCCACCGGCTGGTCGTCGATCACTTGCACATAGATGCCGGTCAGACCGTCGGTGATGTAGCCGGCGTCGGTGCCGATCACGTCCGCATCCAGCGTGTACGGGGTGAAGTCTTCGTCGTCCATGAACACGAACGCCTCGCCGTCCTTGTACGAGAACGTGGACTGCCGGCGCAGCAGCTCGACTTCCGGCAGGTTGTCGTCGGCATCGAAGCTGGCGTCGGTTTTCACTCCGCCCGGCACGCTGTACATGATGAAACGAAAGCGCACATTGCCGCCGCGGCCCTGCGGCGAGCTGCGTTCGATGTCGCGGACCTGGTAAATGCCGCCGTTGTATTCGACGACGTTGCCTTTCTTGATGTCGTTGGCTTTCATGGCTTCAGTCAGAGATTAGGGATTGGGGATTTGGGATTGGCAAAAACAGGATTGCAGGAGGCGGGGAGGGTACGGCGTTCTCGCTGCGACCAATCCCCAATCCCGAATCCCCAATCCCGGCTATTTGGGCGCCAACCGCACGCCGCCGTCCAGGCGGATCACTTCGCCGTTGAGGTAGCGGTTGCGCAGGATGAAGGCGACGGTGTCGGCGTATTCGTCGGGCTGGCCGAGGCGCGAGGGGAACGGGATGGAGGCGGCCAGCGATTGCTGCACGGCCTCGGGCATGCCGTCGACCATCGGGGTCCAGAACACGCCCGGCGCGATCGTCATCACGCGAATGCCGAAGCGGGCCAGTTCGCGCGCCATCGGCAAGGTCATGCCGACCACGCCGCCTTTGCTTGCCGCATATGCTGCCTGGCCAATCTGGCCCTCGAATGCGGCGACCGAGGCGGTATTGACGATCACGCCGCGCTCGCCGTCATCGCCGCTGGTGTTGTGTTGCATGACATCGGCCGCGGCCTTGGCCACATTGAAGCTGCCGACCAGATTCACCAGCACGGCGTTGCGGAAGGTGGCCAGCGGCATGGGCGCTTCCTTGCCCAATACGCGGCCGGCGCCGAGGATGCCGGCGCAATTGACCACCAGATTCAATCCGCCCAGCGCCTGCGTAGCCTGCGCCACATTGGCCGCGACCTGGGCCTCATCGGTGACATCGGTGGCGAGATAATGCGCGTTGCCGGCACCGAGCAGCGCCAGCGCCGCCTCGGCCTTGTCGGCGTTGACATCGAACAGCGCGACCTTGCCACCGTCGGCCACCAGGCGCTGTGCGACAGCCAGGCCGAGACCGGAGACGCCGCCGGTCACGATGGCAAGGACAGAAGATGGCTGCATGCGTTGGTTCCCTGAGTCGCGTTGATGGCCGGTGGTAGCGGCAAACGAACGATCGGCGGAGCGGTCGGCAATTCTAGCCCAAGCTCCTGCGTGATCGCGGTGGTAGGTGATGCACGATTGCGCGGGCAGGGAGATCTCAGCCGGCGGCAGCCAACGCCTTGCCGACCTTGCTGCCGGTGTCGCGACCGAGCAGCTGCGCCAGCCAGCGGCCGGTACGGGCCAGGGCGGGCAGGTCGATGCCGGTGGGCATGCCCAGCCCCTGCAACAGGTACACCACGTCTTCGCTGGCCACGTTGCCGCTGGCGCCCCTGGCATACGGGCAGCCGCCCGCACCGGACACGGCCGCATCGATCACGCGTACGCCTTGCTCCAGGCAGGCCGCGATATTGGCCAGCGCCTGCCCATAGGTGTCGTGGAAATGCACCGCCAATGCCGGCATCGGCACGGCCTGCGCCACCGCGGCCAACATCCGACGCGCCTTGACCGGCGTGCCCACGCCAATGGTGTCGCCCAGCGAGATTTCATAGCAGCCGAGCGCGTGCAGACGTTGTGCCACATCCACCACGTCGGTCACCGGCACCTCGCCCTGGTACGGGCAGCCCAGCACGGTGGAGACGTAGCCGCGCACGCGTACGCCATCGAGCGCGGCCTGCTGCAGGATCGGCCGAAACCGTTCGATCGATTCGTCGATGCCTGCGTTGGTATTGGTGCGATTGAACGCCTCCGATGCTGCGGTGAATACCGCCACTTCCTGCGCCCCGGCGGCGCGTGCGCGTTCGTAGCCCTGCAGGTTGGGCACCAGCACCGGATATGCGATGCCCGGCGCCCGCGCGATGCCGGCAAACACCTCGGCGGCGTCGGCCAGCTGCGGTACCCAGCGTGGGCTGACGAAGCTGGTTGCTTCGATCGTGCGCAGCCCGGTGGCCGAGAGTTGATCGATCAACGCGATCTTGTCGGCAGTGGCGATCGGCTGCGCTTCGTTTTGCAGGCCATCGCGTGGGCCAACTTCGACGATGCGGACGAAGTCGCTCATGCGCTCACGTCGCGGCGCGCATGACGGCGTACAGGCGTCGCCACAACCGCAGGCGTGGTGGCGGCCGAATGCGCGAATAGGGAAACCAGGGACATCGGAAAGATACTCATGCGGGGAGGTGGCAGACCGCTTCGCAATTGTGGCCATCAGGGTCGAGCACGAAGGCGCTGTAATAGTGTGGGTGGTAATGCGGGCGCAGGCCGGGTGCGCGGTGATCGCGGCCGCCGGCGGCCAGCGCAGCACGATGAAACGCATCGACGCTGTCGCGGTCGGTCGCCGTCAGCGCGACATGGATGGTGCCCGGCGTCTGCGCGTGGGAGCCCAGCCAGAGAAACGGGCGCTCGGTGCCGAAGCCGGCATGCGCGCGGCCGCCGGTCTGCGCGGCCGTCAGTTCCACCAGCAGCGCGATGCCCAGGGGCGCGAGCGCGGCCTGGTAGAACGCGGTGCTGGTTTGCAGATCGCTGCAGGCCAGGCCGATATGATCGATCGCGCTCACGCCATGCTCTCCGGCACCCACGCGGCGCTGCGCTTGTCGAGGAACGCCCCCAGGCCTTCCTGGCCTTCGGGCGACACGCGCAGACGGGCAATCAACGCCGCATTGGCGGCATCGATGGCATCGCGGTCGGCAGGTGGCAGCACCGAGCGCACCAGCGCCTTGGCGCTGCTGGTGGCCAGCGGCGCCGCTGCCAGCAGCAGACGGACCTGCCGCTCCACGGCGATATCCAGCTGATCGGCGGCCACCAGTTGGTGCAGCAGACCCAGCAACTGCGCGGTGCCGGCATCGAAGATCTCGGCGGTTGCGAACCAGCGCCGCGCCTGGCGCGCACCGATCGCTGCAACCACATAAGGCGAAATGACCGCCGGCAGCAGGCCGAGCTTGCTCTCGGTCAGGCCAAAGCGCGCCTCGGTACAACCGATGGCGATATCGCAACACGCCACCAGGCCGACACCGCCGCCGAAGGCGGCCCCGTTGACGCGCGCGATGGTGGGCTTGGGCAGTTCATCGAGGGTGCGCATCAGCTGCGCCAGTGCCAATGCATCGGCGGCGTTCTCCGCTTCGTTGGCGCTGGCCATGCCGCGCATCCAGTGCAGGTCCGCGCCGGCCGAAAAGGCCGCGCCATCACCGGTCAGCACGACGATACGGATCTGCGACGCCCGGCCAGCCTCGCGCAATGCATCGGTCAGCGCGGCGATCAGCGTCGCATCGAAGGCGTTGTGGACTGCGGGGCGATGCAACCGCAAGGTGCGGACCGCTCCGTGGTCTTCGACGATCAAGCCGGTGTCCTGCATTGCGTCCGTCCATGAATGGGATGCGAACCATGATAGCGGGCCGGGTCGCCGGAGCCATGACGCGGTGCGTCGATGCTAGAATTGAGAACCATTCCTAACAATCAGGCCGTCTTTGTGACGCTGTCCGACATGCCTTTGCATCGCGCCGCCATCGTGGATTCCGTGGAGGATCGTCTCCCCAACGACACGATCGCCCGGCGCTTGCGGGAGTTGGGGTTTGTCGCAGGCGAGGAAGTCACGGTGCTGGCCACCGGGCCGGTCGGTCGCGAGCCATTGTTGGTGCAGGTGGGCTACACGCGGTTTGCCCTGCGGCGCAGCGAGGCTGCGCGCGTGCAGGTGCGCCATGCGGGAGGATCGGCATGAGCGCGGCCAGCGTTCCTCTGCGTCTGGCGCTGGTTGGCAACCCCAACAGCGGCAAGACCGCACTGTTCAACCAGCTCACCGGCAGCCGGCAGAAAGTGGCCAACTACACCGGCGTCACCGTCGAGCGTAAGGAAGGGCACTTCCGCGCACCGTCCGGGCGCGACTTTGCGGTGCTGGATCTGCCCGGCGCCTACAGCCTGCAACCGGCGAGCCTGGACGAGGCGATCACCCGCGACCTGTGCCGTGGCTTTTATCCGGGCGAGCCGGCGCCGGACGTGCTGGTCTATGTGATGGACGCGACCAATCTGCGCCTGCATCTGCGCTTTGCGTTGGAGTTGCGCGAGCTCGGCCGCCCGATGATCGTGGCGCTGAACATGATGGATGCCGCACAGCGGCGCGGCATTGTCATCGACCTGCCGGCGCTGGAGCAGGCGCTCGGCGTGCCGGTGGTCGAAACGGTGGCGGTGCGGCGCGGTGGTGCCAAGGTGCTGGTCGAGCGGCTCGATGCGCAGGCGGCGCGCCTGGCGGCGCCCGCCGCCAATCCGCCGGCCGACGGTAATTATCACGCGCTGGTGCGGCAGATCCTTGGCGCAGCGGTGACCATGCCCACCCGCACCTCGCGTGTGGATGATGCGTTGGACCGCTGGCTGCTGCATCCGATCTGGGGCCTGGTCACGCTGGCGGTGGTGATGTTCCTGATCTTCCAGGCGGTCTATGCCTGGGCTGCGCCGGTCATGGACCTGATCGACGGCGGCACCGCTGCCTTGGGCGATTGGGTCGGCGCGACCCTGCCGGAAGGTCCACTCAACAGCTTGCTCAAGGATGGCGTCATCGCCGGACTGGGCGGGGTGATCGTGTTCCTGCCGCAGATCCTGATCCTGTTCGCCTTCATCCTGGCATTGGAAGAATCCGGCTATCTGCCACGTGCGGCGTTTCTGCTCGATCGCATGATGTCGGTGGCCGGTTTGTCGGGGCGCTCGTTCATTCCGCTGTTGTCGAGTTTTGCGTGTGCGGTGCCGGGCATCATGTCCACGCGCAGCATCCAGGACCCGCGCGACCGGCTCGCCACCATCATGGTCGCGCCGTTGATGACCTGTTCGGCGCGGCTGCCGGTGTATGCGTTGTTGATCGGCGCCTTCATTCCGCAGAGGACCGTGTGGGGCATCTTCAACCAGCAGGGGCTGGTGCTGTTCGGTCTGTACGCTGCGGCCATCGTCAGTGCGCTGCTGGTCTCGTGGACGATGAAGAAATGGCGGCGCGACAAGAGCGAGCACCCGTTGATGCTGGAGCTGCCGTCCTATCGCGTCCCGCAGGTGCGCGATCTGGCGCTGGGGCTGTGGGAGCGCGCATGGATCTTCCTCAAGCGCGTGGGCGGCATCATCCTGGCGCTGACCATCCTGCTATGGTTCCTGCTGTCGTTTCCCGAGGCGCCGGCCAATGCCACCTTGCCGGCAATCGACTACAGCTTCGCCGGTCGTATCGGTCACGCAATGGCAGTGTTCTTCGCACCGCTGGGCTTCAACTGGCAGATCTGCATCGCGTTGATTCCCGGCCTGGCTGCGCGCGAAGTGGCGGTGGCCTCGCTGGCCACGGTGTACGCGTTGTCCGCTGCCGACGACGACGCAGCAGCCCAGGCGCTGTCGCCGTTGATCAGCGACGGTTGGTCGCTGGCCACCGCGTTGTCGCTGCTGGTCTGGTACATCTACGCACCGATGTGCATCTCCACCCTGGCCACGATCAAGCGCGAAACCAACTCGTGGAAGCAGATGACCATCAGTGCGGTGTACCTGTTCGCGCTGGCCTACCTGGCGTCGCTGGTGACTTACCAACTGGCCGTGCTGCTGGGAGCCGGCTGAGATGACGCTTTCGCTCACGCTGCAGTACCTGGTGATCGCCATCGCAGTGCTGGTGAGCCTGTGGGTGGTGATGAAGAAACAGTTTCCCGGTGTGCTGCGTCGCCTGCGTGGCGCGCTTGCGCTTGGGCTGCTGCGCAACGGGCGGCCGGCATGGATGCAGGCACTGGGGCGTCGCGTGGCACCGCCTGCCGCCCAAACCGTCTCGGCCTGCGGCGGTTGCGACAGCTGCGGCCCGACACCGCCCCGCAGCCACTGACCCGCGTCGTCTGGTCTACACTTGCGCGGCCGCAGGACGCGGCCAGACAAGGGGGCGGTGATGCGTTTGCTGGTGTTGTTGGCGGTGCTGGCCGCCGTTGCGGGCCTTTATAACTATGGCGGCAACGCACTCGACGAGAAGCAGGTGCGCGATTTCTATGCCGCGCACGACAAGGCGATGTTGAGCCAGGACGGCGAGGCGCTCTGCGCGATGGCCGCGCCGGAATTCGAAATGGTGATGCTGTACCGCATGGATTCGCATCAGCAGCGGCAGACCGCCAACCGCGAAAAATATTGCAAGTCCAACGGCGAATGGGCGCAGGTGCTGCGGCAGATGAGCCACGTGGCCGATCCGGAAGAGCTGATCGACTACAAGCAGTCGATCACCAAGATCGACATCGCCGCAGACGAACACTCGGCGATGGTCGAAACCCGCGCCACGCTCGGTCTGCCGGGCGTGCGCATGACCTTTCGCACACGCGACAAGGTGATCCGCAAGCGCTGGAAGACACTCATCGCCCACAGCGAAGGCACTGCCTGGGTCGGCCCGGCCTATCAATAAGCGCAGTTGACCAAACGACTGCGCTTGTTGCCCGCTGGCGCGGTCGTCGCTGGGTGCGGCTTGTGTCATGCGGCCAGGGCAGCTGCAGTGCATCCTCCATGGTTGCCTGGCGATGGCCGGCGACGTGCTGGTGGCCTTTGGACTGCGTGCCGGGCGAGGCACGCGGCCAGCGATCCGTCGCTGCACTGCACAGCGCCGCAGCCACTGGCGTTCGCTATGCTTGCGCCATGACAACTTCCTTCCAGATCTCCCGACGTGCGCAGGCGCTGACCAGTTCGGCGATTCGCGAAATCCTCAAGGTGACCGAACGGCCGGAGGTCATTTCCTTCGCCGGCGGCCTGCCGTCGCCGGCCACCTTTCCGGTGGAGCGCATGCGCGCAGCCAGCGACCAGGTGCTGCGCGACGCCCCGCAGGCGGCACTGCAATACGGCCCAACCGAAGGTTATGCGCCGCTGCGCGAATGGGTGGCCGCGCGGCTGAGTCGCGACGGCGCCAGCATCCGGCCTAGCAAGGTGCTGATCACCACCGGCTCGCAACAAGGCCTGGACCTGCTCGGCAAGGTCTTTATCGACGAAGGCAGCAAGGTGTTGGTGGAAACGCCGAGCTACCTGGGCGCATTGCAGGCGTTTTCGTTGTTCCAGCCGGCATTCGTCGGCATGCCTTCGGACGAGGACGGCGTGGTGGTGGATGCGCTGGATCCGTCGTTGCTGGCCGATGCGCGCTTTCTCTACTGCCTGCCGAATTTTCAGAATCCCACCGGCCGGCGCTTGCCGTTGGCGCGTCGCCAGGCCTTGGTGGCACGCGCGGCCGAGGCAGGCGTGCCGATCGTGGAAGACGACCCGTATGGCGAGCTGTACTACAGCGGGCAACCGTTGCCGAGTCTGTTGTCGATGAACCCGGAAGGCGTCATCTACATGGGCTCCTTTTCCAAGGTGCTCGCGCCCGGCCTGCGGCTGGGCTATGTGGTGGCGCCCGAAGCGGTGCTGGGAAAACTGATCCAGGCCAAGCAGGCGGCCGATCTGCACACCCCATCGTTCACGCAGCGCGTGGTGTACCAGACGCTGCAGGACGATTTTCTCCAGACCCATATTCCGCAGATCCGTGCGCTGTACGCGCGTCAATGCAGCCTGATGCTGGAGGCGCTGGACCGGCACTTCCCGCCGCAGGTGCAGTGGAATCGCCCGGAGGGCGGCATGTTCTTGTGGGTGACCTTGCCACCGGGTCTAGACGGGACCGCGTTGCTGGCGCGGGCCATCGCGCGCAATGTCGCGTTCGTTCCCGGCGCGCCGTTCTTCGCCACCTTGCCGCAGACCAATACGCTGCGCCTGTCGTTCGTCACCGTGCCCGGCGAGAAGATCGATGCCGGCATCCAGGTGCTGGGCGAGCTGTTGCGCGAGGCGCTGGCCGAGTTGCCGGGGCTGGGCGGGTGACGGTGGCGACGGCGGAGCAGGGTGCGCCGATCGCGATCAGGATCGATCACGTTGCCATCGGCAGCGCGCGCGACTTCACTCGCCCTGGCAGCCGCAGCGCGATCGACAAGCGCGCGCTGCAGGGAGCGGTGCAGGTGGGCCTCGAAGGCCTGGAGGGCGACGAGCAAGGCGACCGGCGCGTGCATGGCGGGCCGGACAAGGCCATCCATCATTACCCGCGCGATCACTACGCTGCCTGGCGCGATGAACTTGGTCCGCACGTGTTGCTTGAGGCTGCAGGTGCCTTTGGCGAAAACCTCAGCAGTGTGGGCGTGACCGAAGCCGATGTCTGTCTCGGCGATCGCTTCACCTTGGGCACGGCGGTGGTGGAGGTGTCGCAGTTGCGACAACCGTGCTGGAAGCTGTCGGACCGTTTTGGTGTGCGCGAACTGGCGCGGCGGGTGCAGGAAACCGGCCGTACCGGCTGGTATTACCGCGTGCTGCAGCCGGGCAGCGTCGCGGCCGGCGACCTGCTGACCCTGCAGGCGCGGCCGCATCCGGAGTGGCCGCTGTCGCGTCTTCAGCAGGTGCTGTACGCACGCCAGGTCGATGTTGCAGCTGTCACCGCGGTATTGCAGCTGCCGCTCGTGCCGTCCTGGCGCACGCTTTTCGAACGCCGCCTGCAGCGCAGCGAAGTGGAAAGCTGGAGCAAGCGGCTGGATGGGATCGGCGACTGAGGAGGGATAACGAAACTACTGCGCAGCGTCAGGCGGATGTGGTCGCTGCGTACGTCGGCCAGTACGGCATGTGTATGCGCTTGCGCCGCGCAGTCCGCGCCTGCGTGACGATTGCGCGCTACGTTGCGATAGCCACGCGTAGAGCGGCCGACATCATCGCCTCATAGGGTTGGCTGCGTGCCGGCTTGCGGAATCGGCAGAGTCCAGTCGCATCTGTGGCTCTCCACTCGGCAGTACATATCCAGGAGCCGTTCGCCACGCCTCGTCGCGCGCCTCGACAGTACCGGTCGCATCACCGCGCAACGCCGCATCGCGCGCAATGGGGCACCGCGGTGACGAATCGCTAATCCCAGATCCCCAATCCCGGCTATCGTGTACCACCCCACATCGCCAAGCCAGCCTGCCGCCATGACAACCTCTGCTGTGAAAGTTCTGATCCACGGCGCCTCCGGGCGGATGGGCAAGGCGTTGCTGCGCTTGGCTGCCGAAGACCAGACCGTGCAGGTGGTCGGCGCCGTGGTGGGCCGCTCGCCGTCCCAGCGCGTGGTCGATGGGGTGCCGTTTTTCGCTGCCAGCGAACTCGGCGGCGCGCCTGCGTTCGATGTGGCCATCGACTTCAGTTTGCCGCAGGGCTTCGCACCGATCCTGGCGTTGTGCGCGCAGCGCGGCAAGCCGCTGGTGTCCGGCACCACCGGGCTCGACGAAGCGCAACGTGCGGCCTTGCGCGATGCCGCCCAGCAGATTGCGCTGGTCTGGGCGTCCAACTTCAGTTTGGGCGTTGCGGTGCTGACAGAGCTGGTGGAACGCGCGGCCGGCACCTTGCCGGGGTGGGACTGCGACATCCTCGAAGCGCATCACGTGCACAAGCAGGACGCACCCTCCGGCACCGCATTGACGCTGGGCGAAGCGGCGACCGGCAGCGGCGCGCAGCCGCGCTATGTCAGCCTGCGTGCCGGCGACATCGTTGGCGAACACACCGTGCAGTTCACCGGGCTGGGCGAGCGGGTCGAGCTGGTGCACCGCGCAACCAACCGCGACATCTTCGCGCGCGGTGCCTTGCATGCTGCCAAGCGGCTGATCGGCAAGCCGGCAGGCAGCTACCGCGTACGCGACCTGGTGCTGTAAGCGCGCCGCAGCCATGCATGAATGGTAGCCGCACCTCGCGGCCTATTCATGCCTCAGCGTTGATGCCGTGACGGCATCCGATGCTCTTCAGACTGGCATGGCGGGGCAGTTGCCTTTACAATTCTCGCTTGCCCGAACCAGCGTCGGACCGGTCCCCAGCACCGCGTCCGCGCTTTGCTGCAACCGGAATTTGGCCGGGAGCGCATCGGAGTCCCAGGCAGCCAGAGCGAGACCCCCACGTGACCCAACCCGCAATCCTTGTCCTCGAAGACGGCACCGTGTTCGAGGGCGAATCCGTAGGCGCCAACGGGCTTTCTGTCGGTGAAGTGGTGTTCAACACTGCCATGACCGGCTACCAGGAAGTCCTGACCGATCCCTCCTACGCCCGCCAGATGGTCACGCTGACCTATCCGCATATCGGCAACACGGGCTTCACCGACCAGGACGACGAGGCCCGCAAGATCTGGGCGGCCGGCCTGATCGTGCGCGATGTGCCGCGCCGCCCCAGCAACTGGCGCAGCCAGGTGGCCTTGCCGGAATGGCTGCAGGCCCGCGGTGTGGTCGCCATCTCCGGCATCGACACCCGCAAGCTGACCCGCCTGCTGCGGCAGAAGGGCGCCCAGAACGGTGCGCTGATGGCCGGCGACATCGACGTCGAGAAAGCGCTGGAAGCCGCACGCAAGTTCCCCGGCCTGAAAGGCATGGATCTGGCCAAGGTGGTCTCGACCGAGAGCACGTACACCTGGAAGGAAGGCTCGCTGGATCTGAACTCAGACAGCTTTTTGGGTCTGGGTGCGTTGAATATTGGAAAGTCCGCGCATGGAAGTGCGGGCTCTGGCGAGGGACTCGCATTCAAGGTTGTGGCCTACGACTACGGCGTGAAGCTCAACATCCTACGCATGCTGGCCGAGCGCGGCTGCGACGTCACGGTGGTGCCGGCGCGCACGCCGGTGGCCGAGGTGTTGGCGCTGCAACCCGATGGCGTGTTCCTGTCCAACGGCCCGGGCGACCCGGAGCCGTGCGACTACGCGATCGATGCGATCAAGGAACTGATCGCGCAGAAGGTGCCGACCTTCGGCATCTGCCTGGGCCATCAGTTGCTGGCGCTGGCCGCTGGTGCCAAGACGCTCAAGATGACCACTGGCCATCACGGCGCCAACCACCCGGTACAGGACCTGGACGGCGGCCGGGTGATGATCACCTCGCAGAACCACGGTTTTGCAGTGGATGAAAGCACCTTGCCGGCCAATGTGCGGGTGACCCATCGGTCGCTGTTCGACGGCACCAACCAGGGCATCGCGCTGACCGACGCCCCGGCGTTCTCGTTCCAGGGCCATCCGGAAGCCTCGCCCGGCCCGCGCGATGTGGGGCCGTTGTTCGATCGGTTCGTGGATCTGATGGCGGCACGCGCCTGATGAAAACAGGGCTGGCCTCGCTGCCGCGCACACGCCATTGGCGGGTGTTTGCGTTGGCGATGCTCGCGCTGTCGACGTATCCGGCGTTCGTGTTGATTGCGGTGTATTCGCAGTGGTTGGGTTCCGGCCTCCCCGGCGGGCGCAACGGCCCGGCCGATGCCTACCGACACAGCCTTGCGAGCGCCATCGTCGCCTACACCTTGTCTCCGCGTTGCGTGGATTGGGTGACTGCCGTGATGGAACGCGGTGGCGTTGGCACGCCGAGCCGCGCGATGGATGCGCATAACAACGGGATTGGCGCGCGCATCGGCGCCGCCGCTCCCAGCTGGGCCGCGATGCAGCGAGAGGTTCGCGCCGCGGTCGACCATGGCGCGATCGATGCCCGATCGCCCGACCAAATTACCTGGCTCGCCGCTACGGCGTGGCAGGACCGACTTTACTGAGGACCCCCATGCCAAAGCGCACCGACCTTAAAACCATCCTCATCATCGGCGCCGGCCCGATCGTCATCGGCCAGGCCTGCGAGTTCGACTACTCCGGTGCGCAGGCGTGCAAGGCGCTGCGCGACGAGGGTTACCGCGTGGTGCTGGTCAACAGCAATCCGGCCACCATCATGACCGACCCGAACATGGCCGACGCCGTGTACATCGAGCCGATCAACTGGCAGACGGTCGAAAAAATCATTGCCAAGGAAAAGCCCGATGCCCTGCTGCCGACCATGGGCGGGCAGACTGCGCTGAACTGCGCGCTGGACCTGGCCGACCACGGGGTGCTGGAGAAGTACAACGTCGAGCTGATCGGCGCCAAGCGCGAAGCGATCCGCATGGCCGAAGACCGCGAGCTGTTCCGCGTGGCGATGGGCGAGATCGGCCTGGATTGCCCGACGGCGGCGGTTGCCCACACGCTGGAAGAAGCGCTGGAGATCCAGACCCGCGTCGGTTACCCGACCATCATCCGCCCCAGCTTCACCCTGGGCGGTAGTGGCGGCGGCATCGCCTACAACCGCGAAGAGCTGATCGAGATCGTTGGCCGCGGCCTGGAACTGTCGCCGACCACCGAAGTGCTGGTGGAAGAGTCGGTGCTGGGTTGGAAAGAATTCGAGATGGAGGTGGTGCGCGACACCGCGGACAACTGCATCATCGTGTGCGCCATCGAAAACCTCGACCCGATGGGCGTGCACACCGGCGACTCGATCACCGTGGCACCGGCGCAGACGCTCACCGACAAGGAATACCAGCGCCTGCGCGATGCCTCGATCGCGGTGTTGCGCAAGATCGGTGTGGATACCGGCGGCTCGAATGTGCAGTTCGGCATCAGCCCGACCACCGGCCGCGTGGTCGTCATCGAAATGAACCCGCGCGTGTCGCGTTCCTCGGCGCTGGCCTCCAAGGCCACCGGCTTCCCGATCGCCAAGGTCGCCGCCAAGCTGGCGGTGGGCTACACGCTGGACGAATTGAAGAACGAGATCACCGGTGGCCTGACCCCGGCCTCGTTCGAGCCGTCGATCGACTATGTGGTCACCAAGATCCCGCGCTTTGCGTTCGAAAAATTCCCGCAGGCCGATGCGCGCCTGACCACGCAGATGAAGTCGGTCGGCGAGGTGATGGCGATGGGCCGCACCTTCCAGGAATCGCTGCAGAAAGCGCTGCGTGGCCTGGAAACCGGCAAGATCGGCCTGGACCCGACCGGTCTGGACCTGAGCAGCGAAGACGACATCGCCACGCTCAAGCGCGAGCTGAAGGCACCGGGCCCGGAGCGCTTGTTCTACGTCGCCGATGCCTTCCGTGCCGGCATGACGGTGGCCGATGTGTATGCGCTGTCGTTCATCGACCCCTGGTTCCTGGACCAGATCGAAGAAATCATCAGCCACGAACAGCAGTTGGCCGACGACGGCATGGCGGCGCTGGATGCACCGCGCCTGCGCATGCTCAAGCGTGCCGGTTTCTCCGATGCGCGCATGGCGCAGCTGATCGGCAGCAACGAAGAATCGGTACGCACGCTGCGCCGCGCGCTGAAGGTACGCCCGGTCTACAAGCGCGTGGATTCGTGCGCTGCCGAATTCGGCACCAGCACGGCCTACCTGTATTCGACCTACGAGGACGAATGCGAGGCGCTGCCGACCGATCGCGACAAGATCATGATCCTGGGCGGTGGCCCCAACCGCATCGGCCAGGGCATCGAGTTCGATTACTGCTGCGTGCACGCGGCACTGGCGCTGCGCGACGATGGTTTCGAAACCATCATGGTCAACTGCAATCCGGAAACCGTCTCCACCGATTACGACACTTCCGATCGCCTGTACTTCGAGCCGCTGACGCTGGAAGACGTGCTGGAAATCGTCGAGCTGGAAAAGCCCAAGGGCGTGATCGTGCAGTACGGCGGCCAGACCCCGTTGAAGCTGGCGCGTGCGCTGGAAGCCAATGGCGTGCCGGTGATCGGCACTTCACCGGACTCGATCGATCTGGCCGAGGACCGTGAGCGTTTCCAGCAACTGGTCGACAAGCTCGGCCTGAAGCAGCCGCCGAACCGCATCGCCCGCAATGCCGAAGAAGCCTTGGTGCTGGCGCGCGAAATCGGCTACCCGCTGGTGGTGCGCCCGAGCTACGTGCTGGGCGGCCGTGCGATGGAAATCGTCTATGGCGAATCCGACCTGGCGCGCTACGTGCGCGATGCGGTCAAGGTCTCCAATGATTCGCCGGTGCTGCTGGACCGCTTCCTCGACAACGCGGTGGAAGTGGACGTGGACATCATTGCCGACAAGGACGGTAACGTGCTGATCGGCGGGGTGATGGAACACATCGAAGAAGCCGGCGTGCATTCGGGCGATTCGTCCTGCTCGCTGCCGCCGTATTCGCTCTCGCCGCAGACCCAGGCCGAGCTGCGCCGCCAGGTGGTGATGCTGGCCGAAGGCTTGAACGTGGTCGGCCTGATGAACACCCAGTTCGCGGTGCAGGTCAACGAGGCGGGCGACGACATCGTGTACCTGCTGGAAGTGAACCCGCGTGCCTCGCGCACGGTGCCGTTCGTGTCCAAGGCGATCGGCATGCCGCTGGCCAAGATCGCCGCACGTTGCATGGCCGGCAAGACGCTGGCCGAGCAGGGCGCCACCAAGGAAATCGTGCCGGACTACTACTCGGTGAAGGAAGCGATCTTCCCGTTCGCCAAGTTCCAGGGCGTGGACCCGATCCTCGGGCCGGAGATGCGCTCCACCGGTGAGGTGATGGGCGTGGGCCGCAGCTTCAGCGCCGCGTTCGCGCGCGCGCAGGAAGCCGGTGGCATCAAGGCGCCGCCGCTGGGCAAGGCCTTCGTCTCGGTGCGCGACCCGGACAAGCAGCGCGTGCTGCCGGTGGCGCAGGCGCTGGTGGAGCGTGGCTTCACGCTGGTGGCCACGCGCGGTACCGGTGCCTGGCTGCAGCAGAACGGGCTGAGCTGCGAAATCGTCAACAAGGTGGCCGAAGGCCGCCCGCACATCGTCGATTCGATCAAGAACGGCGAGATCGTCTACATCGTCAACACCACTGAAGGTCGCGCTGCCATTTCGGATTCGTTCTCGATCCGTCGCGAAGCGCTGCAGCATCGCGTGACCTATTCGACCACTGTCGCCGGCGCCAAGGCGCTGGTGCAATCGCTGGAATTCCGCGGCACCGGCCCCGTGTGGTCGCTGCAGGAACTGCACAAGGAGCTGGAAGCATGAGAGCACCCATGACATCGAAGGGCGCGCAGCGCCTGCGCGAAGAGCTGGAACACCTGAAGTCGGTCAAGCGCCCGGAGGTGATCAATGCGATCGCCGAGGCGCGTGCGCACGGCGATCTGAAGGAAAACGCCGAATACCATGCGGCGCGCGAGCAACAGAGCTTTATCGAAGGCCGCATCAAGCAGCTGGAAAGCGAGCTGTCGCATGCCGAAATCATCGACATCACCAAGTTGTCGGCCGGCACCAAGATCGTGTTCGGCGCCACGGTGACGCTGGCCGATACCGAGACCGACGAAGAGAAGCGCTACCAGATCGTTGGCGATCTGGAAGCGGACATCAAGATGGGCCTGATTGCGATCTCCTCGCCGTTGGCACGTGCGCTGATCGGCAAGCTGGAAGGCGATTCGGTCACCATCGATGCGCCGGCCGGCCAGCGCGAGTACGAAGTCGTCAGCGTCGCCTACCTGGACTGACCGGCATCACCGCGCGATGACCACCGCCACGCTGCTGCTGCCGGAAAAACGCCGCCTGCCCGGAACCCTGGGCGATACGGCAGTGGCGCGTGCGCTTGCGCGCGCCGACGGGCACACCGCCGACGCCGGCGAAGTGGCGCAATTGCAGCGCCATTTCAGTCTGACTCCGGCGCACTGGCCGGTGGCCGCGTTGACGCGCCAGCTGGATGCCGGCGATGCCGCCGGCGCCACCTGGGTGCGCGCGGATCCGGCCTATGTGGTCCCGGACATGCAGGGTGCGCGGTTGATGGGCTATGGCGAGGCGCTCGGCCCCACCGCCGACGATCTGGCGGTGCTCTTGCCCATCCTCAAGCCGATGTTCGGCGATGCCGGTTTTCTGCTGGACGCGCCCACGCCATCGCGTTGGTATCTGCGCCTGTCGCCGGATGCGAAATTGCCGGACTTCGCGGCGCCCGATGTCGCCATTGGCGACGACTTGTTCGAGCACCTGCCGGCCGGCGACAGCGGGCGCCGTTGGCGGGCCTTGCTGACCGAAGCGCAGGTGCTGCTGCATCAGCATCCGTGGAACGAAGGCCGCGTCGCCAGCGGCAAGCCGGCCATCAATTCGCTGTGGTTCTGGGGTGGCGGCGTCCTGCCGCATTCGGTGAGTTCGCCGCATCGCCAGGTGCGCAGCCGCGAATCGATGCTGCGCGCGCTGGCGCTGGCGGCAGGTGCCGACGCGCAGGGCGAACAACGCGTCGATGCGCTGGTGGATCTGCGTCATCTGCGTTCGCTGCAGCAGTTCAGCGACGATGCGGTGGCGCCGCTGTTGGCGGCGATGGCGCGCGGCGAACTGGATCGGTTGGTATTGGACTTTCAGGACGGCGAAAGCGTGTCGCTCACGCACGCGCAGCGCTGGCGTTTCTGGCGCAAGCCGCGGGTGCAGCTGGCGCAATGACCTCGAGTCCGCGGATCGTGCGGCGCCCCTCCGGGCAGGCCGGCAGTTGGCCCGATACCATGTTGCCGCTGCTGCGCCGCATCTATGCAGCGCGTGGTGTCACCGATGCGCAAGGCGCGCAGCCGCGGTTGGGTCAGCTGTTGTCGCCGGAATTGCTGCGCAACAGCGGCGTGGCCGCCGAGCTACTGGCCGATGCGATCGCGCAGCAACGGCGCATTCTGGTGGTGGGCGATTTCGACTGCGATGGCGCCACCGCCTGTGCCGTCGGTGTGCGCGGCCTGCGCATGCTCGGTGCGCTGGATGTGCATCACGCCGTGCCCAATCGCATGGTGCATGGCTATGGCTTGTCGCCTGCGTTGGTCGACGAACTGGCGGCGTTGCAGCCGGATGTGCTGGTCACCGTCGATCACGGCATCGCCTGTCACGCTGGCGTCGCCGCAGCCAAGGCGCGCGGCTGGACGGTGCTGGTCACCGACCACCATCTGCCAGGCGAGGTGCTGCCGCCGGCCGATGCGATTGTCGACCCGAACCTGGCCGAAGACACCTTCCCCAGCAAGACCCTGGCCGGGGTCGGGGTGATCTTTTACGTGTTGCTCGCATTGCGAAAGGTGTTGCGCGCACGCGGCGCCTTCGCCCAGCGCGCCGAGCCCGACCTGTCGGTGCTGCTGGATCTGGTCGCAGTCGGCACCGTTGCCGATCTGGTACCGCTGGACACCAATAACCGTGCGCTGGTGTCGGCCGGATTGCGTCGCCTGCGCGAGGGCAAGGGCTGCATCGGGTTGCGTGCCTTGATCGATGCCAGCGGCCGCGATGTGGCGCGGCTGAGCGCCAGCGATATCGGGTTTGCGCTCGGGCCACGCCTCAATGCCGCCGGGCGGCTGGAGGACATGGCGCTGGGTATCGAACTGTTGCTCAGCGAAGACTGGGGTCAGGCCCGCGAGATTGCCGGCACGCTGGAAGAGATCAACGCCGAGCGCCGCGCGGTGCAGCAGTTGATGACCGACGATGCCGAGCACGCCGTCACCAAGGTGGTGCTCGATGGCGATGGTGCATTGCCGATCGCCGCATGCCTGTTCGACGCCGAATGGCACCCGGGCGTGATCGGTCTGGTGGCCTCCAAACTCAAGGACCGCCTGCACCGTCCCGTGATCGCGCTGGCACCGGCCGAGCCGGGCAGCAGCCAGTTGCGGGGTTCGGCGCGTTCGATTCCCGGCCTGCATATCCGCGATGTGCTGGCGGCGGTGGACGCGCGGCATCCCGGATTGATCCAGAAGTTCGGCGGCCATGCGATGGCAGCCGGGTTGAGTATCGACCATGCGGCATTGGCCACGTTCGAGCAGGCCTTCCAGGCGCAGGTGACGGCGATGGTGGATGCCTCGCTGCTGCATGCCCAATTGCATAGCGACGGCGAACTGGCCGCGCACGAACTCGATCACCTGCACGCCGAAGCGCTGCGCGTGGCCGGTCCATGGGGGCAGGGCTTTCCCGAGCCGCTGTTCGATGGTCAGTTCGAGGTGCTGCAGCACCGCGTGCTCAAGGAACGCCACCTCAAGTTGACCCTGCGGTGCCCCGGACGCGCGGAACCGCTCAATGCCATCCACTTCAACGGTTGGCGTGGCAGCGATCCCGCGCGCTTGGTGCGGCTGGCGTATCGGTTGGTCGCCGACGACTATCGCGGCGGCACGGCAGTGCAGTTGATCGTGGAGCATTGCGAGCCGGCTACAGTCACTGGCTGATCTGCGGTCTTGGCGCCCCGAGGTTTGCGACAGTCGCACTTGGCATCATCTCGATGGACATCAGTTGGTGGGCTGCTGAAAGCGCTCGCTCGGCCCAAGTTGAGGGCAGATCAGCCATCGGCCCACTCGCCTCGAGCGCGCCTGATGCCGGCCACGGGATCGGCGAAGCGGCAATCGGGCGAGCAGTACGGCGGCGCGCGCAGGGCGGGGCACATGGTGGTTCCGAACGCATGCCGACGCGCAGCTTGGACTGCGCCAGATGGCGCGTCCAAGGATGGTCCGCCCAATGAATCGCACGTTGCAGGCAGCGTGCGTCCGCAAGATTGTTACGACGCAACTGCCGTAACACCGACCTGGCGGTTCACCGCCTGCGTGCGTCCACGCAAGCCGAACAACGGCCGCAACCAGCGCACCCGCCGAATCACGTACTCATGCAGCGCCAGGCAGCTGATCACAGTGGCCGCGATCACCAGCGCCGGTTCCAGCCAGGCGTTCAACTGCAACGGCATCAACCAGTACAGCGCCACGATGATCAGGCTCTGATGCAGGATGTACCAGGGAAACACCGCTTCGGTGCAATAAGGCAGCCAGCGGAACGGCCGGTTCAAACGCTGCTTGGCCCAGCCCAGCAGGGTCAGCAGCGCCAGCCAGGTATAGGCCGCGCGTGCGGTGTGTTCCAGGTTTTCCCATGGCAGCGCGGCCAGTGCCGGCGGCAGCTGCGCGGGCTGCACGTGCATGCCCAGAAAACGAATGCCCAACTCGGTGGCGATGGCCAGCACCGCAGCGACCAGGGTGAGCCAGCGCAGTTGTACGGCCAACTGCCAGAAGCGCTCGCTGCGTGCCAACAGATAGCCCAAGAGAAAGAGCGGGAACGATTCGGCATGCACGAACCAGTCGCCGACCAACGCATGGGTCGGCGGATGCCGCGGTATCACCCACATCACGCAGAACGCCTCCCACAGGATCGGCAACATCAGCAGGGCCGGCACCACCATTGCGGCGGGCAGCGGCGGTAGGGCTGGCAGCCGCGCCAGCCTGGCCAGCGACACCAGCGCCATCAGGGCCACGGTGTAGGGCAGCAGGTAGGCCAGGTACCACAGGTGATTCCAGGTGATGCCGTGTTCCCAACCATCGAAACTGCCGGCCGGCCACGGGCGCACCTGCCAGTAGCGCAGCAGGAAGCTGCCGAACCCGGTGGCGACCTTGCCGTTGCTCACGCCCTGGCAGTAGGCCTGCACCGCCACCACCACGAACATGCCGAACAGCAAGGGCGGCAGCAACCGCCCGCAGCGACGCAACGCGAAGCGCCACGGCGCGGCTTGCGGCTGCGACAACCCGATCGCGATGCCGGAGATCATGAACAGCAACGGCATTCGCCACCGGTTGAGCACGATCATCGGCCACTGCAGCCACTCGGCCATGTGCACGCTCATGAGGTGGAACCCCCAGTCGGCCACATAGGCCATGCCCACGTGGTAGAGGATCAGCAGGGCGAAGGCGAAAACGCGCAAGGCATCGATATCGTGGCGGCGCTCGGTCATGGTCGGTGGCTGGTGAAGGAATGGAGGCATCCTGCCCGCGACCCCGCTCCAGCAGTGGTGTCAGGGGTGGAAAGCCCGGCCCACAGTGACCAGTTGCGCCCACCCAGGGACGAACAGGGCGGCAGGGAGGGCGGTTTCGCCTTGTAGCGCAGGCCTCTATGATCGGCAGCTGCCAACTGCGGACGTGTGCAATGCAATCGATCGGGACGCGCCCGCCAATCATCCACGACAATGCCGGCCGCGCTGCGACACGCTGGGCGGTGGTGATCTGGTCGCTGGTGTTCTATGTGAGCGCGCTGGGCAACGTCTGGACCGCCTGGCTTGCCGCGCGCCGCGATGGCCAGCCCATCGTGGTGTGGCAGGTGCTGAGCTGGGAGCTGAGCAGCGCCACCGCCGCGCTGCTGCTGTTGCCGGCGGTGGTGTGGCTCTGCGCACGCTGGCCGTTGCATGCCGATGTCTGGGTGCGACGCCTGCCGGCGTATGTGATGGCTGCACTGGGCTGGTGGCTGCTGCATGTCGCCGGCATGGTGATGCTGCGCATGCTGGTCTATGCCCTGGCCGGCGCACACTACGACTTCGGCGGCTGGCTGCAGTGGGTCTACGAGCTGTCCAAGGACCTGCGTACCTTTGCGCTGCTGGTGGCGGTGCAGCACGCACTGGCCTGGTACGCACGGCGCCGTCAGGGCGAGGCGCACCTGCTCGCCGCACCTGACGAAGGCCCGCCAGTGGAGCCGCTGGATCGCCCGGAGCGTTTTCTGGTGCGCAAGCTGGGGCGCGATTTCCTGGTCGCTACCGCCGATATCGAGTGGATCCAGGCCTCGGGCAACTACGTCAACCTGCATGTGCGCGGCCACGATTACCCGTTGCGCAGCACCATGGCGGCGATCGAGGCGAAGCTGGACCCAGCCGTGTTCGTGCGCATCCACCGCAGCTATCTGGTCAATCTGGGGCAGGTGCAGGCGATCGAGCCGTCCGACTCCGGCGACGCGCGCGTGCATCTGCGCGATGCCAGCGTGCTGCCGTGCAGTCGCAGCCACCTGGCCGGCTTGCGTTCCCATGCCGGGCAGGGCGCCGCTGCGCCGAGACCTGACGCACTGGTGGCATAACCCCCACTGCTGGATGCCTGGGGTGACCAGCCCCGGTCCCAAATTCGTCCCTGGCCCATGCGCCGCCAGGTCGCAGCTGCTGCGATACCGACACGCGATGGCGGCCGCCGGCCGAGCCTGCGGTCGCGCGCGGCAGCCAGGAGCCTGGAGTGTCGCAGGTGTCCCAGCACGCGCGGCCGCAGTTTCATCGCGTTCCGCCGCCGCCGCCCGCTTGCTAAACTAGCCCGCTTGTTTGCCGGAAGTCCGTCATGATCGAAACCAATCCGATCCGCCAGCGCATCACCGATCTCAACGATCGCGTGCTCTCGCTCAGGGGGTATCTTTGACTACGACGCCAAGAAAGAGCGTCTAGAGGAAGTCAGCCGGGAGCTCGAGAGTCCGGACGTGTGGAACGACGCCGAACGCGCGCAGGCCCTGGGCCGCGAGCGTTCGATGCTGGAAAAGACCGTGATCGGCATTGCCGATGTGCTGTCGGGCCTGGCCGATGCGGGCGACCTGCTGGAGCTGGCCGAGAGCGAACAGGACGAAGACACTGCGGTGGCGGTGATCGCCGATCTGGACAACTACCAGGCGCATGTCGAAAAGCTGGAGTTCCAGCGCATGTTCTCCGGCCAGATGGACAGCGCCAACGCGTTCGTCGACATCCAGGCTGGCGCCGGCGGCACCGAGGCGCAGGACTGGGCCGAAATCCTGCTGCGCATGTATCTGCGCTGGGCCGAGTCGCGCGGCTGGAAAACCGAGTTGATGGAAGTCTCCGGTGGCGAAGTGGCGGGCATCAAGTCGGCCACCGTGCGCATCGAGGGCGAATACGCCTACGGCTGGCTGAAGACCGAGATCGGCGTGCATCGGCTGGTGCGCAAATCGCCGTTCGACTCGGACAACCGCCGGCATACCAGCTTCACCTCGGTGTTCGTGTCGCCGGAAGTGGACGACAACATCGAGATCGACATCAATCCGGCCGACCTGCGGACCGACGTGTATCGCTCGTCCGGTGCCGGTGGTCAGCACGTCAACAAGACCGAATCGGCGGTGCGTATCACGCACATCCCGACCAATACCGTGGTCGCCTGCCAGACCGGCCGCAGCCAGCACCAGAACCGCGACAACGCGATGAAAATGCTGGCCGCCAAGTTGTACGAGCTGGAAGTGCAGAAGCGCAACGCCGAGAAGGATGCCTTGGAAGCGACCAAGTCCGACATCGGCTGGGGCAGCCAGATCCGCAATTACGTGCTCGACCAGAGCCGCATCAAGGATCTGCGCACCGGCATCGAGCGCAGCGATACACAGAAGGTGCTGGACGGCGACCTGGACGAATTCGTCGAGGCCAGCCTGAAGGCCGGTCTGGCAGCGGGCTCCAAACGCCTGGATGCCTGACCGCCGCGCCAGGTCGCTGTCACGACGGCATCGGCATCCTGGCGCAGCGCCGCAGCGCCGCAGCGTCTGTGACGCGGCGGTGGTCGTGCACTGCGGCTTTCGGGTAACCCGGTAACCGCCTGCCTTCGTCACATCCTCGTTGTAATAAGCGTGCCGGCGCCGCCGGTTCCTCGTTCCCACCGGGCACCCGCCCGACCCACAGCAGACCGATCCCCGCCATGACCGAGCAGACCCCCGCGCCGCAGATCCCCGCCGACGAGAACAGCCTCATCGCCGAGCGCCGCGCGAAACTGGGCGCGTTGCGCGGGCAGGGCATCGCCTACCCGAACGACTTCGTGCGCGAACACTTCGCCGGCGACCTGCAGGCAGAATTCGCCGACGCCGACACCTGGACCCCGGAAGCGCTGGAAGCCAGCGGGCGCACGGTCAGGATGGCCGGCCGCCTGATGGCCAAGCGGGTGATGGGCAAGGCCAGCTTTGCGCAGATCCAGGACGAATCCGGGCGTGTGCAGCTGTTCCTGCAGGGCAATGTGCTCGGCGATGCCTATACCGCGTTCAAGGGCTGGGATGTGGGCGACATCGTGGCGGTGGAGGGGGGGCTCACCCGCACCAAGACCGGCGAGCTGTCGGTCAAGGCCAGCGCGCTGCGCCTGCTGACCAAGTCGCTGCGCCCGTTGCCGGACAAGTGGCACGGCCTGTCGGATGTTGAGCAGCGTTATCGCCAGCGTTATGTCGACCTGATCGTGACACCGGAAGCGCGCGAGGTCTTCATCAAGCGCTCCAAGATCATCCGCGCCATGCGCGCCTGGCTGGACGCTCGCCGCTTCCTGGAAGTGGAAACGCCGATGATGCATTACATTCCCGGCGGCGCCACGGCCAAGCCATTCACCACCCACCACAATGCGCTGGACCTGGACCTGTACCTGCGCGTCGCCCCAGAGCTGTATCTCAAGCGTCTGGTGGTCGGTGGCCTGGAGCGCGTCTACGAGATCAACCGCAATTTCCGCAACGAAGGCGTGTCGACCCGGCACAACCCCGAGTTCACCATGCTCGAGCTCTACGAGGCTTATGCCACGTATCACCAGATCATGGACCTGACCGAGCAGGTGATCCGCGACACCGCGCAGTCGGTGTTGGGCACCACGCAGGTAAGCTGGGACGGTGCCGACATCGATTTGGCGCCGGCTTTCCGGCGCTGGCGCATGGATGAGGCCGTTCGTCACCACAATCCGGAGATCAGCGCGGCCGACTGCACCGACCGCGAGGCGCTGCTGCGTCATTGCGAGCGGCTCAAGATCCGCGTGAAGCCGTCTTACGGCTGGGGCAAGCTGCTGCTGGAGATTTTCGAGGCGACCGTGGAGCACACCCTGGTGCAGCCGACCTTCATCACCGACCACCCGGTCGAAGTGTCGCCGCTGGCGCGTTCCAGCGACACCGAGCCGGGTTACACCGACCGCTTCGAGCTGTTCATCAACGGTAAGGAGCTGGCCAACGGCTTCTCCGAGCTCAACGACCCCGAAGACCAGGCCGCGCGTTTCCAGGCGCAGGTGCATGCCAAGGACGGCGGCGACGACGAAGCGATGCATTTCGATGCCGATTACATCCGTGCCTTGGAGTACGGCATGGCGCCGACCGGCGGCTTGGGCATCGGTATCGATCGTCTGGTGATGCTGCTGACCGGCAGCACCTCGATCCGCGATGTCCTGCTGTTCCCGTATATGCGTCCGGAAGCCTGATTTTTTTGTGCCGGCGGTGTGCCGACGGCACAGATACTGCATATGCTAGGGCGGAGCCCCGAACAGCGTATCGTTTGGGGATAGTCGGCGCAGGGGCCGGCGTCATCGCTTTTCCGTTCTCGAGATAGAGGAGCAACGGCTATGCAGGATGTTTTAGGGGGTCCGGGCGGCGCATTGTCGACGGATACATGGGGAAGCTGGGCGGAAAAGGCGGATCTGGGATTGAACATCGTCATTGTCGATGACCAGATGTCCGCTCGGACGATGCTGCGCCATGTCATCGAGGACATCGCGCCGGAGCTGAAGGTTTACGACTTCGGCGATCCGCTCGACGCCTTGGCCTGGTGCGAAGCCGGGCGCGTGGACCTGTTGCTGCTGGACTACCGCATGCCCGGCATGGACGGTCTGGAATTCGCGCGTCGGCTGCGCCGGCTGCCCAGCCACCGCGATATTCCGATCATCCTGATCACCATCGTGGGCGACGAACAGATTCGTCAGGCGGCGCTGGAAGCCGGCGTGATCGACTTCCTGGTCAAGCCGATCCGTCCGCGCGAGTTGCGGGCGCGCTGCTCCAACCTGCTGCAGCTGCGCCAGCAGAGCGAAAGCGTCAAGCAACGCACGTTGTCGCTGGAGCAGCGCCTGCTGGCCAGCATGAACGAGGTCGAAGAGCGCGAGCGCGAAACCCTGTCGCGGCTTGCGCGCGCGATCGAGTATCGCGATTCGGGCACCAGCGCGTTCCTGGAGCGCATGTCGCACGTGGCCGGCCTGATCGCCGAGCAACTGGGGCTGTCGGAAGAGGAGGTGCGCATCATCGAGATGGCCGCACCGCTGCACGACATGGGCAAGATCGCCATTCCCGATTCGGTGCTGCTCAAGCCCGGCAAGCTTACCGATGACGAAATGAGCGTGATGCGGCGCCATCCGCGCATCGGCTACGAGCTGCTCAGCGGCAGCCAGAACCGTTTCATCCAGGTCGGCGCGTTGATTGCGCTGCGTCACCACGAACGTTATGACGGCACCGGTTATCCGGATGGCCTGGTCGGTGAGGCGATTCCGCTGGAAGCGCGCATCGTGGCGGTGGCCGACGTGTTCGATGCGCTGCTGTCGCCGCGCCCGTACAAGGAGGCCTGGACCATGGACGCCGCGCTGGCCTATCTGTATGCCCAACGTGGCCGCTTGTTCGACCCGCGCTGCGTGGATGCTTTGTTGCGCGGCCGCGCGCAGTTGGAGCAGATCTGTGGCGAGTTCTCCACCGCATCGGCGCGACCCGGGGTGTGAGGTGAGGGCGGCGCTTGCCCAGCTGCGTCGGCGACTCGCACGGCGCCCCGACAGCGAGCACGGTCAGGCGTTGGTGCGCATCGTGATGCTCTGGCTGATCCTGGCCTACACGCTGGTCTGCGCCCCGCATTGGCAACTGAGCGATGGCCATCTGCAGCGATTGCTGTGCCTGGTCGCGATCGGGCACGGTGGGGCATTGCTGCTGTTTGCGTGGATCATTGCGAAGCCGCGGCCCTCGCACCTGCGCCGGACGCTCGGCATGCTGGCGGACTATGGCCTGCTCAGTCTGGCGATGACCTGGTTCGCCGCTCCGATGGCCTGCCTGTACGTGGTGGTGATGTGGGTCACGATCGGCAATGGCTTGCGCTTTGGCAGGCAGGCACTGCACACGGCGGTGGCCATGGCCATGCTCAGTTTCGGGGCGACGCTTACCAATAGCCCGTATTGGCAACAGCGGATCGAGCTCGGGATCGCCCTGTTGGCGGCGCTGGTGGTCATTCCTCTGTCGTTGTTGCGGCTGATGCAGGACAGTGCCGATGCCGCTGCGCGTATCGCCGCGTATGCCCATGGCGCCGATGCTGCAGGACCGCACGGCCCACTTTCATCCCCATCGAAGCGACCGCAGGTCTGAGGCGTCTATGAAGTCTCCATTGCCATGGTTGAAGCGGCGTCTTTCGGGGCGGGCGGATTCGGAACACGCGCAGAACCTGATCCGCATCATCATCACCACGTTGTTCATTTCCTACCTGGGGTGGCGCTACCACCACACCCATGGCGATACGCTGATGGCCACCTGGTTGATCCTGGTCGGCGAGCTGGTGGTGTCGCTGGGGCTGATGGTGGCGATCCTGCTGCGGCCGCACGTGTCGCACACGCGTCGCCTGATCGGCATGGTGCTCGACTACACCTGCACCGGCGCAATCATGGCAATCCAGGGCGAACCGGCGTCGCCGCTGTATGCGGTCTGCATGTGGGTGACCATCGGCAATGGCTTGCGCTACGGCAGTCCCTATCTGCGTGCCGCCACGGCGATGGCCAGCCTGAGTTTTCTCAGCGCCATCCTGATTTCGCCTTACTGGAAGGCCAATCCCTATCTGAGCTGGGGCTTGTTGCTGGGTTTGATCGCCGTGCCGCTGTACTTCGATTCGTTGTTGCGTGCGATGACGCGCGCAGTACGCGAGGCGCGGCATGCCAACCAGGCCAAGAGCCGCTTCCTGGCCAATATGAGTCACGAATTCCGCGCCCCGTTGAATGGGTTGTCGGGCATGACAGAAGTGCTGGCCACCACGCGTCTGGATGCAGAGCAGAAGGAATGCCTGAATACCATCCAGGCTTCGGCGCGCAGCCTGCTGTCGCTGGTGGAAGAAGTGCTCGATATTTCGGCGATCGAGGCGGGCAAGATCCGTATCGATCGCCGCGATTTCTCACTGCGCGAGATGATCGGCTCGGTCAACATGATTCTGCAGCCGCAGGCCAAAACGCGCGGACTGGATTACGGCACCGAGGTCGCCACCGATGTGCCGGACCTGCTCAAGGGCGACACCGGACATCTGCGCCAGGTGTTGCTCAACCTGCTGGGCAATGCGGTCAAGTTCACCGAGCACGGGCATGTGCTGCTGCGGGTCGCGCGGCTCTCCGGCAATGGTGCCGACACGGTGCGGCTGCGTTTCGATGTCGAGGACAGCGGTATCGGCGTGCCGATGGACATGCGTCCCCGTCTGTTCGAGGCGTTCGAGCAGGCGGACGTGGGTTTGTCGCGCCGCTATGAAGGCACTGGCCTGGGCACCACGATCGCCAAGGGCCTGGTCGAGGCCATGGGCGGCGCGATTGGCTTTGCGCCCAATCCATCCGGCGGCAGCGTGTTCTGGTTCGAGTTGCCGCTGGAGATCGGCGTGTTGGACGCGGCAACGCCGGCTCGCTCGCCGGTCGGGGCGCTGCTGGAGACTCCCGACGAGCTGGAAGCCTCCAACGTCATCGCCTTTTCCAACCCGTTCCTGCGTCACCGCGCGCGCGTGCGCAGCATGCGCATGCTGGTGGCCGACGACCATGAAGCCAATCGCATGGTGTTGCAGCGATTGCTGGAGAAGGCAGGGCATAAGGTGACGTGCGTCAACGGCGCCGAGCAGGTGCTGGACGTGATGGCCGACGAAGATTTCGATGCGGTGATCGTGGATCTGCACATGCCGGGCATGAGCGGCCTGGACATGCTCAAGCAGTTGCGCGTGATGCAGGCCAGCGGCATACGCTACACCCCGGTGGTGGTGCTCAGTGCCGACGTGACGCCAGAAGCGATCCGCGCTTGCGAACAAGCTGGCGCACGCGCGTTCCTGGCCAAGCCCGTCGTGGCCGCCAAGCTGCTCGATACGCTGGCCGAACTTGCCGTGAGCACCCGTGCGCTGGCAACGCCGGCGCCGGTGGTGCAGGCATCGACCAGTTTCGAGGGCGTGCTCGATGCCAGCGTGCTGGACGAACTCGCTGCGTTGGGCATGGGCGAAGAATTCGAACGGCAGTTCGTCCGGCAATGTCTGGATGATGCGCACAACTGCGTGGGCGCGATCGAGCGCGATGGCACGCGCTCGGATTGGGAACAACTGCGCGAAAGCGCCCACGCGTTGCGCGGCGTTGCCAGCAATCTGGGGCTGGCCCAGCTGGCCGGCAGCGGCGGTGAGCTGATGCGCATGGCCGATTGGCAGCTGCAGGCCGAGTGGCGACAGCGGCTGTCGGCGTTGCGCGAACAGCTGCAAACCGGAAAGGATGCACTCGCCGCGCGCGTACAAGGCGCCAACGACGACGAGCGCTCCCCCCGGAGTAGCGAATAGCCCGCCGACGCATCAGCCGGCGTCGAGCCCTGAGCGGCGCGATTGCGCGCGGACCAGACGGTCCATGGTGCGTAATGACTTTTCGCCCAACTGCATTGCCGTATCGACCCAGATTTCGGTGATGCGCATCATTTCCTCCAGCGGTACCGCCGTGGTCATTTCGCGAACCTGCTGCATCGCCGCCCAGGCATGCGGTGTGCGCTTGCTTTCGCGGATCACTTGTTCGACGGCCGCCACGCCCTGACCGCGCGGCACGACGCGATCGACCAGGCCCATGCCGAGCAACTCCTCGGCGGAGTACAGATTGCCTTCGAGCATGATTTTTTGCGCCAGTTGCGCACTGACGCGCTGGCACATGAAAGAGTAGGCGCCCATCCCCGGGAACAGGTCGAACAGCACCTCGGGCAATCCCATCATTACGCCTTCCTCGGCGACGATGGTGTGGCAACTCAATGCCGCTTCGAAACCGCCGCCGAGCGCGTTGCCCTGCACCAGGGCGATGCTGTGCGCGCGCGCACCGAGGCCGACATGGAATGCGTGCACACCGCGTACACAGCGTTGGGCGTAATCAAGCAGTCGAGCACGGTCGCCTTCGCGAATGAGTTGGCAGAACAAGGCCAGATCGCCGCCCAGGTTGAACACGTCGCTGTCGGATGCCAGCACCACGTGCGGGGCCAGCACGCCGGCGTTGTTCAGTCGTTGACCAAGGTTGCTCTGGTAGCCGGTGATGTCGTCGACCAGGCGCGTCGAAAAGCAGGCACGCCCCGGGTTGACGGCGAGGTCGGCATGCATATGGATCCAGTACACGTCACGCTGCGGTTCTTCAACGATGCGTAGGGTCGAGCCGATGTTGGTGCGAATGAAGGGTTGAACTGCAGACATGGTGGTTCTCCGTGATGACCGTCCGGCCGGCCGCCTTTCGGACGGAGATGAGGTTGAACGCGTGAGCGTGCGCCGACATCGGATTCTATGCGTGCAAAAGCGAACGCCCGCAAGGCCTTGCGGCGTTGCGGGCGTCAAAGAAGGCTGAACGCCTTCGGCTGCGGCATAAGCGGTATTACGCCTTCGGCGCGTCTCGTAGCTCGCGGCGCAGGATCTTGCCGACATTGGTCTTGGGCAATTCCTTGCGGAATTCGATCACGCGCGGCTGCTTGTAGCCGGTGAGGTTGGCACGGCAGTGCGCCTTCACAGCGTCGGCCGTCAGGGCAGGGTCCTTCTTCACGATGACCGCCTTGACGATCTCACCGGACTTGTCATCCGGCACGCCGACGGCTGCCACTTCCAGCACGCCGGGCATTTCGGCGATCACGTCCTCGATCTCGTTGGGGTACACGTTGAAGCCGGACACCAGAATCATGTCCTTCTTGCGATCGACGATGTAGACGAAGCCCTGTGCGTCCATGCGCGCGATGTCGCCGGTATGCAGCCAGCCTTCGGCGTCCATGACCTTGGCGGTTTCCTCGGGTTTCTTCCAGTAGCCCTTCATGACCTGCGGGCCCCTGATGCACAGCTCGCCAATCTCGCCCAGTGGCAGTTCCGCGCCGGCGTCGTCCTTGATGCAGGCATCGGTGGACGGAATCGGCAGGCCGATCGAACCGTTGTAGTCCTTCAGGTCCATCGGGTTGATGCATGCGGCCGGCGAGGTTTCGGTCAGGCCGTAGGCTTCGACCAAGGTCAGGCCGGTGACCTTCTTCCAGCGCTCGGCGACCGAGCGCTGGACGGCCATGCCGCCGCCAAGGGTCATCTTGAGCGAGGAGAAATCCACCTGATCAAATCCGGGCGTATTGAGCAGCCCGTTGAACAGCGTGTTGACGCCGGTGAAGGCGGTGAAGCGGGTCTTTTTCAGCTCCTTGACGAAGCCCGGCATGTCGCGCGGGTTGCTGATCAGGTGATTGCAGCCGCCGATCTTCATGAAGACCAGGCCGTTCGCGGTCAATGCGAAGATGTGGTACAGCGGCAGCGCGGTGATCACCACTTCGTTGCCTTCTTCCAGCTTGCCGGTGCCTGCCAGCCACTGGTGCGCCTGCTGCATGTTGGCGACCAGATTGCGGTGGGTCAGCATGGCGCCCTTGGCCACGCCGGTGGTGCCGCCGGTGTACTGCAGGAAGGCGATGTCGTCGGGTTCGATCTGCAGCGTCGGCACGTGGTGCTTGCGGCCCAGCGCCAGCGCCTCGCGGAAGCGAATCGCGCCGTTGATGCGGTAATCGGGCACCAGCTTCTTGACGTACTTGACCACGAAGTTGAGCAGCGCCGCCTTCGGGAAGCCCAGCATGTCGCCCAGGCCGGTGGTGATGACTTGCTTGACCGGCGTGTCGGCGATGACCTGCTGCACGGTGGTGCCGAAGTTGTCGATGACCACCAGCACGCTGGCGCCGGAGTCGATCAACTGATGCTTGAGTTCGCGCGGGGTGTACAGCGGATTGACGTTGACCACGGTCAGGCCGGCACGCAGCACGCCGAAGGTCGCAATGGGGTATTGCAGGCAGTTGGGCATCATCAGGGCGACGCGGTCGCCTTTCTTCAACTGCAACTCGCCAAGCAGGTAAGCGGCGAATTGCTCGACCAGCTGATCCGCCTCGCGGTAGGTGATGGTCTTGCCGAAGCTGTGGTACGCAGGCCGGTCGGCGAAGCGTTTCACGGAGGTGGCAAACACCTCGGCCACCGTGCGGAACTGCTCAAGATCGATTTCGGCGGCAACGCCGGCCGGATAACTTTGCAACCAAGGACGTGCCTGATTCATCTGCCCCCCTCCAGGGTGTTCTCGACGCGCCGCAGTGTGTTCCACGGCGTTACAACAGCTGGCAGCATACCGTCATGCATGGAAAAGGCGAAGCGTGATGCAGAGCAGCATTCAAGGGCAGAGGCGCGCGGTGTGGGTAGGGTTTTGCATGCTGGTCTTGCTCGGCTGCACACGTGCCGCGCCGGAACAACGTCTGCGCGCCACGCTGGAGCAGATGCATCAGGCGATCGAAGCACGCGAGATCGGCGATGCGATGGCGCCGGTGGCGGAGGATTTTGTTGGCGAAAACGGGCTGGACGCCGCCGGGTTACGGCGCTTGATGCGCGTGCAGATGCTGGGCAACCAACAGATCGGCGTGACCATGGGACCGGTCGACGTGGCGCTCGCCGGTGATACCGCCACGGTGCGCTTCGCGGCGTTGTTGACGGGCGGCAGTGGGCGCTGGGTGCCCGATCAGGCGCAGACCTATCAAGTCACCACCGGTTGGCGATTGCAGGGCAGCGACTGGCAGCTGTATCACGCGCAATGGGTGCCGGCAGCGCATTGAACGCGCCGATGCAGTGGGGCGCGGCTGGTCGTGTGGTACGGCCGACTCCTGGTGCCGGTGCATGGATGGGGCGCGTGGGGCATCCGGTCCAAGGGCGGGTCGCCCGGTAATGCCAGTGCGTGGCGCTGAGCTTGGAGGTGGCCGATCCGGCTGGCCTCCGTTAGATGGATAGTTCAACGGTGTCGCCGCCTTCTTCTCGGCCAAACAGTTCGGCGGTGAGATCGATGTCCGTGGTGCGCCGATGGCATAGGGCAACACCAACGGCGGTAGGCCATGCGCACGTGCTGACCGCGGCGTGATCGCCGTTTTCACAAGGCCTGGAACGCCACTCCCGCCGAGCGGCGGGAGTGCGTTGCATCGTTGGAGCGCGATGCGCGTTGTGGTCAGGCGGCCTTGCGTGCCGCCAGCTGACGCAGCACATACTGCAGCAGGCCGCCGTGCTTGAAGTACTCCACTTCCTTCGGCGTCAGCAGCAGCACCTTGACCTGGAACTGCTTGACGCTGCCATCGGGCTTTTTCGCATCGACGGTGGCACGGCGGCTGGCGCCGTCCTGCAGACCGGTGATGTCCAGCACTTCCGAACCATCCAGGCCGAGCGTCTGTGCGTTTTCGTTTTCCAGGAACTGCAGCGGCAGCACACCCATGCCCACCAGATTGGAGCGGTGGATGCGCTCGAAGCTTTCGGCGATCACGGCCCTGACCCCGAGCAGGTTGGTGCCCTTGGCCGCCCAGTCGCGTGAGGAGCCGGTGCCGTATTCCTTACCCGCCAACACCACCAGCGGCACGCCATCGGCCTTGTACTTCATTGCAGCGTCGTAGATGGCCAGCTTTTCCGGCTGACCGCCGTTGGCTGGGTAATACAGCGTATTGCCGCCTTCTTCGCCGCCGAACATCAGGTTCTTGATGCGGATGTTGGCGAAGGTGCCGCGCACCATCACGTCATCGTTGCCGCGGCGGCTGCCGTAGCTGTTGAAGTCGGCCGGCTGCACGCCGCGTTCCTGCAGGAAGCGGCCCGCCGGCGAATCTTTCTTGATGTTGCCGGCCGGGGAGATGTGATCGGTGGTGATCGAGTCGCCGAACAGGCCCATGATGCGCGCGCCGTGTACGTCGTCCACGTTGCCCACCTGCATGGTCATGCCGTCGAAGTAGGGCGGGTTCTTGATGTAGGTCGAGGCTGCGTCCCACTCGTACAGCGCGCCATCGGGCGAGGCGATGGTGTTCCAGCGCGTGTCGCCCTTGAACACATCCGCGTAGTTCTGCTTGAACATCTCCGGGCCGACGGTGGCGGCGATGGTGTCGCCGATTTCCTTGTTGCTGGGCCAGATGTCGCGCAGATAGACCGGCTGCCCGTCGCTGCCGGTGCCCAGCGGCTCGGTGGTGAGATCGATGTCGGTAGTGCCGGCGATGGCGTAGGCCACCACCAGCGGCGGCGAGGCCAGGTAATTCATCTTGACCTCGGGGTGCACGCGGCCTTCGAAGTTGCGGTTGCCCGACAGCACCGATGTCACCACCAGATCGTCCTTGGCAATGGCCGCAGACACGTCTTCCGGCAGCGGCCCGGAGTTGCCGATGCAGGTGGTGCAGCCGTAGCCGACCACGTAGAAACCAAGCTTCTCCAGGTCGGCGAGCACGCCGGCCTTTTCAAGATAGTCTGTGACCACGCGCGAACCCGGCCCGAGCGAGGTCTTGACCCACGGCTGCGCCTTCAATCCCCTGGCTGCGGCGTTGCGCGCGAGCAGGCCGGCGCCCAGCATCACCGCCGGATTGGAAGTGTTGGTGCAGGAGGTGATCGCGGCGATGACCACCGAGCCATCGCGCAGCTGCCAACCGGCACCGCTGGCGCTGGCGCTTTCTGCCTGCGATGCCTTCGCACCGACGGCGGTGCCGCCGCCACCTTCGTTCTTGAGGCGATCTTCCTGCTTGAGATCGGCCAGCTTCTTGCTGCGCGCTTCGGCAAACGGCTTGAGGCTTTCGCGGTAGTTGGACTGCATGTCTTCCAGCAGCACGCGATCCTGCGGGCGCTTGGGGCCGGCCAGCGACGGCTTGACCTGGCCCATGTCCAGTTCCAGCGTGGCGCTGTACCGGGCGGGCGGGGTATTGGCGTCGTGCCAAAGGCCCTGCGCCTTGGCATAGGCTTCGACCAGGGCAATCTGTTCCTCGCTGCGGCCGGACAGGCGCAAATAGGTCAGCGATTCTTCGTCGACCGGGAAGATGCCACAGGTGGCGCCGTATTCGGGCGCCATGTTGCCGATGGTGGCGCGGTCGGCCAAGGGCAGGTGCTGCAGGCCGTCGCCATAGAACTCGACGAACTTGCCCACCACACCGGCCTTGCGCAGCATCTGGGTGACCGTCAGCACCAGGTCGGTGGCAGTGGCGCCCTCGGGCAACTTGCCGGTGAGCTTGAAACCCACGACCTGCGGGATCAGCATCGACGACGGCTGCCCCAGCATGGCCGCTTCCGCCTCGATGCCGCCCACGCCCCAGCCCAGCACGCCGATGCCGTTGATCATGGTGGTATGGCTGTCGGTGCCGAACACGGTGTCGGGGTAGGCGACCAGGGTGCCATCCTTGTCGGCGCTCATCACCACGCGCGCCAGGTTTTCCAGGTTCACCTGGTGAACGATGCCGGTATTGGGCGGCACGACCTTGAAATTCTCGAATGCCTTCTGGCCCCAGCGCAGGAAGCCGTAGCGTTCCTGGTTGCGCTGGAATTCGATCTTGCCGTTGAGGTCGAGCGCGTCCGGCTTGCCGAATACATCCACCTGTACCGAGTGGTCGATGACCAGTTCGGAGGGAATCTGCGGGTTGATCTGGTCGGCATTGCCGCCGAGCTTGACCACCGCATCGCGCATCGCAGCCAGGTCGACCACGCAGGGCACGCCGGTGAAATCCTGCAGCACCACGCGCGCCGGCATGAAGGCGATTTCGGTATCGGGCTCGGCGGTGGGGTCCCACTTGGCAACCGCTTCGATATGGTCCTTGCCGACGGTCACGCCGCCGTCTTCATGGCGTAGCAGGTTTTCCAGCAGGATCTTCATCGAATAGGGCAGATGGCCGATATCGAAGCGTTCGCCCAGCTTCGGCAGGCTGTAGTACGCGTAGCGCTTGCCGTGGACCTCAAGTGAGGTGCGAGTGGAAAAGGAATCGCTCATGCATCACTCCTATGGCATCGAAGGCTTTAGGTAGGGGCTCATTCTGAGCGATTCAGTGTGTACGTACGGTGTGTCCAGACAGATCTGCGAACTTGAGTAGGACGGCATAAGTACGTATCATGCATGCATACTTTCTGGAGCATGCTCATGGAAGCCACCGTTGCCGAACGCGGGCAGATCACGCTGCCAAAGGCCGTGCGCGATGCCCTGGGCCTGACCAAGGGCACCACATTGAAGATCGAGCTCGACGGCGGGCGCATCATCCTGCGCAAGGACGTCAGCGAGGCGCTGCGCAAGGTGCGCGGCAAGTTCAAGCTGGTCGACGGCCTGACCAGCACCGATGCGGCGATGCGCGTGATCCGTGGCCGCGCCCCCGGAGATCCGTTCGACCCATGATCGCCCTGGATTCCTCGGTCCTGCTGGACATCCTGATCGGCGACCCGGTCTATGGCGAAGTGTCGGAGATCTGCATCGGCGACGCCCTGGCGCGCGACGAAGTGGTGGTCTGCGACGCGGTGGTGGCCGAGGTGCTGGCCATGCTCGACACCCAGGTCGACCTGATGGAAACCCTGGCCTCGATCGGCGTGCGCTACGAGGCCACCCAGGAAGCGGCGGCAGTGCGCGCCGGCCATATGAACAAGCGCTTTCGCGCGCGCGGCGGCAAGCGCGAGCGGGTGGTGGCCGACTTTCTGATCGGCGCCCACGCGATGCTCCAGTGCGACGGGTTGATCACCCGCGACGAGGGCTTTTTCCGCGATTACTTCAAGGGTTTGAAGATCGTCGTTCCCAAACCCGCACCCTGATCCACGTTTTGCGCTTTACCACCTTCACCGCTGCTTTTTTGGAGAACCCGCATGTTGGAAGCCTATCGCCACCACGTTGCAGAGCGCGCCGCGCTCGGTATCCCGCCGCTGCCGCTGACCGCGCAGCAGACCGCCGAGGTTATCGAGCTGCTCAAGGCGCCGCCTGCCGGTGAAGAGCAGTTCCTGGTCGAACTGCTCAGCCAGCGCGTGCCCGCCGGCGTCGACGACGCTGCCAAGGTCAAGGCCTCGTACCTGGCCGCGGTGGCCTTCGGCACCGAGACCACCGCGCTGATCAGCCCCACGCGCGCTACCGAACTGCTCGGCACCATGCTCGGTGGCTATAACATCCAGCCGCTGATCGACCTGCTGGACAACGCCGAGCTGGGCGCCACCGCCGCCGAAGCGCTCAAGCACACCTTGCTGGTGTTCGATGCGTTTCACGACGTGCAGGAAAAGGCGCAAGCCGGTAATGCGCATGCCAAGGCCGTGCTGCAGAGCTGGGCGCAGGCCGAGTGGTTCACCAGCAAGCCGGAAGTGCCGCAGAGCCTGACCGTCACCGTGTTCAAGGTGCCGGGCGAGACCAATACCGACGACCTGTCGCCGGCGCCGGATGCGACCACCCGTCCGGACATCCCGCTGCACGCGCTGGCGATGCTGAAGAACAAGCGCGACGGCGCCGCGTTCGAGCCGGAGGAAGACGGCAAGCGCGGCCCGATCCAGGCCATTGCCGACCTCAAGGACAAGGGCCATCTGGTCGCCTACGTGGGCGATGTGGTCGGTACCGGTTCTTCGCGCAAGTCGGCGACCAATTCGGTGCTGTGGTGGACGGGCGAAGACATTCCGTACATCCCCAACAAGCGCTTCGGCGGCGTGTGCCTGGGCAGCAAGATCGCCCCGATCTTCTACAACACCATGGAAGATGCCGGCGCATTGCCGATCGAGCTGGACGTGTCGCAGATGGAGCACGGCGATGTGGTCGAGCTGCGTCCGTACGACGGCAAGGCGCTGAAGGACGGGCAGGTGATCGCCGAGTTCGCGATGAAGTCGGACGTGCTGTTCGACGAAGTGCGCGCCGGCGGCCGCATCCCGTTGATCGTCGGTCGCGGCCTCACCGCCAAGGCGCGCGAGTTCCTGGGCCTGCCGGCCTCGGACCTGTTCCGCCTGCCGATGGACCCGCCGGACACCGGCAAGGGCTTCTCGCTGGCGCAGAAGATGGTCGGCCGCGCCTGCGGCTTGCCGGAAGGCCAGGGCATGCGCCCGGGCACCTATTGCGAGCCGAAGATGACCTCGGTGGGCTCGCAGGACACCACCGGCCCGATGACCCGCGACGAGCTGAAGGACCTGGCCTGCCTGGGCTTCTCCGCCGACCTGGTGATGCAGTCGTTCTGCCACACCGCCGCGTACCCGAAGCCGGTGGACGTCAAGACCCACCACACACTGCCGGAGTTCATCTCCACCCGCGGCGGCGTGTCGCTGCGTCCGGGCGATGGCGTGATCCACAGCTGGCTCAACCGCATGCTGCTGCCCGACACCGTCGGCACCGGCGGCGACTCGCACACCCGCTTCCCGATCGGCATCTCGTTCCCGGCCGGCTCCGGCCTGGTGGCGTTCGCAGCGGCCACCGGCGTGATGCCGCTGGACATGCCCGAGAGCGTGCTGGTGCGCTTCAAGGGGCAGATGCAGCCGGGCGTGACCCTGCGTGACCTGGTCAACGCGATCCCGCTGTACGCGATCAAGCAGGGCTTGCTGACCGTGGCCAAGCAGGGCAAGAAGAACATCTTCTCCGGCCGCATCCTGGAAATCGAAGGGCTGCCGAATCTGAAGGTGGAGCAGGCGTTCGAGCTGTCCGATGCGTCGGCCGAGCGTTCGGCGGCCGGTTGCACCGTGCACCTGGACAAGGCGCCGATCATCGAATACCTGACCAGCAACATCACCCTGCTGCGCTGGATGATTGCCGAAGGCTATGCCGATGCGCGCACCCTGGGCCGCCGCATCAAGAAGATGGAAGAGTGGCTGGCCGACCCGCAACTGCTGCAGCCCGATGCCGACGCCGAGTACGCTGCAGTGATCGAGATCGACCTGGCCGACATCGTTGAACCGATCGTGGCGTGCCCGAACGATCCGGACGACGTCAAGACGCTGTCCGACGTGGCCGGCGCTGCGATCGACGAGGTGTTCATCGGTTCGTGCATGACCAACATCGGGCACTTCCGCGCCGCGGCCAAGCTGCTGGAAGGCAAGCGCGATATTCCGACCCGCCTGTGGGTGGCGCCGCCGACCAAGATGGATGCCTCCGAGCTGACCAAGGAAGGCCATTACGGCACCTTCGGCGCGGCCGGCGCGCGCATGGAAATGCCGGGCTGCTCGCTGTGCATGGGTAACCAGGCACAGGCGCGCGAGGGCGCCACGGTGTTCTCGACCTCCACGCGTAACTTCCCCAACCGCCTGGGCCGCAACACCAATGTGTACCTGGGCTCGGCGGAACTGGCGGCAATCTGTTCGCGCCTGGGCCGCATTCCGACCAAGGACGAGTACATGGCCGATGTAGGCGTGATCAAGACCAGTGGCGAGCAGATCTATCGCTACATGAACTTCGATCAGATCCAGGAGTATCAGCACGTGGCAGAGACCGTCGCCGCCTGAGTCATCCAGCAGGTTGGTTGTCCCGAAATGCCCGGCACTGCCGGGCATTTCGCTTTCCAGGCAATGGCTTCGTGTTGTGCTCACGATGCCCGGCGTTAAAACAAATACCAGCTGACTGGATTGTGGCATTGCAACAAAAATCTGAAGTGCGCAGGTCTAGAGTCCGGCCGCTCTACCACTGCCCGTTGATGCCCATGCCCACTTGCACAATCTCCGGTCAAACCCTGCATTACACGCAACACGGCCGGGGTTTCCCGGTCTTGCTTGGCCACAGCTATCTCTGGGACGCTGCGATGTGGGAGCCGCAGATCCAGGCGCTCTCGCAGCACTACCAGGTCATCGTTCCAGAGCTGTGGGGGCATGGGCAGTCAGGTCCGTTGCCGCACGGCACGCAGCAGATCGGCGACCTTGCCCGGCACATGCTGGCCCTGCTGGACGCACTGAAGTTGCCGCAGTGCGCGGTGGTCGGCCTGTCGGTGGGCGGCATGTGGGCCGCCGAGCTTGCCCTGATGGCGCCGGAGCGCGTGCGCAGCCTGGTGTTGATGGACACCTTCCTGGGCGCCGAGCCAGCCGCCACGCGTGCGCGCTATTTCGACCTGCTCGATGCGATCGAGACGGCCGGGCAGGTGACGCCTGCGTTGATCGAGGCGATCGTTCCGATCTTCTTCCGCCCCGGCATCGATCTGAGATCGGCACTGCCGGCCGCCTTTGCGCAGCGTCTGGCTGCCATGTCGGCCGAACAGTTGCGCGCATCCATCGTGCCACTGGGCCGGCTGATCTTCGGCCGAGCCAATCGACTGGATGCCCTGTCTGGACTGGATCCGGCCAACACCTTCCTGCTCGGTGGCGCCGAGGACATCCCGCGCCCGACCGAAGAGGTGTGGATGATGGCCGAGGCAATCTGCTGCGATTACGAGCTGATCCCGGACGCAGGACATATCGCCTCGCTGGAGAACCCGGGCTTTGTCAACGCGCAGTTGCTGGGATGGCTGAAGCGGACGGTGGGTGAGACCGAGGTGGAGCTGATGCGCGTGGGATAAGGGCAATGGCCTCGCCTGACGTGGGATGAGGCGCGTGGTTCCTTCTCAACTCCTCACGTTTTTACGCACAGGATGGGGGCTTGAAGCGCGCTCTCGTCGGAGATGGCTGAAGCGCTGCAGTTGTCAGGATGATGTTTCCCTTGTCCTGTCGGGCATTGTCCTTCTTTATGGAGAGAAGGTGCCCGCAGGGCGGATGAGGGTACGGCGTCGGCGCGATGCGTGGGTGGCCGCACCCTCACCCCAACCCCTCTCCCGCGGGGAGAGGGGCTCCAAGCGCTGTCGTGGGGGGAGGGCTTGCAGCGCTTCTCTCCCGCGGGAGGGAGGCTCATGACTTGCCACGCCATGGCCCGCCTTTCCTGGCTGGATGGGAGTTCGAAGCTGTGCGATTACGGTTGCGCGCCCAGCCAGGCTTCCAGTGCCGGGGCAGGTAGAGGGCGCGAGAACAGATAGCCTTGCAGCACCTCACAGCCCAGGTCGGCGAGGAACAGGCGCTGCGCTTCGTTTTCCACACCTTCGGCGACCACGTGCTTGCGCAGGTGCTCGCCGATGCGCAGTACCGAGGTGGTGAGCGCGCGCGCGTCTTCGCTGTGTTCGATATCGCGCACGAAGCTCATGTCCAATTTGAGTTCGTCGATCGGCAGGCGATGCAAATGGCTCAGGCTGGAATAGCCGTTGCCGAAATCGTCCAGCGACAGCGAGATGCCGGCTTCGCGAATGGCATGCAGGTTTTCCAATACGCCCGGTTGCCCGGACAGCATCACGCTTTCGGTCAGTTCCAGGGTCAGGTCGGAGGGCTGCACGCCCATCTCGGCGATGAGCCGGAGCAGATCCGGCAGCATGCGCGGACTTTCGAAACCACTTGCCGACAGGTTCACCGACACGCGTGCGACCGGCACGCCACGCTGGCGCCAGTCGGCGACCTGCTGGCAGGCGCTGCGCAGGACCCACGCATTGATCTGCGGCATCATGCCTTGTTCTTCGGCCACGGGCAGGAAGCGCGCCGGCGACACTGCACCCAACTGCGGGTGATTCCAGCGCAGCAGCGCTTCCACGCCATAGAGCGTGTGCGGCGCGGCGCTGTGCATCTGCGGTTGGTAATGCAATTGCAGTTGATTGCGGTCGATGGCCTGACGCAGTTCCGCTTCCAGCGCAACGCGTTCTTGCGCCATGCGGTTCATGTCGGAACTGAAGAAACGGAAGCGCCCACCGCCTTCCTTCTTGGCGCGATTCATCGCCAAATCTGCGTGGCGCAGCAGGATATTGATGTCCTGCCCATCTTCGGGAAACATCGCCACGCCGATACTGGCCGACGGATGCACGGTCATATGGCCGACCGGCAGGGGGCTGGCGATGCTGACCAACAGACGCTCGGCGGCGGCACTGGCCTGCTCTGCGCTGCATTGCGGCAGCGCAAGCGCGAATTCGTCGCCGGAGAGTCGCGCCAGCATCGCCGTGGCGGTGACCTGGTCGTTGACGCGCAAGGCGATATCGCGCAGCAGGCCATCGCCTGCGGCGTGTCCCTGGCTATCGTTGATGAGCTTGAAGCGATCGATGTTGATGAACATCAACGCGGCCGGTTCGCCTGCGTATTCGGCCTGCGTCAGCGCCTGCTCGGCGCGCGCGCTGAACATGATGCGGTTGGGCAGGCCGGTGAGCGTGTCGTAGAACGCCAGTTGATGCACGCGCTGGCGGATCTGCTCGCGTTCCAGCGCCAGGGTGCACAGCTGCTGGCACAAATCGGTGAGCCGCATATGCCAGGCATCGGCACGTTGCGGCTTGCGGTAATACAGCGCGAAGGTGCCGAGCACGCGCGCGCTGTTGGAGCGGATCGGCGTGCTCCAGCAGGCGCGCAGGCCCCAAGGCAACAGCGTGTCGCGATACGCCTCGAACAATGGGTCGGTGGCGACGTCTTCCACCATCACCGCGCGACCGCGCCAGGCCGCGGTGCCGCAGGCGCCTGTGCCCGGGCCGATCTTCAGGCCGTTGACCGCATCGGCGTATTCGGGCGGCAGGCTGGGCGCAGCCAGCGAATGCAGGCGACCTTGATTGTCCGCACTCATCACCGTGGCCAGCACGTCCGGTGCGATGCGTTCGACCTCGGTGCAGATCAGCGTCATCACCTCGATCAGCGGGCGTTCCTGCACCAAGGCTTCCAGCACGCGGTGCTGCAATACCTCGTGCATCTTGGTGTCGGTGATGTCGGTCAATACCGCCACGTAATGCGAGGGAGCGTGGTTGGCGTCGTAGATCGGGTTGAAGTTGAGCGAGATCCACAGCGGTGTGCCATCCTTGCGATAGACCAGCAAGTCGGCGCGGGTGTGCTGCAAGGCATCGGCGCGATCGCGCACGCGGGCGACCTCGCTTTGGTCGCTTTGCGCGCGGGTCAAGACATCGGAGGGACGCAGACCGACCAGCTCGGCTTCGGTGTAGCCGAACATGCGCTGGAAGCCGTCGTTGGCGTATAGCAGACGCGATTGCAGATCGCAGATGAGGATGGCGCTGCTGCTGCCATCGAGGGCTTCTGCGAGCAGGCGCGCACGGCGCTGCTCGGGCTGCTCGCCGGGCTTGGCCATGCCGGCGGTAATCGGGCCGGGCCTGACCAGGCCAGCGCTTGGGGCGTTGGCATTGATCGGCTCAGCCGTCAGCGGCATGCGGTCCACCGCTGCATCCACGCCAGCGCCCGCCGCGCTTCCCGGTGCTGGAGGAAGCGTTTGGTTGGTCGGGTGCGAGGGATGCGCGGCCATGCCGGATCAGCGCGCCTGCGCCGACAATGCGAGCAAGCGTTCGGCCACGCGGTCCAGCGGCACCACTTCCTGTGCGGCGCCAAGCTTGTACGCTGCACCGGGCATGCCCCAGACCACGCTGCTGGCTTCGTCCTGCACCAGCGTCGGCGCGCCGGCCTGCAGCATTTCCAGCAGGCCGCGTGCGCCGTCGTCGCCCATGCCGGTGAGGATGGCGCCCACCGCATTCGGGCCGGCATTGGCGGCAACGGAACGAAACAGCACGTCCACTGCCGGTTTGTGGCGATTGACCGGCGGGCCATCGTCGATACGGCAGCGCCACCGTGCACCGTCGCGAATGATGCGCAGATGCTGGCCGCCCGGCGGCAGATACGCATGACCTGGCAGGATCGCCTCGCCATCGGTGGCTTCACGTACCGACATGGCCGAATGGCGGTTGAGGCGCTCGGCGAACGCGGTGCTGAAGCTGGCAGGCAGATGCTGGGTCATCACCACCGCGGGCGCATCGGCGGGCATGTGTTCAAGCACCACGCGCAGCGCTTCGGTACCACCGGCGGAAGCGCCGATGGCGATCAAGCGATCGGTCGTGCGAAAGCGCAGCGCACTGCCGGCCACCGGTGCCGATTGCATATCCAGCGTGACTTTGGGTGCGCTCGGGCGATTGAGTGCGCTGACCTTGGCCTTGGCGGCCATTTTGACCTTGCTGACGATCTCTTCGGCGTAGCCTTCCAGCCCCCGTGCGACGTCGATCTTGGGCTTGGACACGAAGTCCACGGCGCCCAGCGACAAGGCCTGCAAGGTAGTGTCGGCGCCGCGCTCGGTCAGCGATGAAATCATCACCACCGGGGTAGGGCGCAGGCGCATCAGGTTTTCCAGAAACACCAGGCCGTCCATGCGCGGCATTTCCACATCCAGCGTGATGACGTCCGGATTGAGGCGCTTGATCTTTTCGCGCGCCAGCAGCGGATCGGCGGCCGAGCCGACCACTTCGATGCCGGCATCGCGCGACAGGATTTCGGTGAGCATCTGACGCACGACCGCCGAATCGTCGACGATCAATACACGCACAGGAGTTTCCAGCGTCATTCGAACAACTCCACTCCACCGGTAACCGGTGCTTTGGACAGACGGGCGCGCACGGCCGATTCGGTGGCGGCGACTTCGGCTTCGTGTGCGTGCGGCAAACGCTGCACGACGACGCGGCCAGTCGTCGCGAAGAACCACACCTTGCGCGGATGGATGCCACACAGATCTTCAGCGATGATGGGAATATGTTCGGCCTGCAGGTACTGGCGCACGAACTCGGCGTTGCGGGTGCCGACCGGGTTGCTGGTGAAGCCCTTCAACACGTTGGCGCCACCGAAGACCTTGGCTTCGATGCGTTTGCGGTGCGCGCCGCGCTTGAGCATGTCGTTGATCAGCAGCTCCATGGCATAACTGCCGTAGCGCGTGGGTGCGCCATCGCCGACCTGGCCTTCCGGCAACAGAAAGTGGTTCATGCCGCCGATCTTGAGCACCGGGTCGCGCAGGCAGGCTGCAACGCACGATCCCAAGGTGGTCGTCAACGCGGTGTCGTCGTCCACCACCAGGTACTGGGTGGGCAGCAGTTTGGCGGCAATGGTCTGGAACCGCGAATCGCGGTAGCGCATGACGTCGTCGACTTGCACGGCAGTACTCATGCTCACGCTCCTGCGCGCGGTGCGCGCCGATACAGCGTGCGCCCGCACGGCTGGATCAGGTCGGCCGCGTGCAGGTAGTTCTCCGAGTGCCCGGTGTAGAGCAGGCCGTCGTCGCCCATGTGGCTGACCAGGCGCGACAGGATGCCGCGCTGAGTGGGCTTGTCGAAGTAGATCATCACGTTGCGGCAGAACAGTGCCGCATACGGACCGCCGACGTCGTAACGCGGCGCCAGCAGATTCAACTGGCGGTATTCGATGAGCTGGCGCAGCGCCGGAATGACCCGGCATTTGCCTTCATTGGGGCCGCTGCCGCGCTGGAAGTACTTGCGCTTGATCGCTGCATCGAGCGAGGCAACGCGATCGATGGCATAGACACCGCGCGATGCGGTTTCCAGCACCTGGGTGTCGACGTCGGTGGCGACGATGCTCACTGGCGGGGTCAGCGTGCCGAAGGCTTCGCAGGCGGTAATGGCGATGGAGTAGGGCTCCTCGCCGGTGGAGGCGGCGCACGACCATATCTTCAATGGCGCCTGCGAGGCGCGCTTTTGCAGTTCTTCGCGCAGCTTGTCGAAATGGTGCGGCTCGCGGAAGAACGAGGTCAGGTTGGTGGTCAGCGCATTGGTGAATGCCTGCCATTCTTCCTCGTCGTTGCCGGCTTCGAGCTGGTCGAGGTAATCGCGGAACGAGCGCAGGCCGAGCACGCGCAGACGCCGCGACAGGCGGCCATACACCATGTCGCGCTTGGCCGGCGCCAATGCAATGCCCACACGCTGGTAGATCAGGTCGCAGACGCGCTTGAAGTCGCGGTCGCCGAAATCAAATTCGCGTGTGTCTGAAGCGGAAGTCGTAGTCGTCATATCCATACGCGTCGTGAGCTATAACTGGATATCGGCCACGGAGCCGCGCAACTGAAGCGCTAATGCGTGGATTGGACGCGGTTGTGTTCGCTACCTGGTCCGATGGGGACGGCGGCTGGTGATGGAATGCCAGAGAGCAAAGACGCCCCAATGGTGTGCTGCCGTATCGGACCCGCGAGGATCAGTGTCGGTGCCTTGCCTAAATGCACAACGCCCCGGCAATGCCGGGGCGTTGTGGGTGACAGCGGTGAATCAGAACTCTTGCCAGTTACCGTCGGCCAGCGCGGCCTGGGATGTGGCTGGCCGCGACGCGCTTGCGGCTGCGCGCGCTACCGGCCTGGCGGCGCTTTTCACTGCAACCGGGCGCGAGGCGATCGGGCGTACGCGTGCGCTCTGCGGCGCCTGCGCAGCCGAGTCGTCCAGCTTGAACACCGACACCGCTTCGGCCAGATGACCTGCCTGCTCTTCCATCGAGCGGGCGGCGGCAGTGGCTTCTTCCACCAGCGCAGCGTTCTGCTGGGTGGTTTCGTCCATCTGGGTGATGGTCTGATTGACCTGCTCGATCCCGGACGACTGCTCCTGCGAAGCGGCAGAGATCTCGCCCATGATGTCGGTCACGCGTTGCACGCTGGCCACGATGTCGGCCATGGTGGCGCCGGCCTTGCGCACCAGTGCCGAGCCTTCGGCCACCTTGTGTACGGAGTCGTCGATCAGGCCCTTGATCTCCTTCGCCGCGCCGGCCGAACGCTGTGCCAGCGTGCGCACTTCCGAGGCGACCACCGCAAAACCGCGGCCCTGTTCACCGGCGCGTGCCGCTTCCACAGCCGCGTTCAAGGCCAGGATATTGGTCTGGAACGCGATGCCATCAATGACGCTGATGATGTCGGCGATCTTCTTGGACGAGGCTTCGATGCCGGACATGGTGGTGACCACTTGCGACACCACTTCACCGCCTTGCGAGGCCACGCCGGTGGCGCCGATGGCAAGCTGGTTGGCCTGACGGGCGCTTTCGGCATTCTGCTTGACGGTGGAGGTGAGCTCCTCCATCGAGGCGGCGGTTTCTTCCAGATTGGCGGCCTGCTGCTCGGTACGGTGCGACAGGTCGCTGTTGCCGGAGGCGATTTCGCCGGCGGCCGAATTGATCGCAGTGGACGACATCTTGATGCGCCCGACGATGTCGGCCAGCTGCTCGGCGGTGGCATTTGCATCGTCGCGCATCTGCGCGAACACGCCGCTGAACTCGCCATGCATGCGCACGGTCAGGTCGCCACGCGACAGCGCCGACAGCAGGGTCGAGATCTGTTCCAGGCTGCCGGCATTGGCGTCCAGCAACCCGTTGAGCTGCTGCGCCAACTGCAGGAAGAAGCCCTGCTTGCCGTCGGTTTCCACACGCCCGCTCATGTCGCCGCTGGCGGCCGCACGCACGATGCGGGCCACTTCTTCTTCCACCTGCACTTCGATGGTGCGGTCGCGCCATTCGCAGACTTCGCCGCTGGTCTCGCCCTGTTCGTTCTGGATCGAGGTGACGGTCTGCGCCAGCACCACTTCGCCGAAACGCTCTTCGAAGCTGGTGACGCCATCGCGTTCCAGCGCGGCAATGGCCTTGCGCACGGTCGCATCCGACAAACCCAGGTAGCTGATGTGCTGACCGATGACCTTGCTTGCGTCGAACTCGGGCGATGCCAGGCGGATGCTGCTTTCGTACTGCGCCACGATCTTCTTGAAGGCGTCGTTGGCGTAGATCATCACGCGTTCGGGATCGGTGATGAAGGTGCCGGTCGAGGACTTGTCCAGCGCAGTGCGGATGCGCAGGTTTTCATCGGCAATTTCCTGGTCGCGTTCGATGCGTTCCTTCAGGTCGCGCTGCATGCGCTGCATGGAACGCATCAACTCGCCCACTTCGTCCTGGCCCTGCACGTTGATCTGGCCGTCCAGCTTGCCGCCGGCAATTTCGGTGGCCGTGGTGACAGCGCCGCGCATGCTCTTGACGATGGAGCGGGCGAACAGGAAAGCCAGGCCCAGGCCGCCGGCGATGCCGATCAACAGCACCACCAGGGTCAGCGTGACGGAGGTGGCGTGGACCTTTTCGGCCTTGGTCTTGGCAGCCTGCGCGAGCAGGTTGTCTTCAGCAATCAAGGCCGCCAGCGAATCCTTGGCCTTGTTGTGCAGGGTACGGGTTTCGCCGACGAAGGTGTCGATGGCGTCGTCGGGCAGATTCAGCTCCATCATTTCGTCGACGCTGGCATAGGAGGCCGACGCCTTCTTCCAGTCCGCCACGAACACGTCGAACAGCTTCTTCTGTTGCGGGCTTTCGATCAGGCGCGGGTAGCCCTTGATGGTGGCTTCGATCTCGCCATTGAGCCTCTTGGCGCGGACCTTGGCTTCCTGCTTGACCGAATCGCTGGCACGCACCAGGTTCTGGTAGGCCGCATTCCGGTATTCGCCGAGCATGCCGCGCAGATCGCCTGCCTCGCGCACGCTGGACATGGTGTTGCCGGCCAGGTCGCGGGTGACGTTATTGAGCGAGGCCAGACCCGAATAGGCGATGACGCCCTGGACGAGCATGATCAGCAGCACGATGCCGAACGCCAGCATCAGCTTGGGCATCAGTTTCAGATTGTTGATCCATTGCATTGACACGATTCCCCGTAGAAGTCAGTCCGCATAGCCGCAACAGCACATCGCCACGCGCAAGGGCGTGGCGATGTGCGAGGCGATTACTTGATGGTGGCAAGCTTCAGGCTGGCCGGGGAGCTGACTTCGATTTCGGCGCGCGAACTGTCGCGCTGGATCTTGCCGAGGACGCAGACGTCCTTGCCTTCGAGCGTTTCCGGGGCGAAGCTGAACTTGCCGCGGTTGGCACCGTCGATGCGTGCGGAGAAGGTGTGGCGCGGGAACATGCCGCCCATGTACAGGAAGGTAGGTTCGCCTTCCGAGCTCTGCGCGTACTTGGCCTCTTCGACCTTGCCGCACACCATGCCGTCCTTGCCGACGAAGCGCGTCGCCATTTCCGGCGGAATCATTTCCTGCGACTGAGCCGACAGCGTGGGAGCAACGATGACAAGAGCAGCGACGGGGAGGAGCGAGAGCAGGAACTTCATAGGGATTCTCCAGAAATCAAAAGTCGAACGGTGACCCGTTGTGTGGACGCGGGCTTCATTCAGCTATCGGCTAACCGCCGTTCAACTTGAATCCAGAAAACGTGATTTTTATCTCAGTTCTATCGCGTGGTGCGTCGCGTGTCGGGAGCTTCCTGACACGCGATCGTCGTAGATGCGGTCGCGCCAACGCGTTGCGGCCGCCGGAGCGGTGCAGCGGGTGCAGGATGGCGCCATGTACGCTGAGAAGCGGCTACCGAAACGGAGCGAATCAGCCAGCAGGTGGGCGCGGGCGGGGCGCAGAAGCCGGAGTGCACGTGTGCTACCTCAGGATTCTGAGCACCAGCGGCGCCTTCTGGCGGCGTGGCAATCGTTTGGTAGCCGCTCGTCGTACATGGCGGCTCCTGCATTCCTCTACACCTCTCCGGCGACCGCAGGCGAGGCGACACAGCCGTTTGAATCAGGCGGCTTCTTCGACCAGTTGCTGACCCAGCTCGGTGCTGTCCAGCAGGGTTTCGATATCCAGCAGGATCAACATGCGATCGTCCTGGGTGCCGATACCGGAGATGAAACGGGTGTCGACCGATGCACCGAATTCGGGGGTAGGCCGGATCTGGTCGTCGTTGAGCGGAATCACGTCGGACACGCTGTCCACGACGATGCCGACCACGCGGTCCTCGACGTTGAGCACGATCATCACGGTGAAAGCGTCGTAGCGCGCTTCTTTCAGGCGCAGCTTCAGGCGCAGGTCGATCACCGGCACGATGGTGCCGCGCAGGTTGATCACACCCTTGATGTAATCCGGCGCGTCGGGCAGACGGGTGACCGAATCGTAGCCGCGGATTTCCTGCACTTTCAGGATATCCACGCCGTAGTGTTCTTCGCCCAAAGCGAAGCTGAGGAATTCACCACCGGTGCCGGTGGCAGTGCTTTTATCGTTCATGGAAACTCCGGGCGTTGCGGCTAAGTGTCAGGTTGAGGCAGGACTGCGGCAGCAGGGACGGATGCGGGATGCCCTAGCAACATCGGCGGGGTAGGCGGCAACTTTAGGTGCCGGCCCCGCGTGGTACGCGAGGGTTCAGAACACGCCGCTCTTGCGCGCATTGCGCTGGCGGTCGACACGGAAAATGTAGCGCTGGATGGTTTCGTCGGCGCCGCGCGGTAGGTCGCTGAACTGCATGCCGATCCGGAAGCCTTCGCTGCCGTTGGGCAGGGTCTGCTTGTGCTGGCTGCACACCGTCAGCGGCAGCGTGATGGGGGCGGTGTCGGGCAATTGCAGGATGCAGTTGCGGTAGGTGCGTTGCGGTTCAAGCAACGGCATGCCGTCGGTGAGAGACACCGCCAGACCGCCGCTGCTGATGTCGATCACGCGCAGCTGCAGGTTGAACTCGTTTCCCTGCGCGGCTTCCTGGCGGATAGTGCAGACTGGCGAATCGGTGATCGGCGTTTCCAGTCGATACGATTCGCGCCGCTGCATGTGGTACATCGCGGCTGGCAGGTCGACGCGGAAGGCGACGTGGATGTCGCGCTCGATCCGCTCGGCCTTTTCCAGGCGGAAGCGGATGTTCACCCGTTCCAGCTGGGCGTAGCACAACAGGTATTTGGCGCCTTCGATGGCGCGGTTGGAGGCATCGTTATGGCTGCCGTCCAGGATCACGCAGTCGTCGTCTTCGTCCACTTCCAGCACGGCGGTGGGCACGGCCATGTCGCGGCCGGCCACATGCATGGTCACGATGGCGCGTTGGTCGAGCAGCTGGCGCAGCAATCCACGGATCTGCCGCTTGTTGCGCAGCAGGTAGCGCTCGTCACCTTCGGCGAGGTGATCAGCGTCGTGGTCCAGCTCTGAGGTATCGCCTTGGGACATGGGCACAAGCACAGTGGAAGCGGGAAGGCGCCTGGCGGGTTGTCCCGGCGTCGCCTTGATATCGGCGGCAACGCCAAATCTTTAAGGCGGCTGACGAAACGTGTATGCAGTGCTCCCGCGACGGCGTGCGGGCAAGGACCCGTCGCGTTGGTCGGTGTGCAGCGTCTCAGGCAACCAGCGGACCATGGGGGGCGGTCCGCCTTTTCCAGTAAGACCACCCGCCAACTGTCTGGTGCGGTGTCCTCGCCGATTGCCAGACCGTTGGCGGCATGGATGCCGCCATCGAGCCCGCAGGGACGGGTTCACGGCGTGTCCCGCGAGCGGCGAAGGCATCGCACCCGCGATGTCTTCGCGCTTGCTGCAGGGCCCTTGCCCGCCCACCATCGCAGGACACGCTGCAAGTACGTCCCTGTCAGCTCCGTGGCGGCATCCATGCCGCCAAGGGTCCCGCGACGGTGGGCGGGCAAGGGCCGGTCGCGTTGGTCGGTGTGCAGAGTTTTGAAACCAGCCAGCAACCGCCGACGAGGCGTCCCTCGCTCGTCAACAAACCACTGGCCAATTGTCTGGCGCGGTGCCTTGCCAATTGCGGGACCGTTGGCGGCATGGATGCCGCCATCGAGCCACCATGGACGGGTTCGCGGCGTGTCCCGCGAGCGGTGAGGGCACCGCGCACTCGACGCTGCGACGTTGCTGCAGGTCGTCGTGTTGCCGTCTCAGCTATAGGCGTGGCGTGCATTGGCCAGCAGGGTACTGAGGCGGTCCTGCGGCTCCAGGCGGAACACTGCGACCGCATCGACCAGCTGTGCGGCCTGGTCTTCCATCGAGCGTGCGGCGGCGGTGGCTTCTTCCACCAGCGCGGCGTTCTGCTGGGTGGTTTCGTCCATCTGGGTGACGGTCTGGTTGACCTGGGTGATGCCTGCGGCCTGTTCGCGCGAAGCGCTGGTGATTTCGCCCATGATGTCGGTGACGCGCTGCACCGAGGTCACCACCTGCTGCATGGTGCTGCCTGCTTCGGAAGCCAGTGCCGCGCCGTTGCCGATGCGGGTCACCGAGTCTTCGATCAGGTGCTTGATCTCCTTGGCCGCGCCGGCCGAGCGCTGTGCCAACGTGCGAACCTCCGAGGCCACGACGGCAAAACCACGGCCCTGTTCGCCGGCACGCGCCGCTTCCACCGCCGCGTTCAAGGCCAGGATATTGGTCTGGAAGGCGATGCCGTCGATGACGCTGATGATCTCGGCAATCTTTTTCGACGAGGCGTCGATATCGGCCATGGTGGTCACCACGCGGTTCACGACGTCGCCGCCCTTTGCCGCCACACCGGCAGCATCCAGCACCAGGCGATTGGCTTGGTCGGCGTTGTCGGCGTTCTGCTTGACGGTGGCGGTGAGTTCTTCCATGGAGGCTGCGGTTTCTTCCAACGCGGCCGCTTGCTGTTCGGTGCGACGCGACAGGTCGCCGTTGCCGGTGGCGATCTCGGTGGCGGCCGAATTGATCGTCAGCGAAGCGTCCTTGATGCGGCGCACGATACCGGCCAACTGGTCGGCGGTGGCATTGGCGTCGTCGCGGATCGTGGCGAATACGCCCTGCAGCGCGCCGTCCATGCGTGCGGTCAAATCGCCTTGCGACAGTGACGAGAGCAGGGCGGAGACGCGCGACAGGCCGTCGGCGTTGTTGTCCAGCAGCGTGTTGAGCTGTTGAGCCAGCAGCAACAGGAAGCCATGCTTGCCGCGCACGTCGATCCGTTCGCTGAGGTCGCCGGCGGCGGCGGCCTCCACCACGTGCGCGACTTCCTGTTCCACCTGCACTTCCTGGGTACGGTCGCTCCATTCGACCACATAGCCCATGCGCTCGCCGGTCGCAGCCACGACCGGGCTGACCACTTCCTGCACGATGCGGCCGCCGATTTCGATCTGTGCGGTGTGCGTGCTCTTGAGTTGATCCAGCAGGCGTGATTGCTCGGGATTGCGATGGAACTGGTCGATGCGGGTCGTGCTCAATGCCGTGGCATCGAAGTTGGGCAGATCGTCTCGCAGGACGTCCTGCATTTCCGACAGCATGCGCTGCAGCGGGCGATTGACGTAGATGATGCGGCGCTCGGCATCGGCGATCATCACATTGGTGCTGACGTCGTCCAAGGCGGTGCGCACGCGCAGTGCTTCGCTGGCGATCAGGTGGTCGCGTTCCAGGCGCGCGCGCAGGTCGTCGCGCATGGTGCGCGCGTTGAGCAGCAGGCGGCCGAGTTCGTCATGCCGGTCGATTTCGATCGGGTTGTCCAGGCGGCCGGCCGCCACGTCGCCGAGCACGCGTTCCACTGCCAGCAGCGGGCCGGTGACCATCTTGCGCGCGGCGATGAATACCACCGCGATGCACAGTGCCAGCACCACCAGCGAGAACAGCAGCATGCTGCCCATCAGTGCGTCCAGCGGACCGTCGATGGCACTGCGCGGCTGCGCGCCGATCACCGCCCACTGCCACGGCGCATAGCGCTGTGCGGTGACTTCGAACGCCTGGCTGGTGCCCTTGGCATCGCGCAGCTGCAGGTTGGCGCTGGGCTGCTTGCCGTCCAGCACTGCCTGCAACAGGGCCTGTTGTTCGGCCGGCACCAGTGCCGCCAGTGTGGCCGGGGTGCCCGGCGGGGCCGCGATGACCTGGCCCTGATGATCGCCCGGCGCCATGTCGACGATGACGAAATAGCCGTCCTGGCCCAGTTTGGTAGTGCTGACCTGGGCCTTGAGCGCGGCCAGGCCCTGGGTGTAGTTACGCCCGACGAACAGCGCACCAATGACCTCGCCGGCGGCATCGCGCAGCGGCTGGTAATGGGTCATGTACTGCTCGCCGAACAGCTGCGCCTGGCCGGTGAAGCTCTTGCCTTGCGACAGGGCGGCGTAGGCCTTGCCCTTGCGATCGAGCAGGGTGCCGATGACGCGTTCGTCCTGCTTGTTACGCAGCGAGGTGGTGATGCGCACGAAGTCGTCGCCGGTACGGGCGAAGATCGTGGCAACGCCGCCGGTCGCCTTGGCAAAGCGGTCCACGGCGTCGACATTGAGATTCAGTGCCTGCTTGCCGGCACGCAGCGACGGGGTGTTCTGTTGGCCGATGGTCACCGTGCTGGCGCTATCGAGTTCGCGCGCGCCGGCGGGGAGCATGTCGTCGAACACGCTGCCCAGACGCTGGGTGCCTTCGCTGAGGGTGACGTCGTACATCGCCACCGACTGCTGCATCAGCCGGGTGCTGGAACGCAGTTCGGCCTTGACCTGCGATTCGATATCGCCCGCGGACTGGCGATAGATGGTCAGGGCCAACAGCCCTAGCGAGGTGGCAATGACCAGCGTAAGCAATGCGGAGAGCCGCGTACCGACCGAGAGGCGGTTGAAGGAATGCATGAGGAATCGGCCTTGCCCGGGGGAGGGCGTTACGAATGCGTGAACTTGGTAGCGGCCGTTTATGCTGAAAATTGACTGTTACCGTTGAAATCAGCACAAAATTGGGCGTTCCATTCAGCATTCGATGGCTGAAAGCGGTTTCACACCGCACGTCTTGTTACTGGCAATTGTAAATTTCGAGTGAAATTAGGGTGCTCTTGAGTGTCTCGACGGGCCGCGTATGGCTGGCGAAAAGCACGCCTTGCTGCTGCCATCGGAGCACCATCTTGGGCAACCAGTGCGATGGCTGCATAGCCGTCGAGCGGTTGCGCCCTGGGCTTGGAATTGTCTCTCATGCCTCGGTTCCTACGCATCGCTCTGCCTGAAAATTGCGCATGCGGTTTATCGGTTGCCGCACAGGGAGGGCAGCACAAAAAAGGGCCGCTTCCCCTCGCAAGGGAAGCGGCCCACAAGATCTGCGGAGCGCGGATCAAAGGCTCTCAAAATGTGTGTGTGTGGCTGGACAACGGTGTTACGTGAAACGTGCATCGGCAGCCGCGACCGGGTGACGATGAGGACGGCGGCCGATTGCACCACAGGGACTAAGAGCAGCTAACAAACTACTGTGCAGCTGCCAGGCGGGCGCGGCCGGTGCTCGGAAACGGCATGTACCGCGCGTCACGCCGGCTCCTCCGCGCCGTCCGCACCCACCTGACGACTGCTCGCTACTTTTTGTTAGCCGCTCTAAAAACGATCCCGGTGTCTGTGCCGGTCGCCCACCGCTGCCGGCGACCGGTGCGCTCTGGCGCTGCGGCTTAAAACTCCTGCCAATTGACATCGCCAACGGTCGATGCGGTTGCACCGACCGCCACGCGCGGCGGTGTCGCCGCGGCCACGGCGACACGTGCAGCCGGGCGCGTTGCCGGCCGCTGGTGGCCCACTGCGCCGGCGATGGCCGATAACCTGCGCGCCACCGGCGCGTTCGCATCGACCTTGAAGACCGCCACCGCTTCGGTGAGTTGCTGTGCCTGTTCTTCCATCGCGCGCGCAGCGGCAGTGGCTTCTTCCACCAGGGCAGCGTTCTGTTGGGTGGCTTCATCCATCTGCGTGACGGTGAGGTTGACCTGTTCGATGCCGGCCGATTGTTCCTGCGACGCGGCGGAAATTTCGCCCATGATGTCGGTGACGCGCTGCACCGATGAGACGATTTCGGCCATGGTGCGGCCGGCCTGGTCCACCAGCAGCGAGCCGTCGGTGACGCGCTGCACCGAGTCGCCGATCAGATCCTTGATCTCCTTGGCGGCGGCCGCCGAACGCTGCGCCAGCGTGCGTACCTCACTGGCCACCACGGCAAAGCCGCGGCCCTGCTCGCCGGCACGCGCCGCTTCCACTGCGGCATTCAAGGCCAAGATGTTGGTCTGGAACGCGATGCCGTCGATGACGGTGATGATGTCGGCGATCTTCTTGGACGAGGCCTGGATGCCAGCCATGGTGTCGACGACCTTGCCGACGACCTCGCCACCTTGCGACGCGACGCTGGCCGCACCGATCGCCAGTTGATTGGCCTGGCGTGCACCTTCGGCATTCTGCTTCACGGTCGAGGTGAGCTCTTCCATCGAGGCCGCGGTTTCTTCCAGGTTGGCGGCCTGCTGTTCGGTACGCTGCGACAGGTCGTTGTTGCCGGCGGCAATTTCGCTGGCAGCCGCATTGATCGAGACGGCCGAGGTCTGGATGTGCCCGACGATACCGGCCAGTTGCGTGACCGTGGCATTGGCATCGTCGCGCATCTGCGCGAACACGCCCTGGAATTGTCCATCCATACGCGCAGTGAGATCGCCCGCAGCAATGGCCTGCAACATGCCCGACAACGCCTGCAGGCTGCCATCGGCAGTGGCCATCAGCTGGTTGAGGCTCTCGACCATAATGCGGAAGTCGTACTGGAACTGCGCTGCGTCGCCGCGTGCACTGAAGTCGCCGGCCGCAGCGGCCTGCGCCAGCTGCTTGATCTGCCGATTCATCGCGGCCAGGTTGTGTTTGACCTGCGCCATGGTCTGAGTGAGTTTGGCCTGTTCGCCGGGCAGGGCGTCCATGTCGTCGCTGAGGTCGCCGATCGCATAGCGGCCCATGATCTGCGCCAGGCGCGCGGTGACCTGGATGTGGCTGTCGACCAGTGCATTGGTGTCGCCGGCCATGCGGCCGTAGTCGCCCGGAAACGTGCCGGCATCCATGCGAAAGCTCACCTGGCCGGCATCGTGGCGCTTGGCCATGTCCAGCTGGGCGGTGATCAGGTTGCGCACCCGCGACTGCATCGTGTCCATGGCCTGCAACAGACGGCCGGTTTCGTCGCCGGCATCGCTATGCACGGCGTTATCGAGCTTGCCCTCGGCAATCGCTTCGGCGGCGCGGGTGGCGCGGCTGAGTGGCCGGGTGAGGCTGCGGGTGATCAGCAAGCCCAGCGTGCCGCTCAGCATTACCACCAGCAGCGAACCGCCGACCAGCAACTTGCGCGAATCGTCCATCGACTGCAGCGCCACTTCGGCTGCTTCGGAGGCGAGCTTGTCCTGAAGGGCAATGTTCTCGCCGATCTTGTCCTGCCATTTCTGCATCGCAGGTGCGGCCTGGGTGAGCATCAGCGGCAATGCTTCATCGCTGTGGCCAGACATCACCAGGTCGACGACCTTGTTGTTCAAGTCGCGCACGGGCTGCCCGAGGCGGTCGATCTCGGTACGGATGCCGATGCCCTGCGGCGAAGACGGAATGGCATACAGCGCATCGTGCGCCTTCGCGTAGTCGGCGCGTGCCTGCTTGATGGATGCGATGAATTTCAGATTGTCTTCGTTGCTGGTCGGCAACACGACGTTGCGTAGCTCCGCGGCGATGACGTAGTTGGCATTCATCATGTCGTTGGAGAGGCGGATCTTGGTCATGTTCTGGTGCACCAGGGCATCCACCAGCGCACGTGCAGAGGTCAGCCCGCGATAGCCGATGAAGGCGATGAACCCGGACAGTAGGATCAGCACGGTAAAGGCGGCAGCCAGGCGTGGCCCGACATTGAAGCGCAGCAAAAGAGAGGTCATGAAAATCGCTCGGCTTTAAAAGGTGGAATGCGGTTGCGCTGGCAGGCTGGGAAGATCCATTGCGCCCACTTTGCGTGTCGGCAAAGCAGCGTTATCGGCGCTGCCTGCAATCGATCGCGTGAGCCCTGACGCTTGATACAGCTGGTCTCGGCAATCGGCACGGCAGTCGTTCGCAACCGACTGCCGTGCGTGAGGCTGCCCTTGCGATCAGAACTCCTGCCAATCGCCCAGCTCTGCGGCCGATGTGGCGTTGCCCGCAGGACTGCGACGTGGCGACGCGGCCGCCGGGGTGACGCGTGCTGCCGGGCGTGGTGCGAAGCGGGCATTGGCCGGGGCGCTGGCAATGGCCGACAACCGACGCGCCAACGGTGCATGCGCAGCCACCTTGAAGACCGCCACCGCTTCGGTCAGCTGCTGCGCCTGTTCTTCCATCGCGCGTGCGGCGGCGGTGGCTTCTTCCACCAATGCGGCGTTCTGCTGGGTGGTTTCGTCCATCTGGGTCACGGTCTGGTTGACCTGCTCGATGCCCGCATACTGCTCCTGCGAGGCCGAGGAGATCTCGCCCATGATGTTGGTGACGCGCTGCACGCTGGCGACGATCTCGGCCATGGTGGTGCCGGCCTGATCGACCAGGGTGGCCCCTTGCGTGACCTTTTCCACCGAGTCGTCGATCAGGTGCTTGATCTCCTTGGCAGCACCGGCCGAACGCTGCGCCAGCGTGCGCACCTCGGAGGCGACCACCGCAAAACCGCGGCCCTGTTCGCCGGCACGCGCTGCTTCCACTGCCGCGTTCAAGGCCAGGATATTGGTCTGGAACGCGATGCCGTCGATGACGCTGATGATCTCGGCGATCTTCCTGGACGAGCCCTGGATGTCGGACATGGTGGTGACCACCTTCGCCACCACATCGCCGCCTTGCGAGGCGACCGCAGCGGCGCCGATGGCGAGCTGGTTGGCCTGGCTGGCATGTTCGGCATTCTGCTTGACGGTGGAGGTCAGCTCTTCCATCGAGGCCGCGGTTTCTTCCAGGTTGGCGGCCTGCTGCTCGGTGCGCTGCGACAGATCCTGGTTACCGGAGGCGATTTCGCCCGAGGCCAGACCGATCGCATCGGCTGCGATCTGGATGCGGCCGACGATGCTGGCCAGTTGTTCGGCAGTGGCATTGGCGTCGTCACGCATCTGCGCGAACACGCCCTGGTATTGCCCGCTCATGCGCGCAGTGAGGTCGCCGGCAGCGATCGACTGCAACAAGCCCGAGAGCGATTGCAGGTTGCCGTCTGCGGTGGCCATCAAGGTGTTGAGGCTTTCCACCATGATGCGGAAATCGAACTGGAACTGCTCGGCATTGCCGCGCGCGGTGAAGTCGCCATTGGCCGCAGCCTGCGCCAGCTGCTTGATCTCGGTGTTCATGGTCGACAGGTTGTGCTTGACCTGGTTCATCGCCGCGGTAATGGCCGCCTTCTCGCCGGGCAACTGCTGCATATCTTCGGAAAGGTCGCCGATGGCATAACGCTCGATCAGGTGGATGGTCTGCATCTTCACCTTGATGTGCGCGGCCACCAGCTCGTTGGTGTCATTGGCCATGCGCCCGAAATCGCCGGGGAATGCGCCGGCATCCATGCGGAAGCTGATCTGGCCTTCTTCATGGCGCTTGGCCATGCCCAGCTGTGCGGAAATCAGGTTGCGCAGCTGGCCCTGCATGCCGTCCATGGCGTGCAACAGGCGGCCGGTTTCGTCGTTGGAGTGCGTGCTGACGTCGTTGTCCAACTTGCCTTGGGCAATGGCTTCGGCGGCGCGGGTGGCGCGCGTCAGCGGAACCACCAGGCTGCGGGTGATCAGCCATGCGAGCACGCTGCTGATGAGCACCACCGCCAGGCCGCCACCGATCAACATGGCACGGCCGCGGGCCATCGCCGTGGTAGCCAGCGCATTGGCTTCCTGGGCGCGCTGGCGCTGCAGCGCCGAATATTCCAGCAGTTTGTCCTGCCATGCCTGCGTGGCCGGTGCGGCACGCTGCAACAGCAAGGGCAGGGCTTGGTCCGACTTGCCGGCAAGACCCAGGTCGATCACCCGTTGGTTGAGCGCGCGGGCCGCCTTGTTGTTCGCGTCGATGCTTTCACGCAGCGCCTGGGCCGCAGGCGTTGCCGAGAAGGTGTAGAGCTTGTCGCGTGCTTCCTTGTAGATGCTGCGCTGCTCTTCGATGATCGCGGCGAAGCGGCGATTTTCCGCATCGCTGGTCGGCAGCACGATATTGCGCAACTGCACGGCAATTACCGACACCGCGTTGTTCATTTCCTGCAGCCGCTGGACGATCACCATGTTGCGGTTGGTGAGCGTATCCAGGGTCTGGCGGGCCTGCGCCAGTGTGTACAGGCCAGCGACGACCAGCGCGCAGGACAGCAGGATCAGCGTGCCGAAGGCAAAGCCCAGGCGCTTGCCGACGTTGTAGCGTTGAAGAAGAGCAGTCATGTTGGGATCTCGAGAGCGATGGGCAGGAAAGGGGCAGTGCGCTAGGCGGCGAGGCGTACGGAGTGCGCGGATGGCGCCGAAGCGGGCGCGCGTCGAGCCGATCCATCGAGCGTTGCGACATCCAAGGTCGCAACGCCAGCGATTGCAGGGCAGGTACGCGTGCTTGAGGTTGGTAACGGCGCGCTGGCAGTGCTGCTGAACTCGCTAGGCCCCACGCGTATGGTTCGGCGTCACCGAGGTGAGCCTGGTGTGCACAACCGCCTGGAAAGGCCTGTCAGCAGGGGCATCCCGATGGCTCGGGAAGATCGCGTCTTCACTTCCTGCTCACGGTCCTGACAGCCGCTCAGGCACTTGGATACAGGACGGATGGCTTGGCGTGTAGTTGCATGTGCGCCATCGCGCAGGGCCGATCGATGCCGGCGCATTCGCAGGAGAGCTGCTGGTGGCACTGGGCCAAACGCGTGCGCGTTGGTGATGTGCAAACGCTACGCCGTTGCCTGACAGATGCAGGCAGCGGGGACTGATCAGGTGGGACGCGGGCGTGCGCGCAGCGTCCCAGGCAGACCTGCCGCCAGGCGTTGCCTCAGGCGGCGTGGCCCAGGCGGCTGCGCGCAGGCTCGGCCTGCAACTGGAACACCGAAACGGCATCGCGCAATTGCTGCGCCTGCTCTTCCATCGAACGGGCGGCGGCGGTGGCTTCTTCCACCAGCGCGGCGTTCTGCTGGGTGGCCTGATCCATCTGCGCGACGGTCTGGCCAACCTGTTCGATGCCTTGCGACTGCTGCTGCGAGGCCTCGCTGATCTCATGCATGATGGTGGTGACGTTCTGCACCGAATCGACGATGTCCTGCATGGTGCGACCGGCCTGGCCCACCAACTGGCTGCCGTGTTCGACCCGGCTGACCGAATCCTCGATCAGTTGCTTGATCTCCTTTGCCGCACCGGCCGAGCGTTGCGCCAGCGTGCGCACTTCACTGGCCACCACGGCAAAACCACGCCCTTGTTCGCCGGCACGTGCCGCTTCCACCGCCGCGTTCAAGGCGAGGATATTGGTCTGGAAGGCGATGCCGTCGATGACGCTGATGATGTCGGCGATCTTCTTGGACGCAGCCTGGATGCCGGCCATGGTGCCCACGACCTCACCCACCACCGCACCGCCTTGCGAGGCGACCGTGGCCGCACCAACCACCAACTGGTTTGCGCGGCGCGCATGCTCGGCGTTGTTGCGCACGGTGGAGGTGAGTTCTTCCATCGAGGCAGCGGTTTCTTCCAGATTGGCCGCTTGCTGTTCGGTGCGTTGCGACAAATCCTGATTGCCGGTGGCAATTTCGCCGGCGGCGTCGTTGATGGCATTGGTGGACTGCTGGATGCGCCCGACGATATTGGCCAGCTGGGTCACGGTGGTATTGGCATCGTCGCGCATGCGCGCGAACACGCCGTGGAAGTCGCCGTGCATGCGGGCGGTGAGGTCGCCTGCCGCGATCGCCTGCAATACCGTCGAGAGCGCCTGCAGATTCGCATCGGAGGTGGCCATCAATTGATTGAGGCTGTCCACCATCGCGCGGAAATCGTACTGGAAGCGCTGTGCATCGCCGCGCACGCTGAAATCGCCATTGGCTGCGGCCTGCGCGAGCAGCCTGATCTCGCTGTTCATCGCCGACAGGTTGGCCTTGACCGTATCCATGGTGTCGGTGAGCACGGCTTTTTCGCCGGGCAGACGGTCCATGTCCTGGCTCAGGTCGCCGATCGCGTAGCGCGACATGATCTGCGCAAGTTGCATCTTGACCGCGATGTGCGAGCCCACCAGCGCATTGGTGGCGCGCACCATGGTGGCGTAGGCACCGGGAAAACTGTCTGCCTGCATGCGGTAGCTGATCTGGCCGGCATCGTGGCGCTGCGCCATTTCGCTTTGCGCGCTGAGGACGCGCTGCAGCTGCCCTTGCATCTGGCGCATGGTGTCGAGCAATTGACCGGTTTCGTCGCGGCCGGCGGCACCGACCTGATCGTCCAGCTGGCCCTGCGCGATATTGGCGGCCACCGTCGCGGCGCGGCGCACATTGTGGGTCAGGCGCGACAAGGTGTACCAGCCCAGCGCGGCGATCAGCAGCGCCAGGACCGACAGGCCGGCGATCGCTTGCCACATCGCGTTGCGTGCGTCGACCAGGTGGCGCTCGGATTGCCGCTGCAGCGCCTGCAGGGAGACGTTGCTGAGTTCCCGCATGCTCTGGCCAAGCGCATCGAGTGCGGCATTCCATTGGGCGTCCGCCTTGGCATCGCTGCCGTCCAAGGCGGTACCCAGTGCGGCCAGTGCGGCGCGTGACTGTGTGGCTTCGACCTTGGCGGCATCGGCCAGCGCAGCGTCGGGCTGTTCCAACAGGCCCATCGCCTTGTCCAGCTCATGGCGGAAACGCACATGGTTTCGGGCAAGCTGATCGAGCTGCTCGCGCAGCTGTCGCCCGCCTGCGAGGGATCGCTGGCGGCGTCCAGACGGGTCAGCGATTCGGTGGTCTCGGGGCTGTAGATCAGCGTGGACACCACCAGGTGATAGCTTTCGATGTATGGGGTGTAGACCAGCTGGCTGTCGTCGCGCAATGCATCGAGCGCGGCAAAGGCCTGTTCGCTCACGGCGGCGTAGCCCTGCGCCGCGGCACCTGCAACGTGGCGCTGCTGCAGGGCCAGCAATTGCTTCTGGCTGCGTTCGAAGCCGGGAAGATTGGCCGTGGTGGCGAGCAGTTGGGTGAGATCGCGCTCGGCGCGCTGCGCGGCGTCTTTGGCGGCGCTGCCGCTATCGACGTGGGCTGCGTGCAGGTCGGTGATCAGGCCCAGCATTTGGCCAAGCGGCGCATAGCTGCGCAATTCGTTGCTGCTGATGGCGACGCTTTCGTTGAGCTTGCCGCGATAGAGCAGCACCGGAATGACCAGCCCCACCAACGCAAGCACGCCGATGATGCCGAGTTTCCTGGCGATGGCCAGGTCATCCCAACGGCTGGTCCAGCGGCGTGGCGAAGCTGGAACGGTCTGCGACGACAGCGTGGGTGAGGTGGTCATTGATGCGTCTCATGGATGTAAGCAGGCTATCGGCTAACGACGTGTACGCCTTTAGCGGGTCGGCAGCGCTGCCGACCAGTCCGGTTCAGTCAGGGCTGGCGACCTGTTCAGAACTCTTGCAGCTACTGTCGTTGCCGGGCGCAGCGACCACGGCGCGCAGCTTGGCGGCAGGAGCGCGGCCGGCTGCCACCGCCTTGGCCGCAAGCGCCGGCGTTGCTGCCGGGCGTGGTGATGCTGCACGCGATGCGTCGTTGCTGTCGGTCTTGAAGACCGCCACTGCCTCGGTCAATCCGAGCGCCTGTTCTTCCAGTGCACGGGCGGCGGCGGTGGCTTCTTCCACCAGCGCGGCGTTCTGCTGGGTGGTTTCGTCCATCTGGGTGACGGTCTGGTTGACCTGCTCGATGCCGGCCGACTGCTCCTGCGAGGCCGCGGAGATCTCGCCCATGATGTCGGTGACGCGCTGCACGCTGGACACGATCTCGGCCATGGTGGTGCCGGCGCTGTGCACCAGCAGCGAGCCTTCGGCCACCCGTTGCACCGAATCGTCGATCAGGCTCTTGATCTCCTTGGCCGCTGCGGTGGAGCGCTGCGCAAGCGTACGCACTTCGCTGGCCACCACGGCAAAGCCGCGGCCTTGTTCGCCGGCGCGCGCCGCTTCCACCGCGGCGTTGAGTGCCAGGATGTTGGTCTGGAACGAGATGCCATCGATGACGCTGATGATGTCGGCGATTTTCTTGGACGAAGACTCGATCCCGCTCATGGTCTCGACCACCTTGCTGGCAATCTCGCCGCCTTGCGAAGCGACGCGGGCGGCGCCGATGGCGAGCTGGTTGGCCTGGCGTGCGCTTTCGGCGTTCTGCTTGACGGTGGAGGTGAGCTCTTCCATCGAGGCCGCGGTCTCTTCCAGGTTGGCGGCCTGTTGTTCGGTGCGCTGCGACAGATCCTGGTTGCCGGCGGCGATTTCGCCGGTGGCCGCGCCGATGTTGCCGGCCGCGCCCTGGATCCGCAGCACGATGCGCGTGAGCTGTTCGGTGGTGGCGTTGGCGTCGTCGCGCATCTTGGCGAACACACCGTGGAAGTTGCCGTGCATGCGGGCGGTGAGATCGCCGGCGGCGATGGACTGCAACAGCGCCGACAAGGTGCCCAGGCTGGTGTCGCTGACCTCCATCATCGCGTTCAGGTCCTGCACCATGCGCAGGAAATCGTGCTCGAACCGCTGCGCATCGCCGCGTGCGCTGAAGTCGCCGGCAGCCGCCGCGCTGGCCAGGCGCTTGATCTCGGTATTGATCGCCAGCAGGCTGGCTTTGGCCGCATCCATCGATTCGTGCAGCACCGCGCGGCTGCCCGGCAGGCGCCGTGCATCGCGGCGCAGATCGCCGCGGGCGTATTCGTTGAGCACTTCGATGGCATCGACGATGGCGTCCAGGTGCTCGAACATCATGGTGTTGATGCCCTTGCTCAAGTCGCCGTACACGCCGGGGAAGTCCTGCGGCATGCGGTGGCCGATGTCCTTGTCGGCGTGCAGCTCGATCATCCGCGTGGTTTCGCTGGAGAAACGTTGCAACTGCGTCTGCATCTTGGCCATGGCGCTGAGCAGCCGGCCGGGCTCGTCGGTGGCGGTGGTGTGCACATCGCTGTCCAGGCGGCCCTCGGCGATGGCCTCGGCGGCACGGGTGGCGCGGTTCAAGGGCTGGGTCAGGCTGCGGGTGATCAGCCAGGCCAGCAGGCCGCTGATCACGATGACCGCAATGCCGCCGGCGATCAGCAACGCCCGGCCATAGTCCATGGCGGTATTGGCATCGTCATAAGCGGCGGCGCCACGGCTGCGCTGGCGCGCAGCGTACGCATCGAGTGCGGCCTGCCATTGTTGGTTCGCCGGTACCGCCTGCTGCATCAACACCTTGAGTGCCTCATCGGGCTTGTAGTTCAAGCCCAGGTCCATGACCTGCTGATTGGCGATACGCGCTTTTTCGCGCGCAATATCAATCTGTCGACGCATCTCCGCGCCGGCAGCGTTGGACGGCGGGCGGGCGTAGAGCTTTTCGCGGTTCTGGTTGTAGTTCTGCCGCTGTTCCTCGATCACCTTGGCAAAACCGAGGTTTTCTTCCTGCGTGGTCGGCAGCACGATGTTGCGCAGATTGATCGCAATAGCTGCACTGGCGCTGCGCATCTCGCCGACATATTCGAGGATCGCCATATTGTGTTTGACGATCGACTCCATACGCCCGCGCGCTTGCGCCAGGGTCATCAGGCCAGCGGCCACCAGGCCGCAGGAGAGCAGGATCAGAAAGCCAAATGCGGCCGAAAGGCGGGTGCCGACGTTATAGCGTTGGAGAAAGCCGATCATGAAACATACCTGCTGGGAAGGAGGAGAAGGAGGCGGTTCGAGGCAACGGCGGCGGCCTCACGATCACGGTCGGCATCCGCTGCAAGCTAGGACGGCTGCATGACGCCCGGCGCTGGCACTGGTAGCCCGCGTCGGCTCCGTCCCGATTGCAGGGCAGGTAGCGGCGACCCGGTCGTATACTTGAGCTCGCTATTTAGCGTTTGTTATAGCTGGCATCATTCACGGAAGCGGGCAGCGACGTTTGCCGATGCAAGGCCATGCCGGGTGAGGTGCCGCGGCGATGAACGCGCGTGCGCAGGGAAGGGCGCCCGACGTGCATGCCGGTCGTGGCGCCAGTGCCGGCACGCGGCTGGCGTTCCGGTTGGTCTCGGAAAGCGACTGATCAGAAAGTGCGCGCGCTAGCCGACGCCTGCCGGCGGCATCGGCTGCAGGCGAGTGTCGCCTTGGCGGTTCGACGTGATCCAGGCGCAGCAGTCTGGCCCATCGCCAGCGGGGCCCGTCAATGCAATGAGGGCCCGATCTAGCACATGCGGTTGCATGTGCGCGATCGGGCCCTGCGTGTTCCAACGACGGATGTGTGGAGCGGTTGCCTGGCGCAGATGGCGTCGGTGAGCATTCTCACCGACGCCAGTGCGTGTTGGTCAGAACTCCTGCCAGCTGGTCTCGACGGTCGTCGATGCAGCGACCGCGCGTGGCTTGGCAGCTGCGGTGCCGGCGATCAAGGTCAGCTTGGCGCGCACGGCGGGCGCGGCCTTGGCGACCGATGCCGTGCGGACAGTGCTGGCGGTGCCTTGTTCGGTCTTGAAGACCGCCACGGCCTCGGTCAATCCGACCGCCTGTTCTTCCAGCGAGCGCGCGGCGGCGGTGGCTTCTTCCACCAGCGCGGCGTTCTGTTGGGTGGTTTCGTCCATCTGGGTGACGGTCTGGTTGACCTGTTCGATGCCGGCCGACTGTTCCTGCGAGGCCGCGGAGATCTCGCCCATGATGTCGGTGACGCGCTGCACGCTGGTCACCAGCTCGCTCATGGTCCTGCCTGCGGTATTGACCAGCACCGAACCGGCGGCCACACGTTCGACCGAGTCGGCGATCAGGTCCTTGATCTCCTTGGCGGCGCCGGAAGAGCGCTGGGCCAGCGTGCGCACTTCAGAAGCCACCACGGCGAAGCCGCGGCCTTGCTCGCCGGCACGCGCCGCTTCCACCGCGGCGTTCAAGGCCAGGATATTGGTCTGAAAGGCGATGCCGTCGATGACGGAGATGATGTCGGCGATCTTCTTCGACGAGGCTTCGATGCCGGCCATGGTCTCGACCACTTGGCCTGCGATCTCGCCGCCCTGCGTGGCCACGCTGGCCGCGCCGATGGCGAGCTGGCTGGCCTGGCGTGCGCTTTCGGCGTTCTGCTTGACGGTGGAGGTGAGCTCTTCCATCGAGGCGGCAGTTTCTTCCAGGCTGGCGGCCTGCTGTTCGGTGCGCTGCGACAGATCGCTGTTGCCGGCAGCGATTTCGCTGGCCGCGCCCTTGATCGAGATGGCCGACGCCTTGATGCCGGTGACGATCTCGGCCAGCTGCACGGCGGTGGCATTGGCATCGTCGCGCATCTGCGCAAACACGCCGTGGAACTCGCCACTCATGCGCGCGGTGAGGTCGCCGGCGGCGATCGCCTGCAACAAGCCCGAGAGCGACTGCAGGTTGCCGTCGGCGGTGGCCATCAAGGTGTTGAGGCTTTCCACCATCACGCGGAAGTCGTGCTGGAAGTTTTCGGCATCGCCGCGGGCGCTGAAGTCGCCATTGGCGGCGCATTGGGAAAGATGCTTGATGGCGTGATTGACCGAAGACAAGTCGCCCTTGACCTTGGCCATGGTGTCGCTGAGCACGGCCTTGTCGCCGGGCAGGGCTTCCATGTCTTCGCGCAGGTCGCCGACCGCGTATTGGCCCATGATCTGCGCCAGCCGCATCATCACTGCCACATGCGAGGCAGCCAGGTCGTTGTTGCCGCGCACGATGGTGGCGTAGTCGCCAGGAAACGCTGCTTCGTCCAGGCGGAAGTTCAGCTCGCCCTGATCGTGCCGGCGTTTCATTTCCTGCTGGCCGTGCAAGACCTTCTGCAACTGCTGCTGCATCTTGCTCATGCTGGAGAGCAGGCGACCGGTTTCATCGGTGCCGCTGCTGTCCACGCTGACCGACAGATTGCCAGCGGCGATGGAATCGGCCACGTGCGAGGCGGTGCCCAGGCGATTGACCAGGCGACGACGGATCAACCCGCCGCTGACCAGCGCCGCCAGCACGGCGATGCCGCTGCCGATGATCATCGACCAACGGCTGCTGGCCTTTGCGGCCTTCAATGTCGCGCTGCGCTTGACCAGCAATTGGTTTTCCTGCGCTTCGAAGTCGACCAGCTGCTGACGGATCTGGCCCATCGCCGCCCGTTCATGGCCGGCCTTGAACTGCGTCAGCAAGGCGGACAGATCGGTATCGCTACTCTTGCCACGCAGCGCGATCAGGTTGTCCTCAAAGCCCATGAACTGCTCATACGCCGCATGCAGGCGCTGCAGGCGTTCCTGCTGCACCGGGTTGTCGGCGGTCAACGTCTTGGCGTTGGCGAATTCCTGTTCGAACTGCACCTTGCCGTTGTTGTACGGCGTGAGATGCTGGTCCTGCCCGGATAGCAAGAAGCCGCGCGCGCCAGTTTCGATGTTGACCGTGGCAATGGACATGGCGCGGCCGGTGCCGATGACCTGATAGGTGTGGTCATTCATGGCCACCGCGTCCGACAGCTGGGACTGCCCACGTAGCCCCACCGTTGCGACGATCAAGAGCACAAGAACAACTGTGCCGAAGCCCAGTGCCAGTTGTGTCGAAAGACTTAGCTGTTTCATCGAATGTGCCTTGAGCTGGTAACAATCTGAGTTGTGTGAGCCATCCGTTCGGCCCCCCGTCATCGGCCGTTGGTGGCGCGGTGTAGTGAGGCGTTTTTCGCGCTCGCATGCGTGCCTCATTGCTGAGATAGCTAGCGGCGCAACCACTCTCAACTGAAGGGTTTCGTCACACATCCATCACGCAAGTTGGATGGCATTTATGTTCGAAAAAACCGGGCTCTACCGATGCAGGCTGCTGGTGCTCGCGACTTGGGGCTGCTCAAGCGCGCCCAGGGCCGCGCGGGGCGCCAATGCAGGCTTTGCCATGGCAATGACAGCGTTCGCGCGCGTGCGCAAGACGTCGCTGCCACGCTGCAGGGTCGGGCGTGATGCCCGCCGATGCGCCTCGTGCCAGAAGCGCCGCCCATAAAAAAAGACACCGCGCTCGCTAGCGAACGCGGTGTCCAGGTGCAGTCTTTGGGCCGACATTAGAACTCGGCCCAATTGGATGCCTCGGATGCGACCGACGCAACGGTGGGGCGTGCTGTCGGGCGTGCGAGGTGCGGCTTGATCGTCGGCTTGTTGACCGCAGCCGGACGCTTGGCGGCAATCTGGCGCACCGCCGGCGTGGTGCGGGTCACCGCTTCGGCGTCGGCCGATAGCCGGAACAGCGCCACCGCTTCGGTCAGTTGCTGGGCCTGTTCTTCCATTGCGCGTGCCGCGGCGGTGGCTTCTTCCACCAGGGCGGCGTTCTGCTGGGTGGTTTCGTCCATGCTGGTCACGGTCTGGTTGACCTGCTCGATCCCGGCCGACTGCTCCTGCGAGGCGGCAGAAATCTCGCTCATGATGTCGGTGACGCGCTGCACGCTGGCCACGATCTCGCCCATGGTGGTGCCGGCGCTGTGCACCAGTACCGAGCCTTCGGCCACCCGCTGCACCGAGTCGTCGATCAGGTCCTTGATCTCCTTGGCCGCGCCCGAAGAGCGCTGTGCCAGCGTGCGCACTTCCGAGGCGACCACCGCAAAGCCGCGGCCCTGTTCACCGGCGCGTGCCGCTTCCACAGCCGCGTTCAAGGCCAGGATGTTGGTCTGGAAGGCGATACCGTCGATGACGGAGATGATGTCGGCGATCTTCTTGGACGAGGCTTCGATGCCGCTCATGGTGCCGACCACCTTGCTGACGATCTCGCCGCCCTGCGAGGCCACGCTGGCCGCGCCGATGGCGAGCTGGTTGGCCTGGCGCGCGCTTTCTGCGTTCTGCTTGACGGTGGAGGTGAGCTCTTCCATCGAGGCAGCGGTTTCTTCCAGGTTGGCGGCCTGCTGTTCGGTGCGCTGCGACAGGTCCTGATTGCCGGCGGCGATTTCGCTTGCCGCACCCCTGATCGACGTGGCAGAGGCCTTGATGCCGCTGACGATCTCGGCCAGCTGGGTGGCGGTGGCATTGGCATCGTCGCGCATCTGCGCAAACACGCCGTGGAACTCGCCACTCATGCGTGCGGTGAGGTCGCCGGCAGCGATCGACTGCAACAAGCCAGAGAGCGATTGCAGATTGCCGTCGGCGGTGGCCATCAAGGTGTTGAGGCTTTCCACCATCACGCGGAAGTCGTACTGGAAACGCTCGGCATCGCCGCGGGCACTGAAGTCGCCATTGGCCGCCGATGTCGCCAGGTGCTTGATTTCGGTATTCATCGCCGACAGGTTGAATTTGACCTGCGCCATGGTGTCGGTGAGCACGGCCTTTTCGCCGGGCAGCTTGTCCATATCCTCGCTGAGATCGCCAATGGCGTAGCGGCCCATGATCTGCGCAAGCTTCAATTTCACCGCGATATGCGATGCGACCAGATTGTTGGTATCGGTGGCCATGCGGCCGTAGTCGCCTGGGAACGCATCGGCATCGATGCGGTAGCTGATCTGGCCTTCATCATGGCGCCGGGCCATGTCGGTCTGGGCGCTGAGCAGATTGCGCAACTGTTGTTGCATCTTGCTCATCGCCTTGAGCAGGCGCCCGGCCTCGTCGTTGAACTGGGTGTCGACGTCGTTATCCAGCTGGCCGCCGGCGATGGATTCGGCAGCGCGGGTCGCACGGCTCAACGGCTGGGTCAGGCTGCGGGTGATCAGCAGGCCCAGGGCGCCGCTCAGCAGCACGACCAGCAGCGAGCCGCCGATCAGCAACTTGCGCGACTCGTCCATGGACTGCAGCGCAGCAGCAGAGGCGTCGCCGGCCAGCTTGTTCTGCAACGCGATGTTTTCTGCGATCTTGTCCTGCCACTGCTGCATCGCCGGTGCAGCCTTGGTCAGCAGCAAGGGCAGGGCGTCGTCGCTGTGGCCAGTCATCACCAGCTCGATGACCTTGTCGTTCAAGCCCTTGACGATTTCTCGGCGGCGATCGATTTCTGCACGAATTTCCCTGCCTTCTTCCGAGGGCGGGGTCGCGTACAGGGCCTCGCGTGCCTTGACGTAGTCTGCACGGGCATTCTTGATGTTTTCGATAAACTTGAGATTGTCCTCGTTGGAGGTCGGCAACACGACATTGCGAATCTGCGTGGCAATGACGGAGTTGGCATTCATCATGGTGTTGGACAGGCGGATTTTCACCATGTTCTGATTAACCAGGTGATCCACCAGCGCACGCGACGCGCTCAGGCCACGATAGCCGATAAACGCAATCAGCCCCGACAGCACGATCAGAACGGCGAAGGCGGCGGCCAGTCGTGGGCCGACGTTATAACGTTGGAGAAGCTTAGTCATGGCTGGTTCCTTGAAAGCGTTGAGCAGCGGGAAGAGCGATACGCTGACGGCAGCGATACTCGCCTGACCTGTCGCTATGTGCTGTAACGGCGCCCACGTATATTCTCTGAATACCTCGATATCGAAAAAAATATAACTCAATTTAGGCTTGTGAAATAATCCGATGGTTTATTGAATCGAGGTCATCAAGATATTCAATGGATAATGCGGGCTCTACTGATCATTCGTTTTATACATTTATAAAATGTATCCGGATAACCCATTTTGTCGTGCCGATGGGTTTATTTGATCTGGCGACGCAATAAAAAAGCCGCGCTCCAGAGAGCGCGGCTTGCATGGCGGCGACTATTTCAACCGTGGGGATGTTCAACGCAACGGCCGGCATGCTGCGAACAGCTGCCATCCATGGGGGGGGCGGTGGACCCACAGTGCAGGTGGGTCACATGCCAGACCCCGGCGGTCGCGCCCACCTGGCGGCGAGCGCAGCCGTCTCGCCGCTTAGAACTCGGACCAGTCGGATTCGTTGGACGGTGCCACTGCCGCCGCGGCACGGCCCGCCGGGCGCGCAGCATGCGGCTTGCTGGCCGGCATGCTGGCAGCAGCCGGGCGCTTGGCAGCGATGTGGCGCACCACCGGCGTGGCACGGGTTACCGCTTCCAGCTCGGCCGAGAGGCGGAACTGCGCCACCGCTTCGGTGAGCTGCTGCGCCTGCTCTTCCATCGAGCGTGCAGCGGCGGTGGCTTCTTCCACCAACGCGGCGTTCTGCTGGGTGGCCTCGTCCATGTGGGTGACGGTCTGGTTGACCTGCTCGATGCCGGCCGACTGCTCCTGCGAGGCGGCAGAAATCTCGCTCATGATGTCGGTGACGCGCTGCACCGAGGAAACGATCTCGGCCATGGTGCTGCCGGCCTGATTCACCAGTGCCGAGCCTTCGGCCACCTTGCTGACCGAGTCGTCGATCAGCCCCTTGATCTCCTTCGCTGCACCTGCCGAACGCTGCGCCAGCGTGCGCACTTCCGAGGCCACCACGGCAAAGCCACGGCCCTGCTCGCCGGCGCGTGCCGCTTCCACCGCGGCATTCAAGGCCAGGATGTTGGTCTGGAACGCGATGCCGTCGATGACGCTGATGATTTCGGCGATCTTCTTGGACGAGGTTTCGATGCCGGACATGGTGGTGACCACCTGGCCGACCACGTTGCCGCCGTGCGATGCCACGCCTGCCGCGCCGATGGCGAGCTGGTTGGCCTGACGCGCGTGCTCGGCGTTCTGCTTGACCGTGGAGGTGAGCTCTTCCATCGAAGCGGCCGTTTCTTCCAGGTTGGCTGCCTGCTGCTCGGTGCGTTGCGACAGGTCGTTGTTGCCGGCGGCAATCTCGCCGGCGGCCGTGTTGATGGCCAGGGTGGAGTGCTTGATGCGGCCCACGATGTCGGTCAGGCGCTGGGTGGTCGCATTGGCGTCGTCGCGCAGACGTGCGAATACCCCGTGGAATTGCCCGTCCATGCGCGCGGTCAGGTCGCCATCGGCCACGGCGCCGAGCAGCTGCGACAGCTTGCCCAGGTTGCGGTCGCTGACTTCCATCATCGAGTTCAGATCCGACACCATCACGGCGAAGTCGTACTTGAAGCGCTGTGCATCGCCACGCGCACTGAAGTCACCGGAGGCGGCGGCCTGCGCCAGGTGCTTGATCTCGGTGTTGATCGACAACAGGCTGGCCTTGGCTGCATCCATTGCTTCATGCAGCACCGCGCGGCTGGCCGGCAGGCGACGCGCATCTTCGCTCAGGTCGCCCTGGGCATATTGATTGAGGATGCGCAATGCATCGATGATGGCATCGAGATGCTCGAAGATCATCGTGTTGATGCCGGTGGCGAGGTTGCCGTAGACGCCGGGGAAATCTTCCGGCATGCGGTGGGTGATGTCTTCGGCAGCATGCAGGTGCGACATGCGCGCGGTTTCGTCGGAGAAACGGCGCAGCATCTGGGTCATGCCACCGGTGGCCTCGAGCATCTGGCCGATCTCGTCCTTGCTGGTCTTGCCGACCTGCACGCCCAGATCGCCGCGCGAAACCGCCTGGATGGCGCCCAGTGCCTTGGCGATCGGGCTGGTGATGCTGCGCGCGATCAACCAGCCGAAGCTCACCGACAAGGCGGCCATCAGCAAGGTGCCGATCAGCAGCACTGCGCTGGTCAGCTTGAACGAGCTGGCGCTGGCAGCAACCATGTCGCCCAGCGCCTTGGACTGCTGTGCATACAGCTTGTCCACCGAGGCGAACAGTTCCTTGCGGATCTCGCCCGATTGCTTGCGCGAAAACTCCATCGCAGCGGCGCGGTCGGGCTCTGCATAGAGCGTGCGCAGTTGCTGGTTGGCCGCGAAATAGCGTGCGCTGGCATCGGTCAGCTTGGCGTACTCGGCCTTCAACGGCGAGGCCGCACCGATCTTGGCGTCAAGCTGCTTCTGGGTATCGGCGTACTTGGCCTGGATTTCATCCATGCGTTTGAAGAAATACGCGTAGCGCTCCGGGTCTTCCAGATTGAGGAACTGGCCCACTTCGTAGACGCGGAATTCGCCGGCAAAACCGCGCAACTCGGACAGGCGGCTCAACACCGGCACCACGTCCTGGTTGATCAAGGTGGTTTCGCTCTGCATCTGCTTCATGCGCGAAAAACCCAAACCGCCCAGTAATGCGGTGAGTACGGCACTCAGACAGAAGGCAAACATCAGTTTGCGGCGGATCGGCCAGTCGTTGAACTTATTCATCAGTTGCTCCGGAGCATTGCCTAACGGCGTTATCCAGCACGCTAACGGCTGAAACGCCACATTCTTTAATTGTGAAGTATTAACGGGTACGCAAACGCCTGCCGGTTCCGGCCAACGCTGCAATACAGCGGTCGCGGCGATGGGGCCGGGTCGCAGGGCCGCTAGACAGCGCGATGCGTCACTGCGCCACATCCAGGCCGCAGGTGCACACCGGTCTTGCTCAGAAGTCCTGCCACTGGCGGTCGTTTCCGGCGGTGGCTGCGGGCGCGTTCACTACCGGCTTGCGTGCGCTCGGCACCCGGGTGCTGCTCGTGTTTGACCGGGAAACTGCGGCGACGGTGGGCTTCGTGGCCGCAGGCGTTACAGCCTGCGACGGCGCATCGGCCAGGGTAAAGCGCGACACTGCGTGCGCCAGCTGGCTGGCCTGGTCTTCCATGGTGCGCGCAGCGGCAGTGGCTTCCTCCACCAACGCGGCGTTCTGCTGGGTCGCTTCATCCATCTGGGTGATGGTGAGGTTGACCTGCTCGATGCCCGACGACTGTTCCTGCGACGCGGCAGCGATCTCGCCCATGATGTCGGTGACGCGCTGCACGCTGGCGACGATGTCGGCCATGGTGGTGCCGGCCTGATGCACCAGCTGCGAGCCCTCGGTGACCTTGCTCACCGAATCGTCGATCAAATGTTTGATCTCTTTTGCGGCACCGGCCGACCGCTGCGCCAGCGTGCGCACCTCGGAGGCGACAACGGCAAAACCCCGGCCCTGTTCGCCGGCACGCGCCGCTTCCACGGCGGCGTTGAGCGCCAGGATGTTGGTCTGGAACGCGATGCCGTCGATGACGCTGATGATCTCGGCGATCTTTTTCGATGAGACTTCGATGCCGGACATGGTGGTGACCACCTGCGCCACCACCGCGCCGCCCTGCGAAGCCACGCCAGCCGCTCCGATCGCCAGCTGGTTGGCCTGACGTGCGCTCTCGGCATTCTGTTTGACAGTGGAGGTGAGTTCCTCCATCGAGGCGGCAGTCTCTTCCAGATTGGCCGCTTGTTGTTCGGTGCGCTGCGACAGGTCGTTGTTGCCGGCGGCAATCTCGCTGGAGGCGGTATGAATGCTGCCGGCGGCCTGCTGGATACGCCCGATCACCAGCGCCAGTTGCTCGGCGGTGGTATTGGCGTCGTCGCGCATCGTGGCGAAGACGCCATGGAATTGTCCCTGCATGCGCGCACTCAAGTCGCCGTCGGCCAGCGCGCTGAGCAGGCGCGACACTTCGGCGATGCTGACTGCGTTGGCATCGAGCAAGGCGTTGAGCTGTTGCGCCAGTTGCAGGAAAAAGCCTTGTTTTCCTGCACTGTCGATGCGCTTGGAAAGATCGCCGTCAGCGGCGCTACGCACCACGTCGGCAACGTCGATTTCCACGCGCGCCTCGGCCGTGCGGTCGCGCCACTCGCAGACAAAGCCCAGATGCGCGCCGGCGTCGTCGCGAATTGCCGAAACGTTCTGTGCGATGCAGGTGGTGCGGTACTGCACCTCGCGTTGGGCAGCGCCCTGGCGGTCCAGACGCTGATAGATCTCTGCGTCCTGTGCGTTGCCCACTTCCAGCAGCGAGACCGGCTGGCCGACCAGGTTGGCCGTGCGATGGAACGCAGGTGCACAGGCCTGGATATCGTCCGCGTAGGTGTGCAGCAGGTTTTGCAGCGCACTATTGGTGTAGATGATGGTGAGATCCGGGTCGGCGATATACATGCCGGTGGAAGCGTTATCCAGTGCGGTACGGATGCGCAGGTTCTCGGCCGCGATGCTGCGCTCGCGCTCCAGGCGCTCGCGCAGGTCGCGCTGCATGCGCGCCAAGGCGGCCATCAGGCTGCGCGAGTGCTTTGCGGCGACCGGGATCGGTTGATCCAGGCGGCCTTCGGCGATGTGCTGCGCGGCCGCCATCGCCAGCTGCGGCTCGCCGCCAAGCAGGCCGAACACCGAGCGCAGAATCCAGCCGGCCGCCAGCGCCAGGCACACTAATGCCAGCACCACGGCGCTACCCTGCTGCCACATCACCCGATGGCTGTATTGCTCGGCCTGGCGGCGGCTGGCCTCGTTCAAGGCCAGGATGCGCTCGCTGATGGCGCCCATGCGGGTTTCAAGCTGGCCGAACTTGTCGTTGAAATCCGCGTAAGCCGCTGTGCTGTCCGCATGCGTCTCGGCAGCTTTCACCACCTGGTCGGCGGCTGCGATATAGGGAAGGTCTGATCAACTCA